>NZ_JANGEX010000004.1:0-226461 GCF_033792225.1 Microbacterium sp. LRZ72
GCGTGCGGCAGCGCCGCACCCAGGATCGCGATCGGCCAGTTGAACGGCACGATGATCGTCACCGCACCCAACGCCCGGTACGACACCTCGGTCGAGACCGGGATCTTCCCCGGCACCACCGGCAGCGTCATCGACTGCTCGACCTCGTCGGCGAGCATCAACGCCAGCTGCCACCGGATCTCGAACACCAGCGCGTCGATCCACGCCTCCATCCGGATCTTCCCGTTCTCCTGCGACAAGACCGCCGCGTCCGCATCCCGGTCATCAGCGATCCCCGCGATCGCGTCACCCATCAACCGGGCACGCTCCTGCGGCGACAACCCCGACCAGCCCGGGAACGCCTCATTCGCCGCAGCGACCGCATCCGCCACATCCGACGCCGACGCCGACGCGGCCTCACCCACGACCACACCCGGCTTACCCGGATCAGCCACACTCAACACCGCATCCGTGAACCGCTCCCGGCCCCCGATAAACAACCCCGTCCGCACACCCGCAGACGTATCCGTCATCGTCATCTCGACTACGCACCTCTCTGTGTTGTCGTCCGGCCCGCGATGGCAGTCTCTCGGCGCATCGTCTTCCGTGGAATCGGGCCACCGGGCGGCAGTTCCCCCGGCACGAATCGAGTTTACGTGCATTCCTGTTTACATGTAAATGGCTTCGTGCTAACGTCATCGCAGTCATCCCGCCGAAGACGGCCGGGAGCCGCAGGATCACGGGTTCGCGAACAGCGCAGCAGCGCCGACGGCGGGCTCGATGTCATCAACGAGGAGGCATGAAATGGTGCCAGAGAGCACGCCGGCTGAAGCCGGACAGCATTCCGTCGCGGAGTTGAAGGACCTGGCCTTCGAGCTGCGGTCCAAGCTGCTGCAGCTGTGCGGCACATACGAGGGCGCCGTGCACATCGGCGGCGATCTGTCGTCCGCCGACATCCTCACGGTGCTGTTCCACTACGGGCTCGACATCGATCCCACTGACATCGCCAACCCGCGCCGCGACCGCTTCGTGCTGAGCAAGGGGCACGCGGCGGTCTGCATGTACATCGCCATGGCGATGCGCGGATTCTTCTCCTACGAGGGCATCGTCGACACCTACGGTCAGCTCGACAGCGCGTACGGGATGCACCCGTGCAAGGTGCAGCTGCCGGGCGTCGAATGCTCGACCGGCTCGCTGGGCCACGGCCTGCCGCTCGCCGTCGGCATGGCGCTCAGCGCACGCGGCCGGGGCGAGAGCCACCGCGTCGTGACCCTTCTGGGTGATGGCGAGACCGGCGAAGGGTCGGTCTGGGAGGCCGCGATGGCGGCCAACTCCAACAAGCTGGGCAACCTCGTCGCGTTCATCGACCGCAACCGGCAGCTCATGACGAGCTTCGATGAGGAGCGGGTCGTGCTCGAGCCGTATCCGGACAAGTGGGCCGCTTTCGGCTGGAACGTCGTCCACATCGACGGCCATGACATGGGTGCGCTCGTCGAGGCGATCGACAACCTGCCTGCCACCGACTCCGACAAGCCGACCGTGGTCATCTGCGAGACGGTCAAGGGCAAGGGCATCGACTTCATGGAGCGCAACCTCGCCTGGCATGCCGGCTCTCTCGGAGCCGAAGACCTCGAGCGCGCATTCGCCGCCCTCGAAGCATCTCGTGAAAAGGAGTCCGTCTGATGCCCGTCACCTTCACCTTCGGAGATTTCCTCGGTGCCCGGTCCGTCATCGGAAGCACCCTCGCCGAGCTCGGCGAAGAGCATGACAACCTGTGGGTGCTCACCCCCGACATCGGAGCGACCCTCGTCGAGTTCCGCGAGAAGTACCCCGAGCGTTTCCTCGATGTCGGTCTCGCCGAGCAGGCCTGCGTCGGCATCGCGGCCGGACTCGCGTACGACGGCAACATTCCCGTCGTCTCCGGGATGCTGCCCTTCCTCAGCATGCGCGCGCTCGAGCAGGTGCGCACCGATGTGTGCTACCCCAACCTGCCGGTCAAGATCATCGGCACGCACGCCGGCCTGGTCGGCAACGGCGGATCGACGCACTACGCCGTCGAGGACCTCGCCCTCATGTGCGCGCTGACCAACATGACGGTCACCTCGATCGGCGATCCCCTGATGGTGGGCGAGGTGCTCCGCCAGTCCATGACGATGTCCGGTCCCATCTACATCCGGCTCGCTGTGGGCAAGAAGGACAAGGTGCTCTACGAGCCGGGGCAGCACGACGTGCAGATCGGCAAGGGCATCGTCGCGCGCGAGGGCACGGATGCGACGATCTTCACGCACGGCACGGTCGTCGCCCAGGCGCTCGACGCCGCGGACGAGCTCGCCAAGGACGGCCGATCGGTGCGCGTGGTCGACATGTTCACCCTCAAGCCGATCGACGAGGAGCTGATCGTGCGTTCGGCCGCGGAGACCGGCGGCCGGTTCATCGTGCTCGAAGACCACCTGGCCTACGGTGGGCTCGCCTCGCGGGTCGCCGACGTCGTGGCCGACCGCGGCCTGCACCTGACGGCCTTCGAGCGTCTCGGCATCCCCCAGGTCTATGCCGGGTTCGGTGAGGACGAACAGCTGCGCGACAAGCACGGCTACGGTCTCGAAGCGACCGTAGCGGCCGCGCGCCGCGCGATCGCGGCCACGCCCTGACCGGGCCCCGCCCACGTCACAACGCTCAACGGAGAGACGAATGAGAACAGTAGCGGTCACCAAGATCGGGAGCCTGCGCGCCCCCGACGAGGACGCGCGCGGACAGATCGGCGTGGTCGACATGCCGGAGCAGCCGCTCGGCCCGGAGGACGTGCGCATCCGCGTCGCGTACGCGGCGATCTGCGGCTCCGACCCGCACCTGGCCGAGGGGTTCTTCGGCACGGACGTGCCGATCGGTCTCGGACATGAGATCTCGGGCGTGGTCGAGGCGCTCGGCGAGCGCGCGACCCGCAACGGGCTGAAGGTGGGCGACCGCGTCTCGGGCAACTTCGTCCGCTTCTGCGGCACGTGCCGGGCCTGTCAGGACGGACGGCAGCAGTTCTGCGAGTACGTGCAGGAGTACAACCGCCCGGGTATGGCCGAGACGGTCACCTGGCACGAGTCCCAGGTCTACCGCCTGCCCGACGAGGTCAGCCTTCTCAAGGGGTGTCTGCTCGAGCCGACGTCGGTCGCGGTGCGCATCGCCGACAAGACGCGTGCGCGCCCCGGCGACCGCGTCGTCGTCTGCGGCGGCGGACCCATCGGTCAGCTCGCCCTGCAGGTGATGCGGATGAGCGGGGCCACCTCGCTGACGATGATCGAGCCGATCGCAGACAGGCGAGACATGGCGCTCCGCCATGGGGCCGAGCACGTCATCGACCCGGTCTCGGAAAATCAGAGGGACCGCACGGACGAGATCACCGGTGGCCGCGGCTACGACGTGGTCATCGACGCATCCGGTTCGACGCGGGCCGTGGCGGGGCTGCTCGACATCGCCGCGAAGGGCGCCACGGTCGTCTACGGCGCCATGTATCCGCACGACTTCGAGATGCCGCTCAACCTCTCGGACTACCTCTACATGAAGGAACTCACTCTCACCGGTGTGTTCATCTCGCCCTACGCCTTCCCGCGCGCGCTGCAGATCCTCCCGAAGCTCGACGTCGACGAGCTGACAGGCGCCGTCTTCGGCATCGAGGAAGCGCCTGAGGCCTTCGCCGCCCACGTCAGCGGGCGGCATCCGAAGGTCATCATCCGCTGCAACGACGGTCTCGATGAGGGGGAACGGTCATGAGCCTGATCGAAGAGCGCCGTGTCGCCGATATCGACCCCGCGCTCGAAGGAGTCGGGATCGTCAAGCGCTTCGACGGTGTCCACGCGTTGAGCGGGGCGAACTTCTCGGTGCGACCCGGCGAGATCCACGCGATGCTGGGAGAGAACGGCGCCGGAAAGTCGACGCTGATCAAGATTTTGACGGGGCTGTACTCGCCCGACGGTGGCGAGATCCGGCGGGATGGGTCGAAGGTCGAGTTCGCGAGCGTCCGCGCGGCCAACAAGGTCGGGATCGTGGCTCTCTACCAGGAGCTGTCGATCATCCCGACGATCAGCGTCGCCGAGAACATCCTCCTCGGCGAGCAGATGCCCAGTTCGTCCGGGATCGTCAGGCGGGCGGCCATGCGGCGGCGTGCGCAGCAGCAGCTCGACCGGCTGAACCAGAAGATCCCCCTGGGAAAGCTCGCGGGTGCGCTCTCCCCGGTGCAGCAGACGATGGTCGCAGTGGCGCGAGCGCTCGCGACGGATGCGCGCGTGCTGATCCTGGACGAGCCGACCGCATCGCTCACCGACCACGAGATCAACGACCTCTTCGGTGTGCTGCGCACGCTGCGCGACGAAGGTGTCGCGATCGTATACGTCTCGCATCGCCTCGAGGAGGTCTTCGAGTTGTGCGACCGCCTGACGGTGATGCGCAACGGCGAGACGATGTTGACGAAGGACGTGGCCGACTCGACGGTCAACGAGGTGATCTCGACGATGGTCGGGCGCGATCCGGGTGAGATGTACCCCGCCCGGGTGACGGCGACGAGCGATGTCGTCCTGCGGGTCGAGGGCCTCACGGGGAACCGTGTGCAGGACGCGACCTTCCAGGCGCACGCCGGGGAAGTCCTCGGTATCGGCGGCCTTGCCGGATCGGGCCGCAGCGAACTGCTCCGATTGCTCTCGGGCGCGCAGAAGCACACGTCCGGCACGATGACCGTCGGCGAAGTGAAGCTGCCGCACGCCCCGGGTGTGGGACGTGCGCTCGAAGCCGGCATCGCGCTCGTGCCGGAGGAGCGCCGTAGTCAGGGCATCATTCTCAGCGCGCCGATCCAGGACAACATCGCGCTGGCGAATCTGCGGACCGTCAGCACCCTCGGCTGGGTCTCGGGCCGCAGTGTCGTGGACCTTGCGCGCGACGGGCTGGCCAACCTGCGCATCAAGGCCCGGGGCCCACGTCAGCCGGTCGGCCAGCTCTCCGGCGGCAACCAGCAGAAGGTCGTGCTGGCGAAGATGCTCGCCCGCAAGCCGAAGGTGCTGCTGATGGACGAGCCCACGCGCGGCATCGACGTCGGCACCAAGGCCGAGATCTACCGCCTGATCCGCGAGCTGGCCGCGGGTGGGACGACCATCATCGCGGTCAGCTCCGAGCTGCCCGAATTGATCGGCATGTCCGATCGCATCCTCATCATGCACGAGGGGCGCATCTCCGGTGAGGTGCCCGCCGTCGACGCGAACGACGAACTCCTGCTTTCCTACGCATACGGAAGGGCCTGAACGATGACCAAGACCGACCCGCTTCCCCCGGCGACGACGCCGACGGAACGCCGGCCACTGTCGCAAATGCTCCTGCAGGGCGGAACGATCATCGCGCTTATCGCGCTGATCCTGTTCTTCTTCCTCATGCGGCCCGATGTCTTCTTGAGCTTCGGGAACGTGCGGAACATCCTCGAGCAGGTCGCGATCCTGACGATCATCGCCGCTGGTGCGACGGTCGTTCTGGTGCTCGGCGACATCGACCTGTCCGTGGGGACGAACGCGACACTGTCGGGAGCCACTGCCGCGGCGCTGATGATCGGCGGCACACCCGTGCCGCTGTCGATCCTCGCCGGCCTTGCCGTGGGCCTGCTCGTCGGGATGGCGAACGGATTCCTCGTCGCGTTCCTCAAGCTGTCGCCGATCGTGGCGACGCTGGCGACGATGACGACTGTGGGCGGTCTGGCGTACATCGTCACGGGCGGCACGACGCTGTACGGGATGCCGGAGAGCTTCGAGTGGATCGGGCAGAGCCGCCCGCTCGGCATCCCCATGCCGATCTTCTTCGCCGTCGCCATCGCCATCATCGTCTGGCTCGTGCTGCGGTTCACGACCATCGGGCGCCGGTGGTACGCGGTCGGCGGCAACGCCGAGGTCGCCCGGCTGTCGGGAGTCAGCGTGCGCACCACCCGGTTCCTCGCGTTCACGGTGGCCGGCTTCGTCTCGAGCATCGGCGGGATCATCCTCGTCAGCCGGCTCGGCAGTGCGAGTGCGTCGAGCGCGAACAATTACATGATCTTCGCTCTCGCGGCGGTGTTCCTGGGTATGACGATCCTCCGTTCCGGTCAGGCGAACGTCGGGGGCACCCTGGTGGGTGTGGGCATCATCGGCGTGATGAACAACGGCCTGAACGTCATCGGAGTGAACACGTATTACCAGGAGGTCTTCACGGGCCTCATCATCATCGCGGCCGTCACCTTGTCGGCCATGAAATCTCGCGACGCCTAGCTTCGGCGGCGTTCGCACCCAGCTGGGCGGGTCACTGGCCCGCGCAGGCACAGAGTACGCAATCACAAGACAAAGGAGTGGATGATGCGTAGACGAATCATTACCGCGATCGCGGCCGGAGCCGCCGCAGCGCTGGCGCTGACCGGATGCGGGAGCGACGCCGGCGGCGGCGAGGGTGGCGGCGACGACACCTTCACCGTGGTGGCCTTCACTGCCGGCTACGGCACGCCCGTCGGCAAGTCGACGATGGATGCCGCCGTCGAGCGCGGCGAGGAGCTGGGGTGGGACATCACGCTCTACACCAGCGACTTCGACTACGACGTGATCAACAGTGACGTGCAGGGCGCGATCACGCGCGGCGCCGACGCGGTGCTGGCGGGCTTCCCCGACCCGCGTCAGATCGGACCGCTCGTGACTGCGGCCGAGAACGCCGACATCCCGATCTTCTCGATCGACGGTGGCGTCGAGCCCAACTCCGACTTCGTCGTCGACGTGACGACCAAGCAGCAGCAGATCGCCGACCTCACCGTCGGGGCGCTCGATGAGGCCATGGGTGGCGTCGAGGGCAAGGATGTCATGGTGATCGGCCACGACCCGCACGTGGGCATCTCGACCCGCAGCGCGATGGCGGAGGAGCTGCTCATCGAGCAGGGCGCCAACATCGCGGGCGGCGAGATCAAGCAGGTGCTCTCGCCGGCGACCTCGCAGGAAGAGGCGCTGCAGTTCGTCACCGACTATCTGCAGGCGAACCCGGACGGGCTCGACGGTGTCTGGGTCGGCTGGGACCACGCCGCGGTGGGCGCCGTGCAGGCCATCAACGAGGCCGGCCGCGACGACATCTTCGTCACGGGTGTGGATGCCGTCGGCATCGCGCTGGCCGAGATCGCCGAGGACGGGCCGTTCTACGCCACCGTCATCCAGGACTGGCCCGCCGTGCTCGACACGGTGCTCGAGTACATGGAGACGTACCGCGAGACCGGGGAGCTTCCCGATGAGGACTTCATCGAGACGGACGTGACCCTGGTCGACCGCTCGAACGTCGACGAGATCGAACCGACCGACTGAGGCTGACGAGGGGTGGCGGGCGTTTCGCCCGCCGCCCCTTCTCTGCCCGACCACTTACGAGATCAGGAAGAAGAAGCCATGCGCCTGGAAGGCAAAGTCGCACTCATCACCGGAGGCGCGAGCGGAATCGGCCTCGCCACCGTCGAGAAGTTCGTCGCGGAGGGCGCTCGTGTCGTCGTCGCCGACATCAATCGCGATCGTGCCGCCGAGGTGGTCGCCGAGATCGACAAGACGCACCCCGGCGCGACCGCGGCGGTCGGTGTCGACGTCTCGGTATACGCCGAGGTCGAGGCCGCCGTGCAGAGCGCCGTCGACGCCTTCGGCAAGCTCGACGTCATCTTCAACAACGCCGGGATCGCTGGTGGAAAGCCCCTGCTCGATCACGATCCCGAGGTCGACTACGCGCCGATGATCCGGGTCGATCAGGACGGCGTGTACTACGGCATCCTCGCCGCCGGTCGGCAGTTCCGTCGGCAGGGAACGCCCGGCGTCATCATCAGCACGTCCTCGGTATACGGAGAGCAGGCGGCCGAGCTGTCGTTCACCTATAGCGCCGCGAAGGCGGCGGTCATCTCCTTCACCCGGTCCGCCGCCTACGAACTGGCCGAGTACGGCATCCGGGCCGTCGCCATCACTCCAGGACGCGTCGGGACGCCCATCATCAATCAGTTCAGTGACGAGTTGAAGACGACGTTCGCGTCGGAGCAGCTGCGCAACAAGATGACCGAGCCCTCCGAGATCGCCAACGTCGTCGCATTCCTCGCGTCCGACGAGGCCAACGTCATCAACGGCACGGTCGTGCAGGTCGAGGATGGCTACTCGGTGTTCAAGCAGCGGCTCGACCTGCCGGCGTTCTAAGGGGGTTGCGATGACGACCGCAGCCGAGACCGCTGACGTCGACCTGGACGTCGCCTGCCACCTGAACGTCGTTCTCGCCGACGTCACCTCTGACCTGCTTCCGGCCGCTCTCGATGCGATCGTGGGGGCCGGCTACCGGCGCGTGGTGCTTCCGCCGCTCGCAATCGGCTTGGACGAGGCGCGTGATCTCGGAGACGTGTTCACTGCGCACGGGGTCAGCCCCATCACGATCGCGGGGCAGATGCCTGGTGCCGATGTGTCGTCCGAGGATGCGTCGGAACGCGCAGCGGGTGCCGAGATGCTGCGCCACACTCTCGACGTGACGTCGGCGCTCCGTGGCGACCAGATGAACGGGGTGCCCTACGGGGTGTTCGGTCATCCGGCGGGTGCGACCACGCCGGCCGCGTTCGAGCGTGCCGCCGTCGAGGTCGGTCGCGTCGCCGACGAGGCGCACGAACGCGGCATCATGATGACGTTCGAGGTGCTCAACCGTTACGAGACGTCGGTCGTGAACACGGCTGCGCAGGCGGTCGCGTTCGTCGAAGCGAGCGGCTCCGAGAACCTGCGCATCCATCTCGACACCTTCCACATGGCGGTGGAGGAGGGTGACCTCGCCGCTGCCATCACGACGGCCGGCGACCGGCTCGGCTACCTCGAACTGGGACAGTCCGGGCGTGGCGGCCTCGATGGCGGCGCGGTCGACGTCGAGGCCCTGGTGCGGCACGCGTTCGACATCGGCTACTCCGGACGCTTCGGCGTGGAAGCGTTCTCGCGTTCCGTTCTGGCGCCCGAGGTCAGCGACATGCTCGCCATCTGGCGGTCTCCGTACGTCGATGGAGTGGGCGTCGCCAACGAGGCGATGCGAGTGATCCGGCGGGGGTTCGCCTCGAGCGTCGCCGGCCGTCGCGCCCAGCGGCTCGCCCGAGGCGCCGCGAACTGAACCGAAACCGACGCCAGCTATCAAGGAGCGCTCATGAGCACAGTGACACACGAGGGTGAGACCCTCATCGACGAGGCGGTCTTCGCGGGAAAGATCTTTATCGACGGCCAGTGGGTTGCCGGTGGCGGGGGACAGATTCCCTCCGTCGAGCCTGCGACCGGACGCACCCTGGCGGATGTCGGACTCGCCGACGCCGCTGACGTGGCCCGAGCGGCCGAGGGCGCTGCACGCGCGCAGAAAGAGTGGGCTGCCATGCCCCACCCCGCCCGCGCAGCCGTTCTGCGCAAGGCCGGCGCGCTCTGGGAGCAGTATGCCGAAGAGATCGGCGGCTGGAACACGCGCGAGGTCGGGGCGATCCCGCCCCTGGCAGGTTTCGCGCTGCACGTCACGGCCTCGGAGTGCTACGAGGCATCCGCGCTTCCCTCTGCGCCGAGAGGATCGATCCTCTCGAGCGAGGAGCCGCGGCTGTCGCTCGCCGAGCAGGTACCCGTCGGCGTCGTCGGTGTGATCTCGCCCTTCAACGTGCCGTTGATCCTCGGCATCCGCGCGGTTGCGCCCGCCCTCGCGCTGGGCAACGCGGTGCTGCTCAAGCCCGACCCCCGCACGGTGATCACCGGCGGCGTGGCGATGGTGCGCATCTTCGAAGAGGCGGGCCTGCCGGCGGGGCTGCTGCAGCTGGTGCCCGGTGGCGCCGACGTCGGTGAGGCGATGGTCGCCGACCCGCACGTGCGGGTGATCGCGTTCACCGGTTCGACGCGCGCGGGACGCAGCGTCGGGGAATCGGCGGGCCGGCATCTCAAGCGAGCCCACCTCGAGCTGGGTGGCAACTCCGCATTCCTGGTGCGAGGGGATGCCGATGTCGACAAGGCCGTGAACCTCGCCACCTGGGGCGCGTTCCTTCACCAGGGGCAGATCTGCATGACCGTGGGTCGCCACATCGTGCACGAATCGATCTTCGAGGAATACGTCGAGAAGCTGGCGGCCAAGGCCGAGAGCATGCACGTCGGCGACCCGGCGGCGGGTCAGGTGCATCTGGGTCCTCTCATCGACGAGGTGCAGCGCGATCGTGTGCATTCCCTTGTTCAGGATGCCGTCGCGCAGGGCGCGGAGCTTCGGGCCGGTGGTACGTACGACCAGTTGTTCTATCGTCCGACCGTGCTCGCGAACACCCCGATCAAGGCCGAGGCCTACTGCGAAGAGGTCTTCGGGCCGGTCGCCTCCGTGGTGCCGTACTCGACGGATGATGACGCGGTCGAACTCGCTGCGGCGACGGAGTACGGCTTGTCGCTGGGCATCGTCACGGCCGACGCGATGGCGGGGCTCGAGTTGGCGCGAAGGATTCCGACGGGGATCGTGCACATCAACGACCAGACCGTCAACGACGAGGCCAACGCTCCCTTCGGTGGTGTCGGGTCCTCCGGGACCGGATCGCGGCACGGAGGGGCGCAAGCGAACATCGACGCCTTCACGGAGACGCGCTGGATCACGATGCGGAGAGAGCCGGGCTCGTACCCGCTGTAGTCCGGGTGTGGCGTAGCGTGGTCGGGGGAGTTCGCCCCGACCACGCCAGGAGGCAGGACACATGAGGTTCACCGCGACATCCGATTGGCGGGACGGCCTCGCTTTCGACACCCCTGCCCTGGTGGCGGACGTTCTTCCCGGGGAGCCCACGCGATGCGTGGGATGCGGCTTGGATTCGCCAGTGCGAGCGCGGACCGAACTCTGGGCCGTCAAGCACCGTCACCCGAACAACCACGCGGGTATCGTGCGGTTCTACTGCATCGACCATCGACCCACCACCACGCCGCCGCCGCGATCTTCTGCCCGGACGAGCGCGGGGTCGCCTCCGGGAGCAGCCAGGCGGGCTCCCGCTCCTCGCGTGCGCGCTGCACCGGAACGAGCACCCGTGGTCTGCCCGGACTGCTTCGTGGAGGTGCCCGCGACGGGCGTGTGCGGGATGTGCGGCGAAGCCGTGGGTCAGGGCACGGCTTCGACGTCGTAGTCGAGCACGATGGCGCCGCCCGAGGCGTAGTTCTCCACGTCGGCCTGAACCGCCTGCCCTGCGGGGGAGGTGATGGCCGCCACCATGGCCTCCTTGTCGACGAAGTCCGCCTCGAAGATCGCGAAGTACGGGCTCTCTCCTTCCGCAGCGTCGACACTCAAGGTGAATCTCTGTCCGAGCGTTCCAGGAAGCTGCTTGGCAAGTGCCAAGTGGGTGCTGCGGTAGTACTCCTCGAACGCCGCGGGGTCGGTCGGGGGCGGGTAAAGGACGATGAGCTTGTGCACGGTGCCTCCGTAGGTCGGTTCCCACACATCCTCGCGCCGGCAGGGTGCCTGCGCGAGCCTCTGGCGCTCGCCGACAAGGACTGTTCGTACGCGGACAAGCTCTGGCGTGCGGTCGCACGGTCCCCCTCGCGCCGCGTTCTGCTTGTGGGTTAGTCTGCTCAGATCGGAAGGGTCCGTCCGAGGAGCAGTCACCGCCGACTGCTCACGTTGAGACGGGCGATGGTGCGCACACGTCGCCGTGGCGCGTCTTCGAGGGAGCAACGTGGCCCACAGAACTATCCAGGAGGCGCCGAGACCCGGCGTGGAATCGGCGAGCGCATCATCGCTCGGCGAATGGCGGGAGGTGGCGGGCAACCGCTTCGTCCCCCTCCAGCTCGCCGCGGACGGCTTCTTCGAAGGATCCATCCGATGGCGCTACATCGACCAGACATGCATCACGCAGATCGCCGCCAGCGCTCATCGCGTCCTCCGCACCGAGTCGCTCATCTCCGCGTCAGATCCCAAGCACTACAAGCTCAGTCTGCAGCTGGAGGGATCCGGAATCGTCGCGCAGGACGGACGAGAGACGGTGCTTCGCCCCGGTGACATCGCGCTCTACGACACGAGCAGGCCGTACACGCTGGAGTTCACCAGCGACGTGAGATGCCTCGTGATGGCGTTCCCGCAGGCGGTGTTCGATGTTCCCTCCACCCTCATCCGACGCATCACCGCGATCCGGCTGCCGGGCGACGTGGGCATCGGCGCGTTGATATCGCCGTTCATGCGGCACCTCGGTGAGAACCTGGACAGCCTTTCCGGGGTGGCAGGAGTCCGAATACTGCGCAGCGTGCTCGATCTGCTCACGGCGCTCGTCTACGCGCAGCTGTCGGAGGAGGACGACCACTGGGGCGAATCACGACGAGTGGAGATGAGGGCTTTCAAGCTCCACATCGACGCGCATCTGAGCGATCCCGGCCTGAACGCCGGGATGATCGCCCGCACCCACTTCATCTCGGTGCGATACCTGCAGTATCTCTTTCGCGAAGAGGGGCTGACTGTGTCCGGTTACATCCGTGCGCGGCGGCTTCAGCATTGCGAGACCGATCTCAGCGATCCGGCTCAGGCGTCGCTCTCGGTCTCCGAGATCGCGCAGCGGTGGGGATTCCCCGATGCCAGCCACTTCAGCAAGATCTTCAAGGCCCATTTCGGGCAGGCGCCGCGAGCTTTTCGCGATGCTCGGCTGGGTGCGTGAACACCTCGGCGCCGGCCGCTGCCACGCACATGTCGGCGTGCGCAGATGGCGAACTGCAGTGCACGAGACGACAAGACGACCGTCTGCTCGCTCGCGCAGACTGAGGGAGTCCACCGCGAGGGTGCGGGGTCCGGTGTGCAGACGCACGGGAGCCTCGAGCACGGGTGCGTCAGGCGAACACGGAGGGATCCACAGTGGTAGTGCGAGACGAACTGTACGAGGTCGGCGTTCAGCAGCGCAGAAGGATGTTCGGCGCGGCCGGTGCCGAGGACCAGGTGGATCACACCACCGATCTGAACGACAAGCTCCAGGATTTCGTGACCCGATACTGCTTCGGCGACATCTGGCAGCGTCCCGGGCTCTCGATCCCGGACCGCAGCAAGGTCACCTTCTCGATGCTCGTCGCGGCGGGCAAGCCGCACGAGATGAAGGTTCATGCGCGTGGCGCTCTCGAAAACGGAGTGACGCCCATCGAGCTGCGCGAGATCGTGGTGCAGTCGGTGCTGTACTGCGGCATCCCCGCCGCGGTCGAGGGGCTGCGCGCGCTCGAGACGGTCTTCGCCGAGATGGGGGTCGCGAGAGACCTCGACGGTGAGGCTGAAGCGACGGCGGGTTCGCAAGAGGCGAAGGCGGACCGATCGTGAGCGCCGGCGGTGAAATCGTCGGCTTCATCGGGCTCGGGACGATGGGGGCCCCCATGGCCACCAACATCGCCGCCGTCGGCTACGACATGCGTGTCTACGACGCCGATCCGGAAGCGGCGACCGCTGTGGCCGATCGCATCGGTGCGACGGCGGTGGCGGACGTGGCGGGTCTCGCCGAGTGCACGATCGTTGTGCTGATGCTCCCCACCAGCGCCATCGTCCGGTCAGTGCTGCTGACTCCCGAGGGTGGATCGCGGATCCCGTTCGAGTCGGGGGCCGTGGTCGTCGACATGAGCTCGTCCGACCCGACGGAGACGGTCGAGACGGGCCGTGCCCTGGCTGCGGCGGGCGTCGCGATGGTGGACGCCCCCGTCTCGGGCGCCCGCGAGCGTGCCGTGGCCGGCACCCTGGCCATCATGCTCGGAACGGACGACGTCGCGGCCGCCGAGCGCGCCGTCCCCGTCATCGAGGCCATGAGCCGGGCCATCTACCGGACTGGGAAGCTGGGCACGGGCCACGCCATGAAGGCTCTGAACAACTTCGTTGCAGGCGCGGCGTTCGTCGCGACGTCCGAGGCCCTCGTGGCCGGCCAGCGATTCGGGCTCGACCCGCAGCTGATGGTCGATGTCTTCAACGACTCGACCGGCCAGAGCTTCTCGACGACGCACGTGTTCGGCCCGCACGTCGTCGACCGCCGGTTCGCCAGCGGCTTCGCGCTGCCACTGATCACGAAGGATGTGCGGATTGCGCACGAATTGCAGCGCGCTGTCGGCCACGACGCACCCGTCTGCGCCGCCGTGACCGCCTCGCTCGAAGACGCGCTCGAGGCGCTCGGACCAGTCGACCACACGGCGGCGTACACGCACTGGGAATCTCGCTAGACGGCACCGCGAGGCCATCGCCCGGCCCGAGGGGAAAACAATGGAACGTTTCGTCATCGCACTCAGCCGGATCATGGCCGTCATCGCCGCCGCGGCGATCGTGGTGCTGATGTCGGCGATCGTCGTCGATGTCACTGGGCGGTACTTCACCAACAGCAGCGTGCCCGCGATGCTCGAGATCTCCGAGGGATCGCTCGTCGTCGCGATCTTCTTCGCACTGCCCTGGGCCGGAGTCACGGGTGCTCACGTCGCGGTGACGATCGTCTCGAGTCGGGTCGGGCCGGGCTGGAACCGCGTCTTCGACCTCGTGGTGTGGGTCTTCTGCTCCCTCGTCGTCGCATGGCTGACGGTTGCTTCCGGCACTCGCGCGATGAGCGCAACGCGTCTGAACGAGACCCGGATGGGTCTCGTCCAGTGGCCCGTCTGGCCCCTGAGGTGGATCATCGCGTTCGGGTTCGCGGTTCTGCTGCTCGTCTGCCTGGTGAACCTCGTCCGCTCGCTGAGGGGGCGTGCGGTGCTCGGAGCGGAGACGAGCGAAGAATCCGTCAGCACCGAGACCGTGTTCCCCCCGGTTCCCACCGAAAGAGAGTAAGGGACGCATCATGCAGATCTACCAGATCGTTGTCCTGACGCTGCTCGTCATGTTCGTTCTGCTGGCGGTCAAGGTCCCCGTCGCCGTCAGCCTCGCGGGCGCTGGTGGGCTAGGGCTTATTCTGCTGCAAGGTTTCGGGTACGCCAGCAACACTCTCGGGGCGGCTCCGTTCACCACCTCCGCGAGCTTCACCCTGACGATCATCCCGATGTTCATCTTGATGGGCATGCTCGCCGTCCATGCGAACATCGCGGACAACGTGTTCGCAGTCGCGAACCATTTCGTGCGCCGGGCCCCGGGCGGACTCGGTGTCGCGACGGTCATGGCGTGCGCCGGCTTTGCGGCGGTCTCGGGATCGAGCATCGGCACCGCCGCGACGATGGCCAGGCTGTCGGTCGAGCAGATGCGTGCGAAGGGGTTTCCCGCGAGCCTCGCGACCGGGATCGTGGCGATCGCGGGGACACTCGGGGTGATGATCCCGCCCAGCACTTTCCTGGTCCTCTATGCGGTCCTCGCCGGCGAATCGGTCGCGGCGATGCTCGCGGCGGGGATCGTGCCGGGGCTGCTCTCGGCTCTCGGCTACATCATCTACATCATGATCGTCGGGCAGCGGACGATTCGCAGGGAAACCGACCATGCGGATCTGGCGCAGGCAGTGGATGCCGCCAGGGCCGAGCTGCGCAGCAAGCGAGGTGCGAGCGGAGCCAAGGGTGCGGCACCGGTCGACACGATGACACCGGTCACATCCGATCACGATGGCCCGGCTGCCAAGCCGAGGCTGCGCTCGCTGCCTTGGCGCGGCGTGGTGTACATCGGGATCTTGTTCACGGTGGTGCTCGGAGGCATGTACTCCGGGGTGTTCACCGCGACCGAGTCTGCAGCGATGGGTGCGCTCGCCGCGCTGATGATCCTGGTCGTAGAGAACCGGCGGAAGGGGCTGCGCAGCATCCTGCGAAGTTTCCGCCGGTCGCTTCTCGATACGGGTGAGACGACCGCGATGGTCTTCTTCATCATCATCGGTTCCGCGATCCTCTCGACGTTCTTCGTCGCCGCCGGTGTGACGCAGGCCATCTCCGACTGGGTGGGCGGACTTCCCTGGCCGCCCATGCTCGTGATGGCCCTTCTTCTGCTGTGCCTCGTTCCGATGGGCATGTTCCTCGAGTCGATGTCGATCCTCGTGATCACGGTGCCCATCCTGTATCCCATTGCGACCGAGTTCGGCTTCGACGGGATCTGGTTGGGGATCATGATCGTCAAGCTGATCGAGATCGGGATGGTCACGCCGCCCGTGGGCATCCTGGCCTTCGTCGTCTCCGGTTCGACCGGGGTCAAACCGGAGACCGTCTTCCGCGGCGTCCTGCCGCTCGTATCCATCGATCTGGTCACGACGACGCTGCTCTTCCTCGTGCCCGCGATCACGCTCTTTCTTCCAACGTTCATCGCTCAGTGACCCTGGTGCGCGCGTATCGGGCTGTCGGTCTTCGCGCGCGGACCACACTCCGTTCGCCGGTGGACAACCAGAAGACGCGCGACAGGGCGAAGGTGGACGAAGACGATGTGGGCGACGTGGATGTCACCTGATCGCGAATGTTCTGACGCACGGAGAGGACGAACAACGATGTTCACACAGCATTCCAGGAAGAACCGGAGGGCTTTCACCCTCACGGCGATCGTGGCCGCGGGCCTGCTGGCGACAGCCTGTTCCGGGGTCGTCGCCGACCCTGACAACGGCGACTCTGCAGGGGACGGAGGTGAGCCGGAGGTTGAACTCACCCTCGTCACGGCCGCCATCGACGGCACGCCCAACGCCGCTGTCCAGGACTGGTTCCTCGACGAGGTCGAGGAACGGAGCGACGGGGCGATCGCCTTCGAACGCACGGAAGCGTATTCGCTCTGCGCCGCGCCCGAGATCGTCGAGTGCGTCCGCGACGGTCGCGCAGACATCGGTGTCACCATCCCCGACTACACGCCGCAGTACTTTCCGACGACGAGTGTCGTCAGCATCCCCTTCATCGGACAGAACTGGCAGGCGATCATGCAGTCGCTGTACGACCTGCACCAGGAGAACCCCGATGCCGAGGCCGTCATGGAAGGCAATGGTCTTCATTACCTGGCCACCTGGCCCGTCGGCCGCCTGCTTCTCGGCACACACGAGCCGGTCACCGATGTGGCGGGCCTGGACGGACTATCGGTGCGCGTGTCGGGACCGCTTGCCCAGGAGCTCTTCGAGGGGGCGGGAGCGAGCATCGTCGCGCTCCCCGCGAACGAGACGTACGAGGGTGTCGAGCGCGGTCTCGCCGACGCCGTCGCCGCAGGTATGGACTTCCCCGTCAACTACAAGCTCAACGAGCTGCTGGAGTACTGGACCGACCCCGGCTTCGGCCAGTACTCGGCGTTCGGGATGTGGCTGTCCAACAGCGCGTACGACGAGCTCACGGACGAGCAGAAGGCTGTCTTCGACGAGGTCGCCGAAGAGCTGAACGCCGGCGCCGGAGCCGAGGCTTACAACGAGACAGCGGCCGCACAATGCCCGCAGATGCTTGAGTCGAGCACGGTCGAGGATCTGACCGCCTGGGACGAGTCGGCCACCGCCGCCTGGGAGGAGGAGACGGGCGATCGCATGCTCGAGTCGTGGGTCGAGCTCGCGAGCGGGCAGGGCCTGGAGAACGCACAGGGCGTCCTCGACGACTACCTCGAGGGTCTCGACACCTACTCCGGCGTCGAGGTGGAGGACGCCACACTCGAGTGCGTCGCGGCATTCGCCGACCGCTGACCTCATCCGCCCCGGGGATGGCTTGCCGGCCTTCCCCGGGGCGCCCCAACGACCGGGGCGGCTTACGCCGCCCACTTGGAGATCGATCCCCGAGGAGGGAATGAAATGAGTACGAGTACTGACACTTCGGCGCTGCTCGACGCGATCACGGTCGCGCCCGAGCACGGCCGGGCGGTGCCCGACGCGGCATCCGGCGAGACGATCGGATACGTGCGCGAGCAGACGGCCGCCGATCTCGATCGTGCCATCGACCGCGCCCGTGCCGCACAGCCCGGCTGGGCCGGTCTCGGCCACGAGGAACGCGCGCGACTGCTGCATCTCGCCGCCGACGAGGTCGACGCGCATGCCGAGGAGCTTGCACTGATCATCGCGCGGGAGCAGGGCAAGCCCCTGAACGGCCCGGGCGCCCGCTTCGAGGCGGGTGGTTGCGCCGTCTGGATCCGCAGCGCGGCAGACACGGTACTCGAGACCGAAGTGCTCTTCGAGGCCGAGGGCACGCGGTCCGAGCTGCACTACGTGCCCCTCGGCGTCGTCGCCGCGATCGGACCGTGGAACTGGCCCGCGCTCATCGCGATCTGGCAGATCGCGCCCGCACTCAGAATGGGCAACACGGTCGTGGCCAAGCCCAGCGAGTACACGCCGCTGAGCGTGCTCGCCGTCGTAGAACTCATGAATCGCCACCTGCCCGCCGACGTGCTCCAGGTCGTCACGGGCGGGCGCGAGGTCGGCGCCGCCATCGCAGCGCACCCCGGCGTCGACAAGGTGATGTTCACCGGTTCGACCAAGACGGGGCGCGAGATCGTCAAGGGATCGGCGAACAACCTCGCCCGCCTCACGCTCGAGCTCGGCGGAAACGACCCGGGGATCGTGCTGCCCGGCAGCGACGCGAAGGCGATCGCCGAGGGGCTCTTCTGGGGTGCGTTCATCAACACCGGACAGACGTGCGCCGCGCTGAAGCGCCTCTACGTCCATGACTCGGTCTACGAGGATGTGGTGGACGAGCTCTCGAAGATCGCCGCGTCGATGCAGCTCGGCCCCGGCACGAGCGAGGACAGCCAGCTCGGTCCGCTCTCGAATCGACAGCAGTTCGACATCGTCACGCGGCTCGTCGAGGACGCGCGCGCGCGGGGGGCCCGGATCGTCACCGGTGGGGAGGCGGCTCCCGAGCTCGGAGCGCATTTCTATCGGGCGACCATCGTGGCCGACATCGACGACGGCGCGCCTCTCGTGGACGAGGAGCAGTTCGGCCCGGTTGTGCCCGTCATCCGGTACACCGACGTCGAGGACGCGATCACGCGCGCGAATTCCTCTGAGCAGGGGCTCGGTGCGTCGGTGTGGGGCGACCCCGTCGAGGCGCGCCGTGTCGCCGAGCGGATCGACAGCGGCACGGTGTGGATCAACCAGCACGGCACTCTCAACCCGATGGTCGCATTCGGCGGGGTGAAGGGCTCCGGATACGGTCTGGAGTTCGGCGCGCACGGGCTGAAGGCGGTAGCCGCCCCGAAGGTCATCACGATCTGATTCGCATGGGCTGAGCGAGGTGCGGTGCGCCCCGCTCAGCCCATGCGGGGCGGGGCCAGCATCTCGGGCACCAGATTCTCGACGGCGGGGGCGCCGAGCAGTGCCATCGTCCGTTCCAGCCCGGTCTGCAGCATCCGCCCTGCGCGTACGGCGCCGGCCTCGCCTCCCGCCATCAGCCCGTATACGTAGGGTCTGCCCACGAACACGGCGTCCGCGCCCGCCGCACGTGCGGCGGCGATGTGCGTCCCCGAACGGATGCCGCCGTCCACGTACACTTCGGTGCGATCGCCGACGGCGTCCCGCACCCCCGGGAGGGCGTCCCACGTCGCGACCGCGTTCTCGAGCTGTCGCCCCCCATGGTTGGACACGATCACGGCGTCCGCTCCCCGCCGCACCGCCTCCGTCGCATCGGCGGGGGAGAGAACTCCCTTGACGACCAGGGGGCCGGACCAGATCGACCTCATCCACGTCAGGTCGTCGAACGTCGTCGAGGGATCCAGGATCCGATTCGACTGCTCGGCGAACCCGCCCCGCTCGACATCGAGGGCGGCGAACCCCAGCGGCTCGCTCGCGAGCGTGCGGGCAAGCCAGCGGGGATGCAGCGCGAGCCGTGCCGCGGAGCGCAGGGGAAAGCTCGGTGGAAGCGTCATTCCGTTGCGGGCATCGCGTAGCCGCTGCCCCGCCACCGGCACATCGGCCGTCAGGACGAGGGCTCGATAGCCGAGTTCGGCGGCATGCCGGACGAGGGCCTCGGACGCGACGCGGTCCTTCCACAGATAGAGCTGGAACCAGCGATCCGCTTCGGGCGCCGCCTGCGCGACCGCCTCAAGGGATGACGACGTCATCGTGGAGAGGATGTAGGGCACGCCGAGTTCGCGCGCCGCACGGACGGCTGCCAGCTCGCCGTCGGGGTGCGCGAGCCGCGTCATGCCGACGGGAGCGAGGCCGAACGGCGAGCCGGCGCGCGTGCCGAGGAAGTTTGCACCGGTGTCGATCCGCGAGACGTCGCGAAGCACCCGGGGGAGGAGCGACACCCCGCGGAACGCCTCCGTGTTCCGGCGCACGGTGACTTCATCGCCTGCGCCCCCGTCGATGAAGTCGAAGATGGGGCGAGGGGTTGACCGGTGAGCGAGAGTGCGCAGGTCTGCAATCGTATGCGTTGTGGTGAGGGCATCGGAGGCTGCCGAGCGCCGTCCGGGCCATTGAATCATTCCCGCGATCTCGGCCAAGCGCAGACGGCGGGGGCGAAGCGACGGCGCGGCGCGTTCTCGGGAGCTCACCGCGCGAACACCTTGCCCGGGTTGAGGATGCAAAGAGGGTCGAAGACCTCCTTGATGCGGCGCTGGAGCTCCCACTGATCATCCCCGAGCTCGTCGGCGAGCCACCTGCTCTTCAGCACCCCGACTCCATGCTCGCCCGTCAGAGTCCCTCCCAGGCGCAGCGCCGAAGAGAACATCTCGCTCGCCGCCGCCCACACGACATCCGGTACTTCGGGTCCTTCGAACACGAAGCTCGGGTGCAGATTCCCGTCTCCCGCGTGCGCAACGGTCGGGATGACAAGGCCGAATTCGCGCTCGATGCGCGCGATCTCATCGAACATCGCCGGAAGGGCGCTGCGCGGTACAGCGATGTCCTCGAGGAGCGTGTCGCCGAGTGCCTGCATCGCCGCATGAGCCGACCGGCGGATGGCGAGCAGGCGCTCACCCTCCGTCGGGTCGTCGGACATCACCGTCTCGCCGCCGCGTGCCCCGAGGACGGCGGCAATGGCCTCGGCCTCGTCCGCCGCGGCCGGGCCGTCCGTCTGGATCGTCAGGTGCGCGGTGCCTTCGGCGGGTCGGACGAGTCCGAGGAGGTCGTGGACGGCCGCAAGGGCGGCGCTGTCCATGAGCTCCATGAGCGCCGGCTGCAGGCCCGCCGCGGTCACCGCCGCTGACGCCGCAGCGGCGGAGCGGACGTCCGGGAACGTTCCGAGGATCGTGCGTTCGGCGCCGAGGGTCTTGCGTCTCAGCTTGAGAGTCGCGCGCACGATGACCCCCAGAGTTCCCTCGGAGCCGACCATCAGGGCGGTCAGATCGAGCCCCGTCACTCCCTTGACGCTACGGTGGCCGAGTCGCAGCAGGCGTCCGTCGGGCACGACGACATCGACGCCGAGCACGGCTTCGCGCACGGCGCCGTACTTGGCGCAGAGCAGCCCCCCGGCGCCGGTGGCGATGTTTCCGCCGACGGTGGATATCTCTCGGCTTGCCGGATCAGGCGCCCACCACAGGCCCTGCTCCGCCAGGACGGCGTTGAGTTCGCCGTTGAAGATGCCCGGGTCGACGACCGCGAGCAGATCGTCCGGCCGGATCTCGTGAATGGACGTCATCCGCAACGTCGAGAGCACGATCTGGCCGGCCCCTGCGATAGCGCCGCCCGCCGCCCCTGTGCCGGCGCCGCGCGTGACGACGGGTGTGCGGGTGTCCGTTGCGATCCGCATCGTGGCCTGCACGTCCTCGACGCTCTCGGCCGAGACGACGGCCAGGGGCGATGCGCCGGAGCGATGGCCGGAGGCATCCGTCCGCGTCGTTTCAAGATCGTCGGGATCGACGCTCACGCGCACCCCCAGCGCGTCTCGCAGACGGGCGACGACCTCGTCGCGACCCCCATCGGTCCCTCGCATGGGGCTCAGCCTACGTGTCGCCTCACGCGTACCCGCGGCCGTGCGCGCACAGACAACAATCGGTCGGTCGTGTCATGTGTGAAGGCGGGATGCTCTCGTAGAGTCGGACACGTTGTGGCTTTTCGCGTGCGCATCGAGGGGGATGGATCATGCACATCGGATCGATCGAGCAGGACGGCGACCGGAGGGTCGTGGTGCGAGAGTCCGACGACGTCGGTGTCGTGCTTCCTGCGGAGTATACGGACGTGGAGAGCGTGCTGCTCTCGCCCGCGGAACGCTGGCGTGAGGCCGCCGCCACTGCGATGCACGAGGGCCCCCGCATCGCGCTGGCCGATGCCGCATGGCTGCCGCCCGTGCACCGACCGGGCAAGGTGCTTTGCGTCGCGCTCAACAACAGCGCGAATCCCGACCGGATCCTCTCCGGCCCCGACACGCCGGCGATGTTCGTCAAGCCGTCCTCCTCGCTCATCGGGCACGCCCGCCCGATCCGGCTGCGTGCCGAGTTCGGCCGCGTCCACCCCGAGCCGGAACTCGCCGTCGTCATCGGGCGAGGCGGGACGGATATCGCCGCGGAGGATGCACTCTCGCACGTGTTCGGCTACACGATCATCAACGACCTCACCTCACCGACCATGCGTGGCGAGGACACCTTCCACTATCGCGCGATCCACCCCGATCCGACCGCCGACGACGGCATCCGCTACGTCGAGAGCTGGGTCAGCTATCCCGCGCGATACAAGGGCACCGACACGTTCGGCCCCATCGGGCCCTGGGTCGTCACATCCGACGACATCCGTGATCCGCATTCGCTGCGCATCACCTGCAGCCACGACGGACGCCTCGTGACCGACGACAACACAGCCAACCTGCGCTTCAGCGTCGCGGAGGTGGTCTCCTTCGCATCGAGCTATCTCACCCTCGAAGCGGGCGATGTCATCGCCATGGGTACTGCGCTGAAGCGCTCCGCGGCCGGAGGGGCCGTGCAGAACGTCGATCTCACGGCGCTGGGGGGTGTGGTCGAGGTCGCGATCGAGGGCATCGGCACGCTGTCCAACCCGGTGCAACGCCGATGAACGCTCCCGATCTCGAGACGCGGGCGGCGATCGCGGACCTCAATGCGCGGTTCGCCTGGGCGCTCGACCTGCACGATTACGATGCCCTCCGCGACATCCTGACCGAGGACGTGCACTACGTCAGCGTCGGTCGCGAACTGCACGGCGTCGACGAGGTCGTCGCGTCGTTCCATGCGCGGACAGGAGTACGGACGACGCGGCACGGCCTGGGGAACCTGCTCCTCGCGGCCGAATCGGCCGGCGTGGTGCATGGGCGCAGCAGCTGGCACACCTTCGCCAGCAATGCCGATCCGCCCGTGGGCGTCGACCTCTACATGGTCGCCGACTTCGATGACGTCTATCGCCGCATCGACGGGCGGGGATGGCGGATATCGGCGCGCAGAATCCGTCCCGTCTTCCGTGTCTCCGGCCTCGCGCCGGATGCCGCGCCGACCCCTCAGTGAAAGCAGGAGAGATGACCACTCACCCCACCGAGCCCATCCGCGACCTCGCCCATCTGGGCCATCATGCTGTCTTCACGCCCGAACCCGAGGCGACATTGTCCTATTTCACCGAATTGCTCGGGATGAACGTCGTAGCCGTCGACGGCGACGCGCACTACCTGCGGGCTTTCGGGGACTACGAGAGCTGGTCGTTGAAGATCGTGGCCTCGGATGCCGCGGGTCTCGGGTACGTGTCGTGGCGCGTCGTGAGCCCGCAGGCACTGGAACGGCGCGTGTCGTGGCTCGAGGCGAACGGACACGGCGGGCGGTGGGTGGAGCCCGATCACGGCATCGGGCCGTCCTACGAGTTCTCTGATCCCGACGGGCATCTCTTCCGTCTCTACTACGAGACCGAGCGATACACGGCCCCGGCAGGCGAGGCCCCCGTCATCCCGACGAACTTCCAGAGGTACGCCGGGCGGGGGGCGAACGTGCGGCACGTCGACCACGTGAATCTCCTCGCGCGCGACGTGCGCGCGTGTCGCGCGTTCTGGGAGGAGGGATTCGGGCTGCGGACCTACGAGATCATCCGACTTCCCGATGATTCGGAGGCGGGCGCCTGGATGAGCAGCTCGATCCAGGGTCACGAACTGATCTACACGCAGGAGAAGACCAGCGGCAGCGGTCGCCTGCACCACTTCGCGTACCTCGTGGACACGCGCGAAGAGGTGTTGCGCGCCGCCGAGATCATGGCGGACGCGCGGGTCTACATCGAGGCCGGACCCTCTCGCCATACGGCGATCCAGGGGTTCTATCTCTATACGCGCGAGCCGGGTGGAAACCGTATCGAAGTGGCCAACGGCGGGTACCTGGTGTTCGCACCGGATGCGCAGCCCTATGTCTGGACTGCGGAGGAGTGGGCGAAGAAGCCGGGGTGGGGAGCGCCGATACCGCCGGAATTCCACATCTACGGGACCCCCATCGTCGAGGACTGACGCACGCGCGGACTCGGGAGCGGTGGGCGGCCTCGGCTTGTTGCGCGGAAGTCAGACGACGACCGCGTCGGCTCCCGACACGGGGTGACCGCCCATGCGGGCTCGGGAGAGAAACGTGTGGAGGGCGTTGTAGCGGGCTGATCTCGGTGCCCCCAGGGGGCGGGCGAGGCCGACGACGGTCGTCGGCACGGGATCGATGATCTCTAGAACGCGCACCTCGTGCCCGTCGTAGGTGAGGGGTGTCGCCGGACGCTGGAACATGACGGCGTATCCGATCCCGTAGCCGACGAGGCATCGCACGGCCTCGAAGCTGCTCGTGACGTGCCCGATCGTCGGTGACAGACTCAGCTGCTCGAAGATCCCGCGCGTGTTCTGCCGGGTGGGCGGGACGTCGAGGACGATCAGGGGTTCGCTGATCAACTCGCCGAGCGAGACCGCGCCCCGGTTCGCCAGCGGGTGGTCGTAGGGAACGATCACGTGCGGGCGGTATTCGAGCACGGGCTCGAAGGTGAGTGCGTGCGGCACGTCGACGCTGTAGAGCAGCGCGGCATCCACCCTTCCCTGACCGAGCTGCTCGTGCAGTTCACCCGCTGATGCGGCCTTGAGCTCGATCTGCACGTCGGGGTAGTCCCGTCGGAACTTCTCCACGATCGGCGGGAGGAAGAACGGCGTGAGGGTGGTGAAACACCCCACGGTAAAACGCCCCGAGACCGATCGCGCTGCCCGTAGTGCATCATCCGACAACGCCTCCGTCCTGCTGAGCACGCTTCGCGCATGCGTGAGGATGCGGCTGCCCGCGGGGGTCAATGTGACGCCACGTCCTTTGCGGCGGATCAGCAGCTGGAGGTTGAGGTGACGCTCAAGGTCATCGATGGCGAGAGTGAGAGCCGACGGCGTGACGCGGCAGCGTTCGGATGCAGCGGTGAGGGACCCTTCGCTGGCCACCGCTTCGAAGTACTCCAGCTGACGAAGGGTGAAGGAGGGGTAGCCCATGTATTTAAGTATTCCTCATTTGAATAGTTGAATAGTTATGGTTTACGAAATTGCCGTGCGCGTCAAGACTGAAGACCATGCCGGCCCAGGTGCCGGCCGTCACATTCAAGGAGGAAAACGTGCCGAAGAATCTCGAAGAGGCGATTGCCGAAGCCGGGAGCGCTCAGTCGCTTCTGTGGGAGTCGCAGAGCCCGCCCGCAGTCGTGCCGCGTGTGGTGCCCGAGTTCACCAACTGGCGGGACGAGCAGCTTGCGTGGCGCAGGACGGCTGTGCTCTACGACCAGTCCCACCACATGGCCGACCTCAACATCAAGGGCCCCGACGCTCTGAAGCTGATCAGCGACCTCGCCATCAACAGCGTCGCGAACTTTCCCGTCGACATGGCCAAGCAGTTCGTCGCGGTCAACCATGACGGGTATGTGATCGGCGACAACATCCTCTTCCACCTCGAGGAAGACGAGTACCAGGCTGTGGGCATCCCGCCGTCGATCAACTGGATGCACTACCACGCCGTCGCCGGCGACTACGACGTGCGCGTCTGGCGCGACGACAACTCCCTCTACCGCAAGGGCGACCCGGTCGTCTACCGCTATCAGGTGCAGGGTCCCGGTGCGCTCGAGGTCATCCGCGAGGCCACGGGCGAAGAGCCGCCGAAGCTGAAGTTCTTCCACATGACGCGGTTCCAGATCGGCGGCAAAGAGGTTCGCGCCCTGCGTCACGGCATGGCGGGGGAGCCCGGCTTCGAGCTGTGGGGCCCCTGGGAGGACAACGAGGTGGTGCACGCCGCCATCCTGAAGGCCGGCGAGAAGTACGACCTCACGCAGGTGGGCGGTCGGGCGTACCACACCAACGCTCTGGAATCGGGTTGGCTGCCCCGCCCCCTTCCCGCGATCTACACCGACGAGCGTCTGGCG
Organism: Microbacterium sp. LRZ72; assembly: GCF_033792225.1. NCBI lineage: Bacteria > Bacillati > Actinomycetota > Actinomycetes > Micrococcales > Microbacteriaceae > Microbacterium > Microbacterium sp. LRZ72. The sequence continues at coordinate 26,090 of NZ_JANGEX010000004.1, forward strand.
GACTACCGCCGCTGGCTCACGGAGAACGCGTACGAGACGACCTCGCCGCTCGGCGGCTCCTACTTCTCAGAGCGGATCGAGGACTACTACGTCACGCCGTTCGACCTGGAGTACGGTCGCCTCGTCGCATTCGATCATGACTTCATCGGTCGCGAGGCGCTCGAGAAGATGATCGCGGACGGGACGTCGAAGGCCCACCAGAAGGTGACACTCGTGTGGAACGGCGAGGACACCGGTGCTGCATTCGCCTCGATGTTCCAGGAGGGTCCCGGCGCGAAGTACTTCAATCTTCCGATGGCCCTGTACGACACCTTCCATTTCGACCGGGTCGAGATCAACGGCAAGCAGGTCGGTGTCTCGACATGGACGGGGTACTCCTCGAACGAGCGGGCCATGCTCTCCCTCGCCGTGGTCGACGCTGACGTCGCGGAGCCGGGCACCGAGGTCACGGTGGTGTGGGGCGAAGACACTCCGTCATCGAAGGCGCAGGTCGAGGACCACGTGCAGGTGAAGATCCGCGCGACGATCCAGCCGGCACCTCTGACGGAGAAGGCACGCACGTCCTACCGCGCTGACGCATAGCGCACAGGCAGGAAGGAGGGGCCGAGGCGATCGCCTCGGCCCCTCCTTCCTGCCATTCGTGTCAGCCCTGAGTCCGGCTATGCGCGCAACAGCACGATGTCCCTCCGTGCCACGTTGAAGGTCTGCGGCTGGACGGGGACCTCTTGGTCGACGGGGATCCGGGCGACGATGTCAGTGCCGGAGGCCGTGACGAGGTGAAGCATCGTCTCGTCGCCGATGTAGGCGTGTCGGGTCGGGGTGCCTTCGAAGACGACGGCGGCGTCGGCAGCTGGACCGGTGCGGAGGACGCCGCTGCGGAACGCGATGGCGTCACCCTTCTGTGCGCCGTCCAATCCTGTGAACTGCAGCTCTCCCGCGCTGCCCGAGGTCCCGTCGGGCGAGACCTGATCGATCTCGAGGATGTTCTCGTAGCCGATGAAGTCGGCGACGTAGCGGCTGGACGGCGCGGAGAATATCTCGCGGGGGGTGCCCGCCTGCTCGATGCGGCCGCCATTCATGATCACGACGCGGTCGGAGATCGCAAAGGCCTCCTCCTGATCATGCGTGACGTAGATCGACGTGTGCTCGAACTCGTTGTGGAGTCGACGAACCTCGTCGCGCATCTTCACGCGCAGCTTGGCGTCGAGGTTGGACAGCGGCTCGTCATACAGCATCACCTCGCCGGCTGCCACGAGACCGCGGGCGAGTGCGATCCGCTGCTGCTGACCCCCGGAGAGCTCGTGCGGGTACCGGTTTGCGTATGCAGACATACCCACGGCATCCAACGCCCGCTCGGCCGCCGCCTTCTGCTCGGCGCGCGTGCCCTGCTTGTGGCGTTTGAGGGGGAACGTCACGTTGGACAACGCCGACATGTGGGGCCAGATCGCATAGCTTTGGAAGACCATGCCGACGCGCCGTTTGTGGGCAGGCACCGACGCCGCGCGGGCGGTGTCGACGACCTTCTGCGGGCCGATGCTGATCCGCCCCGATGTCGGTGTCTCAAGGCCGGCGACACAGCGCAGCGTCGTCGTCTTCCCGCAGCCGCTGGGGCCGAGCAGCGTGACGAACTCTCCCTCCTTTATGTGCAGGTCGAGCCCGTGCAGCACGCGCGTGGAGTTGAAGGTCTTCTCGAGGCCTTCGATCAGTATTTGTCCCATGGGATCTCCCTCGTTCGGGTGGCGTGCTAGAGCGCGCCGCCGTGCTGCTCGATCAAGTGCTTCGTGGCTTTCTTGACGAATCTGACCTGTTCTCGCACGATGCGCGAGGCGTTCTCGGCGTCACGGACCGTAATGGCCGCGACGAGTTCCGGGATGAGCGGGTGCCCGAGCTTGTCTTGCCACACTTCCGCTTGGTAGGTGTCGCGCCATACCGTGGAGATGCTCAGCTGGCGGAACTGCGAGACGAGCTGCCGGGAACCGGCGAGGCCGACGATCGTGCAGTGCAGGTTCAGGTTCGCCGCGAGAAATGCGTCAAGCTCCTCGGAGGTCTCCGGCTTTCGCGACACAAGGTCTTGGGCGATCCGGACGATCTCGGCGATCGTCTCCTCGGGCGCGTCAGCCAGGTACTGCTCGATGACGCCGGATTCGATGCTCTCGCGGGCGCCGTACAGGTTGTCGATCATGGCCGCGGAGACAGGGGTAGGGGCGAAGCCTCCTGCCGCGGTGCGTGTGACGAGGTCCTCCGTGGCCAGCCGAACGAGTGCGTTGTAGACGAAGGTCGGAGCGCTGCCGGTGTGGTCCGAGAGTTCGTCGACGGAGATCTCCTGACCGATCGGGGTGTGGCGCCGCAGGACTGCGGATCGCACTCTGTCGTAGGCGGCGGCCTCGTTGGATGGTTCGAGGGAGCCGAACTGGCCTCGGAAGTAGGCGAGCGGCTCTCCGGGACGCGCTTGAGCGTCGATGACCTCACCGAGGAACACGGTGTGCGTGCCTCCGCTGGCTGTCTCGACCACTCGGCACTCGATGGTAGCCAGCACTCCGTCGATGAGCGGCAGTCCTGAGTCGCTCACCGAGTGCGACACTGTGGCGAACTTGTCGGCTCCCTTGCGGGCGAAATGTGAGGCGATCTCACCCTGGTCGACGGCCAGGATATTGATGGCGTAGCGGCCCGCGGCCGCAACGTGGTCGTGTGTCGAGCTCGACGTGTTGAGGCAGACGAGCATCATCGGTGGATCCATCGACAGCGACGAGACGGCTGAAGCCGTCGTCCCGAAGAGGTCGGGTCCGTCCTGGGTCGTGATGACGGTGACGCCAGAGGCAAAGTGTCCGACCACGTTGCGGAAGACGTCCTGGTTCATGCTGTTGCTCATTGCGTCCTCCATCGTCGGGGGGGGGGTCACGTGTTGACGGCGCGGCCAGGTCCGTAGACCTCCGCGCGCGGGCTTGCCATCAGCTTCCCCAGCAGTCCCAGGAGGATCTGCTGCTCGGGTGGTGAAAGCGGCTCAAGCCATTCCAGAGTGAGCTGGAGGTGGCGTGCGTACGTCTCTTCGGTGTGGGCGATGCCTTGGGGCGTGAGCGAAAGGACGATCGAGCGCTGATCGTTCGTCGACCCCACACTCGTCACGTAGCCGCAGTCGACGAGAATCTTGCGCGCAGCGGATACCGACGCTCGGCTCATCGAGGCGAGCTGTGCAACCCGGTGTGGTTCCATGGGCCCTCGAACCCATAGCGAAAAGCAGACGCGGAAGCTGGCCCAGGTGAGCCCTTCAGGTAGCAGAACCTCTTGTTCAGCGTCGACCGCCATGAGCCTGTTGACGCGACGCATGAGCAATCCGATGGGCACGGCTTGGCTTCGCCCGAGCTCTCCGAAGCGTTCTCGCGCGCGGTCCTCTGCATCAGCGACGAAGGACTCGAACGTGTGCTGGCCGTGGCCACCCGGTGACTCAGCCACGCCGAGCACCGTCCAGGCCGATCACTTTCAGCTCGCAGAAGGCGTCGAGTCCCGCAGCCCCGCCTTCCCGGCCGATGCCGGACTCCTTCGTGCCCCCGAAGGGCACGGTGGGGTCGGGCATGGGGGTGCGGTTCACCCATGCCATCCCCACATCCAGGCGTCGAGTGAGCGGACGTGCTTCCCGCTCATCCCCGGTCCAGATCGTTGCGCCCAATCCGTACGGCCCCCCATTCAGCGTCTCGACGAGGTCGTCAAGATCGTCGTAGGCGATGAGCGGCACCACGGGGCCGAACTGCTCCTCATCCACCAGGGCGCTTCCGGCCCCGAGGCCGGTGACCACCGTAGGGCGGATGTAGAGACCGTGCTCGGGATCCTCCGCGCCACCGGTGAGCACGTTCGCCCCCTCCTGGCGGGCGCTGTCGATGAGCGAGACGACACGCTGGTACTGATCCCTGTTCGTGAGTGCCGGATGCGTGGCCTCGGCGTCATAGGGGCTGCCCACCCGGCTCGCGTCGGCGAGAGCGACGACCCGTTCGGTGAGCCCGTCGATCATCTCCGCGGGTACATACACCCGCTTGGTGGCCACACAGGCTTGGCCGCTCGAGGAGAACGCCGAGCGGAAGATGTGAGGGGCGATGGTGTCGAGGTCGGCGTCGGGAAGGATGATGGCAGGATCGTTTCCCCCCAGCTCGAGCTGCACGCGGGTGAGGTTCCTCGCGGCCGCAGCCATCACGGCTTTGCCCGCTCGCCTGGAGCCCGTGAGCGTGATCATCCCCGTCTTCGGGTTCTCCACGAGGAGCGCGCCGATTTCGGCGCCTCCGGTGACGACCTGGAAGACATGCGGGGGAAATGCCTCTGCGGCGAGTGACTCGAGCAGGAGGGCTGACAGAGGGGTGTACGGAGAGGGCTTGGCGACCACGGTGTTGCCCGTGAGTGCAGCCGTGGCGAGTTTGTTGACCAGCATCAGCAGCGGCATGTTCGCCGGAGTGATGGCCAGGACGACACCGATCGGCTCGCGCACCAGGTGCAGGCGCCCCGTCTCGTCTTCGCGAAGGGTCTCCGAGGGAATCGGCGTCCGTGCGGCCAGTCGCAGCGACCCCATCGATGCCCGGACCTCCATGGTCGCCGCGGGCAGGAGCTTGCCGTTCTCGAACGAGATCAGATTGATCAGCAGGTCGGTTTCGCCCTCGAGAACGTCGGCCAGCGCAGCCAGTGCGCGCCGGCGGGCGTCCTCGTCTCTGCTCCATTCACGCTGGGCGTCCGCGGCGGCTTCCACCGCGGCATCCGCGTCCGCGGGGGTCGATTCGACGTGCGAGAAGCCCCAGTTCGGACGCCAGGGCACGCTGACCCGGACGGCCCCGGGTGTGTCAGATCCGACGATAAGTCCGCGCGTGGCGAGGGTCTCGTTCAGCCGCTGGTACCAGTCCTCTGCGGCGCGCTCGTCGTGCATGGTGATCCTTCTTCCGTCGGGTCAGCGGGCGATGTCGGGGTTGCGGCGCAGGAAGCGATCGGCGATCGCGAGAACCGTGAGAAGGGTATTCGCCGATGCGACAGTCGGCATCACCGAGGCGTCCACGACGCGGAGTCCGTCGACGCCCTGCACTCGCAGATCCGGGTCGACGACTGCGTCGCGGTCGCCTGCGGCGCCCATCCGCGCTGTCGATGTCAGATGCATCGTGTCCTTCACCGTCGCGCGGAGTTCTTCGTCCGACCGAGGTGCGTTGACGGGACTCTGAGCGCGTGACGTGAAAGCCGGGTGCGACATCAGTTCCAAGGTTCGGGCGACTCCGTCGCTCGCTCGCGCCAGGTCTCTCTCGTCCTCGAACATGCGGAGTTCGAAGTGGGGATCCTGCAGCGGGTCGGCAGAAGCGAGGCTCATGTACCCGGTCGTGAGCGGCTGTTCGATCGAGATCGCGACTCCCGCCGTGGGCTGACCGAACCAGTAGTTGTGGTTGGTCGCCAGCAGCATCATGTCGTTCTCCCTGCCGCCGGACATGCCGGAGGAATACCGGACGATGACGTTGGTCGGCCGGTTGCCGACGCACAGCTGCTCGCTCTCCGGCACGCTGACCTCGGCGAAGACCACGGGGTGATCCTGTGCGTTGTACCCCACGGGCAGGTCCGCGACGAGGTCGACGCCGAGGCGCGCGATGTCGTCTGCCGGTCCGATGCCGGAGCGCCAGAGAATCGGCGGGCTGTGCACCGCGCCGGCGCAAAGGATCACCTCGCCACGGGGGCCGACCCGGTATTCGACGCCGTCGGCGTCGACGACGCCGACGGCGCGATCGTTCTCGAAGAGCACACGGTCGACGGTCGTCTCGCCCTGGATCGTGAGGTTCGTGCGTCCGCGGGCTGTGTCGAGCCAGGCGTGGTTGCTCGACACGCGCAGTCCGTCGCGGATGTGCATAGCGAACGGTGAGACGCCGGACGACGTCGGATCATTGTGGTCGGGAGACCAGTCGTGTCCGGCATCGAGCGCAGCGTCGCGCAGCGCCTTGTCGATGCCTCCCCACCCGGTCTCGGGCTCGCGGTAGACAGGGAAGGGGCCGTCGGTGCCGTGCCACGGCGCATCGGGGAAGTCATGCTCGTCTTCGATCGCGATGTAGCTCGTTAGCATTTCCTCGGGGCCCCACCCGCCGGCTCCGAGTGCCTCCCAGTGGCGGAAGTCATCCGGCACTCCGCGGATGGCATAGAGACCGTTCACGGTGGAGGAGCCGCCCAGGCCCCGTCCGCGGCGGTAGGAGAACACATCGTGCCCGGCCCCTCGTCGAGCGGTCGGGCCGTGAAAGTAGAAATGCGGGCTGCGCATCGTGGGCGGGGTTGCCAGCTGCATACCCAAGCCCCGGGTGCGGTCGCGAAACTCCTCCGGTGTGTCCTTGCCGAGGTAGTCGGTCCCCGCTTCGAGTACCAAAACGCGCCGGTCGGAGTCCTCGGTCAAGCGGTTCGCGATCACTGCGCCCGCGGATCCGCCGCCCACTACGATCACGTCCCACATGTCGTCGACTCCTTCGTCATTACTGGCGCGCCTGCCCGCCGCATCGCGGTCGGCATCACTGTAGTCCGCTGATCATATTTAGTAAAGCAATGTCCTAGTTCGGGGGCGGTAGTCATCCAACAATCCCTTTATTTCAGTGGTTTCCGTCCGAGAAGTAGTTTCCAAGGTTGACTAAATCGACCACACTCCCTAGCGTCTACCTCAGTTCTCGCCGCGTGTGCCGGCCCGGTGATCGGGTCGTCTTCGGCAGGACGCACGCAGCGCAGCGCAGCACAGAGCGGAATGACAATGACGTTTGATCGACGAACGCCCCTGCAGGCGGGGGCTCGGCAGCCCGAGGGCGCAGGTCGTCCTGGCTGCGCGCTGTTTCTCGGCGCCGGCCGACGGCCGCGCGCGCGACGAGGGCGTTGCCTCGCCGTGCGGTTCGGCCGCCACGGCGGCCTCTCCCGAGCGCACGCCGAGCATGCTCGGCGGTCCCGCTCCCCCCACAACCGACCCCAAGGAGTATCACGATGACCGCCTCAATCTCAGACAGCACGATTGCGGACCTGCTCGAGCGGGTCGACAGGCTGGAGTCCGTGCAGGCGATCACCAAGCTGCACAACGACTATGTGCGCAATCTCGCCGTGCGCAACTGGTCAGCGGTGGCCGATGCGTACACCCACGACGCGATCTGCGACATCCGGCATCACGGCGTGCACAAGGGCCGCGACGCGATCGAGGAGATGTTCACGCAGGACCTGCTCCCGGTGGTGCACTCCAAGGACGGCTACATCCTCTCTTCGCCCAACATCACGGTCGACGGCGACACGGCCCACGCGATCTGGACCTGGCACCGCCTCCAGGCGGACTTCAAGACCTCGTTGGGGTGGACACGGATCTGGGGGCCGTGGTCAGAGGGGGCGTATGACGTGGAGTACGCACGTGAAGCGGGCGAGTGGAAGATCTCCAAGCTGTGGTTCCGCGTGCACGCGCCCGACCACGACGACGAGATCGCCGCGGCCAAGGCGGCCGGCGGCGTGGTCGGCGCGCGCAGGGCCGAGCTGTGAGGAGAGCCGCCCCTGCGCGTGCGGTCAATTCGGTTCGTGCAGCCTTTCTGAACCCACAGCTGAGTGCGGTGATCGTGTGCGCGATCTGCTTCATCGCCCCAGCGGTGATGGTGATCCAGGGGGCGTTCCGTACCTCTGCCTTCGGGGAATCCGAGTGGACGACCAGTGCTGTGACGGGCGTCCTCACTCGGCCGCGCACGTGGGAGGTGGTCTGGACCACGGTCGCGATGGGTGTGACGACCGTAGTGATCTCGACCCTTCTGGCGGCAACTTTCGCGGCGATCTACACCCGGACCAACACACCGTTGCGCCGTCTCATCCTGGTGATCATGGGGCTCGTGGTGGCCACCCCCGGGCTGTTCTTCGCCATTTCGTGGGGCTTGCTCGGCAACCCTCGGATCGGACTGATCAACGAGGGACTGGCGACGCTGTTCGGCGAGGGCGGACGTGTCATCGACATGGAGTCGTGGTGGGGCGTGGTCTTCGCCTCGGCGTTGAGGCTGGTCGCTCTTCAGTTCTTCCTCCTGCTCGGCCCCTTCCTGGCGATGGACAACTCTCTCGACGAGGCGGCGCAGATGAGCGGCGCGAGCCCGACGCGCGCGTTCTTCCAGATTCAGCTCCCCGTGTTGCTGCCGGCGATCTCCGGCGTCATGATCCTCGCCTTCATCCTCTTCCTGGAGGCCTTCGATGTGGCCCAGGTGTTGGGGGTGCCCGCCGGCATCTACGTCATCCCGACCGAGATCTACGCGTATCTCTCGCAATCGACAGGACCGCAGTATGGCGAGGCCAGCACCGTTTCGATGATGCTCATGGTGGTGCTGCTGATTCTGGTGCTGGTCCAGATCAAAGTCCTGGGGCGGCGTTCGTTCACCACCGTTGGCGGCAAGGAGGCGCGCGGGCTGCTGCGCGACGTCGGCGGGTGGAAGTGGCTTTTCACGGGGCTGATCGTGGCCTTCACCTTGCTCGCCGTCGTTCTGCCGCTGGTCCAACTCGTGGTCGTGTCGCTCTCGCCCTTCCTCGGCTCGCAGGGTGTGTACAACTTCGACAACTACGCGCAGATCTTCGCCTCTGATCAGATGCTCGAGGCGTATGGGAACACAGCGCTGATCGCGTTCTTCGGCGGGCTGCTCGCCGTTACGGCGTCGATGATCCTCAATTGGGCGGCGCGATTCCGCAGGGGCCCGCTTGCCCGTGTCATCGAGTTCAGCCAGTGGATCGGATTGGCCATGCCGGGCCTGGTGCTCGCGCTGGGTGTGCTGTGGCTGTTTCTCGCGCTGCCGTTCCTTCATGGGTTCTACGCGACCCCGGTGATCCTGATGTTCGCGCTCTTCATCATCACGATTCCGATCGCCAGCCGGGCCACGGGTGGTGCGATGGCGCAGATCCCGCGTTCACTCGAGGAGGCGGCGTGGACCAGCGGCGCGTCGAAGGCGCAGGCGCTGTTCATGATCATCGGGCGACTGATCCTGCCCAGCTTCATCAGTGGCTGGATCCTCTGCTTCGTCATCATCTCCGGCACCCTTTCGGCTCCGCTGCTGCTGTCCGGTCCCCGAGCGACATTCCTCTCTGTCGAGGTGTTCGAGCTCTACTCCGAAGGCCAGGCGCCGGTTGCCGCCGCCGCTTTCGTGCTCTTGATCCTGGGCTTCGTGGTGCTCTATGGCATCGCGGTTCTCGTCCGCCGCCTCGCCGCCGGGCCGAGAGCGCGAACACCGAGGGCCTCGTCCGCTGCTCCTCCGTCTGCCGATACGAGCGCGACGAAAGCCATCGCCACAGGAAGCCGCCGGGGCTGACCCAGACCATCAGAAGGAAGGCATGACATGAGGCAGATGCACTTGACGACGTTCGTGATGCCACTCGGATACCACCGCAACAGCTGGTGTCGCCCTGGGAGCAGGGCTGAGGAAGTTCCCGGGTTGGATTTTCTGACGGATATCGCCCAGATGGCCGAGGCCGCGAAGCTCGACGCTCTTTTCTTCGGGGACGTCGCGCACGCCACGGCGACGCTTCGCGGGGACACCATGATGAACGGCTTTTACGAGCCGATGACCACCCTCTCCGCGCTGGCCGCGGTCACCCGGAACATCGGTCTGATCGGCACTCTGTCCACCTCGCTGAACGAGCCCTACAACGTGGCCCGTCTCCTTGCGTCGCTCGATCACCTCTCGGGCGGGCGGGCCGGCTGGAACATCGTCACCAGCGCGGACGGCTATCGCAACTTCGGGATCGACGCGGCTCCCGACCCCGCCGAGCGTTATCGCCGTTCGGAAGAGTTCGTCGGCGTCGTCGAGGCGCTGTGGGACAGCTGGTCCGACGATGCGGTCATCGTCGACCGTGACAACGCACGCTGGCTCGATACTGCCAAGCTGCGCAAGATCGACTTCTCCGGCGAGTACTTCGATGTCGAGGGTCCGTTGAACATGCCCCGTCCGCCACAGGGGCGCCCTGTGCTCGTCCAGGCCGGTTCCTCCGGCCCCGGCATGAATCTCGGGAGTTCCGCCGCGAATGTGATCTACACCGCTCAACCGGATCTTGCGCAGGCTGTCGAGTTCTACGCGAACATGAAGGAACTCGTGGCAGGCAAGGGCCGGGCGCCCGAAGACGTGAAGATCATTCCCGGCATCGTCCCCGTGGTCGCCGATACTCAGGCGGAGGCGGACGAGCTGACCGCCGAGCTGAGCTCGTACCTCGACGTCGAGCAGGGCCGTCTGCAGATCGCGGGCGACCTGAACGTCGACCTGAGTGACGTGGAACTGGACGACCCGATCCCGGCAGAACGCTTCGAAGGAATCGGCGCCCTGTCGAGCCGCCAGGGGATCTATCGGCGCAAGTCCGTGGAGCAGGGGCTCTCGCTGCGGTCATTGATCTTCGACCGGGCACGGTCGACAGGTCATCAATGGGTCGCTGGTACGCCTGCGACCATCGCGGACCGGATGCAGGGTTGGTTCGAGGGGCGCGCGTGCGATGGCTTCAACCTGAACTCGCCCTTCAACCCCGAGGGCTTCGAGCGCATCTGCACGAAGCTCATCCCCGAGCTTCAGAACCGGGGGCTCTTCCGCACCGAGTACGCGGGACCGACTTTGCGTGACCACTTCGGCATCGCGCGGCCCGACAACATCTTCTGAGTGCACGCGAGCCGTTCAAGGAGGAACGCCATGACTGAGGACACAACGCCCGGCGTCATTACGCGACCGGGGAACGACCCGGCGACCGTGGTGGGGAAACCACCTCCGCCACCCCTGAGGCACGAGACGATCGCGTACGAGGGTATGGTCCTCGAGAAGGACGCGGCCGTCACGTTGCGCGACGGTGTGACGATTTACCTGGATGTCTATCGTCCCTCCGAGCACGCCACGGACCTTCCCGTCCTGCTGGCATGGGGCCCCTACGGTAAGCACTGGGTGTCTGATCGCACGTTCGCGGGCTCCGGCGTGGACCCGGCGTGGATCTCGCCCTTCACAGGGTTCGAGTCGCCGGACCCGGTCTACTGGACCCGTCACGACTACGCCGTGGCACTCGCCGACCCCCGCGGGCTCTGGCACTCCGAAGGAGACTTCCCGCACAACGGACCACAGGAGCGCGAGGACCTTTTCGACACGATCCAATGGCTCGGTGCTCGCCCGTGGTCGAATGGGAGTGTCGGGATGCTCGGCGTATCATACCTCGCGGGGAGCCAGTATCAGGCCGCCTCGATGCGACCCCCTGCGCTGAAGGCGATCAGTCCGTGGGAGTGTTTCGCCGACTGGTACCGGGAGTTCGCGACACACGGGGGAATCCCCGAGACTGGATTTCGTGATCGTGTTTCCCAGAACGTCTCCTACGGCTTGGGTCGCACCGAAGACACCGGCGAGAATCTTCGAGCTCACCCCTTCGACGACGACTACTACGAGCAGAAGTACGGCGCGTTCGAGCACATCGACGTCCCTGCCTACGTCGTCGCCTCATGGAGCGATCACGGGCTGCACTCGCGCGGCACTCTCAACGCGTACGCGCAGATGGGCTCAGAGCGCAAGTGGCTCGAGGTGCACGGCGAGAAGAAGTGGCGCTACTTCTACCAGCCGGAAAGCGTCGAGCGCCAGCGTGCGTTCTTCGATACCTTCCTGAAGGGCGAAGAGCGGGGTATCCACGATTGGCCCGCGATCCGTGTGGAACTGCGGGACACCGGCGATCCGACCGAGAGCACCTGGCGGGAGCTGCCCGCGTGGCCGGTCGAGGGTGAGGTCCGGCGATTGTTCCTCGATGTCCTCGACGGCGCGCTCGTCGAGGACATTCCGGCGGATGAGTCTTCGACCACCTTCGACCCGATGACCGACGCCGCGAGCTTTCGTCACGAGTTCGCCGAGGACGTCGACGTGGTCGGCCCGATGGCCCTGACGCTGTGGCTGAGGGCAGACGAGGCGACGGATGCCGACGTGTTCGTCGTCGTGAAGAAGCTCACGGCAGACGGCGCCGAGGTGCAGTTTCCGTTCAATGCGCTCTTCTCCGACGGCCCAGTGGCGCTGGGCTGGCTTCGCGCCAGCCATCGTGCCCTCGACGAGGGGCGCTCGAGCGCACTCGTGCCCTACCACCCGCACGACGCGGAAGTGCCGCTCGTGCCGGGCGAGCCGGTTGCGCTGGACATCGAGATCTGGGCGTCGGGAACGCGCTTCCACAAGGGGGAGTCGCTCGCGGTGACGGTGCAGGGCCGTGACTACATCAAGCGTCCGCCGGCGGAGGGCGTGCCGCCGCTCCAGATCTTGCACGAAGACCTGCGCAATCGGGGTACTTGGACGGTCCTCTGCGGGCCTCAGCACCCGAGCCAGCTGCGCCTTCACATCGACCCGGCCGCCAGCGTGTCGCAGTCGTAGCCGGCACAGTCCATCGGGGCGCGATGCCCCGGTACGAGAAAGAAGCAGAAGGAGAAAAGCACATGTCAACGAAGAATGTGAGCAAAGGGGCGCTCCTCGCAGTGGGGGCACTGGTCCTGGCGGGATGCTCGGGGTCCGGCGACGGTTCGGGAGGGTCCGCTGACGGCGGGCCGAACTGGGAGCCACTTGCCGTGACAGACGAGGCGCAGGCCGAGATGCAGGAGCTCTACGACGCAGCGCTCGAATCAGGTGAAACCACGGTGATGTTGTACGCCGGTCATCACGACGAGTTCATCCCGGTCTACGAGGCGTTCGAAGAGGATTTCCCGGGCATGGAAATCGATACTGCGACCTACGTCGGAGCGGAACTCGCCGCCACACTCGAGGCCGAGGCAGAGACCGGACAGCATGAGGTGTCGGTCGTCTCGAATCCCAACGCCGACCGATACGCGGACTTCGCAGCCCCCTACGTTCCTGCCACGTTCGAGATCAATCCCGACCTCGAGGACCGGATCGCGACCGATCAGGTCCTTGGTGAGGGCGACCTCTACACGGCGGCGTGGGCGCTGATGTTCAACATGTCCTACAACACCGATCTCATCGACGAGGACGAGATGCCCGAAACCTGGGCGGACCTCGCGGAGGCGGAGTGGGACGACAGGATCACCTTCATGAACCCGATCACCCCCGGCGGCGTGCAGACGATCGTAAGCCAGCTGCTTCTCGGCGACGTGCTCACCGAGGACGACGTGCGCGCGATCGCCGCGAACGGCCGCGCCGTTGCCAGTGATCAACTCGCGTTGCAGTCGATCAGCAGCGGTGAGTACCCGGTTCAGCCCTTCTCGGCGGTGACGTCGATCCTGTTGGCGGCAGAGAATGGTGCGCCCGTCGAGTCGTATTTCCCCGACGAGAACAACGTGATCGCGACGGAGAAGTGGATGCTGGTGAAGGATGCGCCGTCGCCGGACGCGGGCAAGTTGTTCCTGAACTACCTGCACACGAAGCAGACGCAGGAGATCGTGATGGAAGCGGGGAACTTCCCGGTCAATCAGGATCCTGACCTCGAGTCCCCGTACGGGTACCCGGCTCTCCAGGATCTGAACTTCCTGCCGCTGGTACCGCAGAGTGAACTCGCCCCGGCGATCGTGGGCAACGCGGAGTTCTTCGAGTCGGTCTTCGGCGACTGATCATGCTCGATGAGGGCGCCCGCCGGTATCGGTGGGCGCCCTCATCGCGCTCTGGTTTCCCGCTCATCTATCGGCCTGCTCGTCCGACTGGCGTTCTCCCGTCTCCGACTCTTCTTCCTGCCCCCGGTGCCGCATCATGTGCCGGCACTCCTGCGGCGAACGCCGACTCTTGCCGCAGCGGCGCTCACCGCCGCCGCGGCGCTCGTTCTGAGCGGCTGCACCGATTCCGGGGCCAGCCCGACTTCCGCACCCGGCGACGAAGACGGCGGCGAGGCCCGCAGCGTCCGGGTCGCGGCGCTGCCGATCGCCGAGACCGGCGCCCTCTGGGCAGCCATCGACGAGGGCATCTTCGCCGACTACGGCCTGGAAGTCGAGGTCGTGCCCGCACAGGGAGGGGCGCAGGCTATCCCCGCGCTGCTCTCGGGCGACATCCAGTTCGCGGTGGGTCAGGCGTTCGGCCCGTTCCGCGCGGACCTGCAAGACCTCGGCGTGGTGATCTTCAGCAACTACGCCGCGAGCCTCCCCGACGGGCAGGACGTGAACGCCGTCGTGGCGCTCGGGGACTCAGGTATCGAGGGTCCCGCGGATCTCGAAGGCAAGCGCGTCGCGGTCAACAGCCTCGGCGCCGCCGGCGACGCGACGATCATGCAGGCCGTCGAAGACGCCGGCGGAGACCCTTCGACGATCGAGTTCGTCGAAGTCGCTTTCCCCGACGCCCAGGCACAGCTCGAGGCCGGCAACATCGACGCCGCGTGGGTGCCGGACCCCTTCATGTCGCAGGTGGTCGGTGCCGGGGGGCGCGATCGTCGTGCACCCGTACCAGGCGACCATCCCGGGCCTGACGGTGCTGACCAACTTCACCACGCAGGAGCTGCTCGACAGCGACCCCGAGCTCGTGGCCGACTACGCGGCGGCCATGAGCGAGGCGCTCGAGTTCGCGCAGGGCAACGAGACGCCGTAGCAGCAGCAGTACCTCGTGCGGGGCGCCTTCGCGGGCGCCCCGCACGAGCCGCAAGGAAAAGACGCCCCACATGTCCGCACCCCCCGCTGAGAGCGCCGCGGCGCCGACGGCTCGCCGGCCCCGGCGCCCGAACCGATCCCTGCGAAGGGCCACTTTCTCCTCGTCTGGCAGCTCGTCCCGACGCTCGGCATCATCTCGCCCCAGTTCCTGCCGTACGCCACCGAGACGCTGGCCCGCCTCGCGAACGAAATGCGCGATCTGGAGTTCTGGCGCGACGTCGGCCGCACGATGACCGCTTGGTTCATCGGCCTCTTGATCGCCACGGTGGCGGCCGTCGTCCTCGGCACGATCATCGGTCTCGTGCCGTTCCTCCGGCGCGCCACGCACACGACCGTCGAGTTCCTCCGCCCGATCCCGTCCGTGGCTCTGATCCCGCTGGCCGTGCTCGTCTACGGCATCCAGCTCCCCGCCGCCCTCGTCATCATCGTCTTCGCCAGCTTCTGGCAGCTGTTCGTGCAAGTGCTGTACGGCGTCGCCGACGTGGATGCGGTGGCCCGCGACACCGCGCGCAGCTACGGGCTGCCCGCCGGATCGCGCATCAAGGACCTGGTGCTGCCCACCGCGCTGCCGTACATCATGACCGGCTTGCGCCTCGCCGCCGCCGTCGCCCTGATACTCGCGATCACCGCCGAGATGGTGATCGGAACGCCCGGACTGGGCCGCTCGATCGTCTTCGCGCAGTCGGCGGGAGATTGGGTCGGGGTGTACTCGCTCGTGATCGTTGCGGGGCTCCTCGGGCTGGTCGTGAATCTGATCTTCCGCTTCATCGAGAGGCGTTCGCTGTCGTGGCATCAGTCCATTCGAGGGGAGGAGCTGCTGTGACTCTGTACACGAGCACGGTGGTGCGCCCGCGGCGGCGCTCCCGCGTGTGGACGAAGATCGGCGAGAACATCGCCTTCGCCCTCGGACTGCCGATCCTGCTCCTGGTGCTCTGGGGGGTGTGGTCGACGATCTCGCCGGCGCAGTTCTTCCCCGGTCCGCTGACGATCCTCGAAGCCTTCGTCGACACGTGGGTGGGACCGGCCTTCGTCACCGACGTGCTTCCCAGCCTCGGCCGCCTCGCGCTGGCGATCGTCCTCTCGATCGTCATCGGAATCGCGGCGGGAACGATCATCGGCCTCGTACGATGGCTGCGGGATCTGCTCGAGCCGCTCCTGGAGTTCTTCCGAGCGATCCCGCCGCCGGTGCTCATCCCCGTCGTCACACTCCTGATGGGGATCACCGACAGCATGAAAGTGGTCGTGATCATCGCGGGCGCGATCTGGCCCGTGCTGTTGAACACCATCGAGGGTGTGCGGGCGACGGACAGCGTGATGACCGAGACGGCGCGCTCGTTCGCCCTCACGCGTGCGGAGCGCATTCGGTACCTCGTGGTGCCGGCGGCGAGCCCGCGGATCATGGCCGGCGTGCGTCAGTCGATGTCGGTCGCCCTGATCATGATGGTGATCTCGGAGATGTTCAACTCCTCCTCCGGGCTCGGCTATCGGATCGTGTACTTCCAACGGAATTATCTGATCGCCGAGATGTGGAGTGGCATCGTGCTGCTCGGCCTGATCGGCATCCTGCTCGCAGTGATCTTCAGCGTGACCGAGCGTCGGGTGCTGCGCTGGTACCACGGAATCAAGGAGGTGGAGCGTGCCTGAAACGCTTCTGCACGTCGAGAACCTGAAGAAGGTCTACGAAGCATCGACGGGAGACGTCGAGGCGATCGGTGACATCAGCTTCACCATGAAAGCGGGCGAGCTGGTGGTCATCGTCGGGCTTTCGGGCTGTGGCAAGACCACGCTGCTGAAGTGCATCGCCGGGCTGTTGGCGCCCACCTCCGGCCGCGTCGAGCTGCATGGCACCCAGGTCACCGCGCCACCGCCGAACATGGCTCTGGTGTTCCAGGAG
This sequence comes from Microbacterium sp. LRZ72, assembly GCF_033792225.1. NCBI lineage: Bacteria > Bacillati > Actinomycetota > Actinomycetes > Micrococcales > Microbacteriaceae > Microbacterium > Microbacterium sp. LRZ72. Next base: position 42,529 of record NZ_JANGEX010000004.1, read on the forward strand.
TATGGTCGCAGTCTCTACCCGTGGCTCACCGTTCGCGGCAACGTCGAGCTGCCGCTGAAGCACAAGAAGCTCAGCCGAGCCGACCGTGAGCGCCTCATCGATGACGCGCTGCTCGCGGTCGGGCTCGAGAACGCGGCGAAGAGTTATCCCTGGCAGCTCTCTGGCGGGATGCAGCAGCGGGTCGCCATCGCGCGCGCGGTGGCATACCAGCCGGAGGTGCTCATCATGGATGAGCCGTTCGCGGCCGTCGACGCGCAGACCCGCGCGGATCTCGAGGACCTCGTGCGCCGGCTTCACCTGGAGCGAGGGATGTCGATCCTCTTCGTGACTCACGACATCGATGAGTCGGTGTACCTGGGGGAGCGGGTCGTCGTGCTGTCGAAATCGCCCACCTGGGTGCAGGAGGACCTCACGATCGACCTCGCCGCCGACCGCGACCAGATCACCACCCGCGCGCTGCCCCGATTCACCGAACTGCGCACGCATGTGTACGAGCAGATTCAGCGTGCCAAACGCGGCGAGGCCGTGCGGCCGGGGGCGTGAGCAACACGACGGGGCCGGGGTGGCCGCGCCGGCAACGCGCGCGACCCTGGCTCGGATGACCCGGGGCGGGTTCCTCAAGAGGGTCCGCCTCGGCCGCGAGATCGGGTTCTCGCTGTCGGACGATGCGGCGGTGGTGCTCCGCGAGGCCGCGGAGAGGGTGCACGCGCAACGGCCGTTCGACCCGAAGGGGAGCGGCTGGACCCTGGTCACGTTCTCGGTGCCGGAGGCGCAGCGGAGGGTGCGGCATCGCCTGCGCTCGAGCCTGTCCTGGGAAGGTTTCGCCCCTCTGCGGGACGGCCTGTGGCTGGCGGCGGGAGAGGTGAATCTGGATGCTGCGCTCGAGCCCCTCGCCGACGCGCTCGTGCCACACGCCGTGACGGCTTTTCGAGCCGTCGATCTGCCCGCATATCCGGTTTCCCGTTCCGTTCGCGAGGCGTGGGACGTCGATGCGATCCGGGCCGAGCATGAGGAGTTCATCTCGACCTGGAGTCGCGACTCCATCCGGTGCCTCTCCGAGCTGTCGGAGTTCGTCTGTCTCATCGCGGACTGGTTGAGTCTGCTCAGATCCGACCCGTGTCTGCCGCCGGAGTTCCTCGAACAATCGTGGCCTTCTGAGCGTTCGGTCGCTTTGTACCATCTCCGTCGCGCGCAGCTTGCGACGGCGGCTCGAGCGCAGTTCTCGGCGGCCGCGGACCGGCCGCGCGAACTCGTCGAGGACTGACGCTCGCCATCCGGCTCTCAGACGCTCGCGCCGAAACGCGCCCGCAAGTCCGCCTTGCGCACCTTTCCTGAGGCCGTACGTGGCAGCTCGTCGACAACCACGACGTTCTTCGGGATCTTGTAGCGCGCCAGCTTGCCGTCCAGATGGGCGCGCACCGCGTCCGTGTCGGCTTCCGCGCCGTCACGCACGGTCAGAACCGCCCAGGGTGACTCGCCCCACTTGTCGTCCGGCACGCCGATGACGGCGACGCCCGTCACCCCGTCGATGTCGCTGATCAGATTCTCGACCTCGGCGGGGTAGATGTTCTCGCCGCCCGAGATGATCATGTCCTTCAGACGGTCGGCGATATAGAGGTAGCCGTCGTCGTCGAGGTAGCCGAGATCCCCGGAGCGGAACCAGCCGTCGGGGGTGAACGCCTCGGCCGTCGCCTCCGGCAGATTCAGATACCCTGCGAACACGTTGGGCCCGGCGATCTGAACCTCACCGACCTCGCCGGTCGGCAGCGGCGACCCGTTCTCATCGGCGACGCGAACGTCGGTGAAGAACTGCGGCAGCCCGACGCTGCCCTGCTTGACGCGTGACATCGTCGGCGGAAGGGTGGTGCCCCCGGGCGACGTCTCGGTCATCCCGTAGCCCTGCGCGAACGACAGCCCACGATCCTCGTAGGCGTTCAGGATGCGGGTGGGCACGGCGGATCCGCCGCAGGTGAGCTTCTGCAGCGACGACAGATCGGCGTCGTGCCAGTGCGGATGGTCGGCCATCAGCTGATACGTCGTAGGGACGCCGCTCAGCATCGTGATGCTGTGCCGTTCGATCAGCTCGAGCGCTCTGCCCGGCTCGAACCCCTTCTCGAGCACGAGCGTGCCGCCCTTGAGGATGAGTGGCAGCGCGCCCATTCCGAGGGAGGCGACGTGGAACAGGGGCGAGATCATCAGCGCGACATCCGTCGATACGACGTCGTAGTCGATCACGCAGTTGAGCGAGACGAAGGTGAGGTTCTGGTGCGTGAGCACCGCGCCCTTCGGCTTGCCCGTCGTGCCCGACGTGTAGATGATGGCGGCCGGGTCGTCGCGCTGCATGACGGTCGACGCAGGCAGCGGCTCCTTCGATGCGAGCAACGTCGTGAGCCCAGGCGCATTGCCCGTTCCCGCCCCCGTGCGGATCGTCGTCGGTGCTTCACCGCCGGAGAAGATGGCGGCGAGGCGGTCGTCGAACTCCGGGTCGTGGACGACCAGGCGCGCTGCGCTGTCGGTGAGCACGTATGCGATCTCCGGCGGGGCGAGCCGCGTATTGACGGGGACGAAGACGGCGCCGAGCTGGACCGTGCCGAACAGGACCGCCAGGAGGTGGGGGCTGTTCTCGCCGACGTAGGCGACGGTGTCGCCCTTGCGGATGCCGTGGGCGGCGAGCAGCGCCGAGACCCGTTCCGCCGTGTCCGCGAAATCGGTGTAGGTCCACGCTCCCCCATCGAAGACCAGCGCGAGCTTGTCGGGGGCGCGCAGGCGCCGGCGGGCGAGCCACCCGCCCAGACCGAGTTCGTTCATTTCGTATTCCTTCGTTGGAAAGCTGGTGCTGGGCGGGCGTCCGGGGGGCGCCCGCCCCTGGTCCGTCAGGCGTAGAAGCGCTGCAGGCTGCGCGCGACCACAGCCGGCTTGGTGCCGCCCTCGATCTCGATCGTGGCATCGACGGCCATCTGGATGCCGCCGCCCGCCTCGGTCACCTCGGCGACGCTCGCGCTGAGCCGAATGCGCGAACCCGCCGGCACCGGCGAGACGAAGCGCACTTTGTCGAGTCCGTAGTTGACCTTGGTCGTCGCACCCTGCACGTCGAGCAGGTCCACCCAGAGCGGGATGAACAGCGCCAGCGTGAGGAAGCCGTGGGCGATGGGCGCGCCGAAGGGGCCGTCCTTCGCCCGCTCGGGGTCAACGTGGATCCACTGGTGGTCGTCGGTGGCGTCGGCGAAGGTGTTGATGCGCTCCTGAGTCACTTCGAACCAGTCCGAGTGGCCCAGGTCCTTGCCGACGAGGGTGCTGAGGTCGGCGAATGCGACGGTCGTAGTCATGTGCGTCTCCTTTGTGATGGGTATGTCGGTCAGGCGAAGGCTGACTGGCCGGTCAGGGCGCGCCCGACGATGAGCGCGTTGATCTCGTGTGTGCCTTCGTAGGAATACACCGCCTCGGCATCCGCGAAGAAGCGGGCGGCGCCGTGTTCGAGCAGGATGCCGTTGCCGCCGAGCACCTCGCGGGCGAGTGCGGCCGTCTCGCGTGCGCGCAGCGCGGTCCACATCTTGGCCAACGCGGAGTTCTCGTCGCGGTGCTCGCCGGCGTCCTGCCGGGCCGACAACTGCACGACGGTCCCGAGCGACGCGGTGAGATTCCCGAGCATGCGCGCGAGCTTCTCCTGCACAAGCTGGAACCCGCCGATCGGACGGCCGAACTGCTCGCGCTCGCGGACGTACGCCACCGCAGCATCCAACGCGCCGGCCTGCAGCCCGGTCGCGATCCACGCCACGTCCGAGCGCATGGCGCCGAGGATGCGCGAGACGTCGCGCCAGCCGTTCACGCCCTGCAGGCGCGCCGACTCAGGCACGCGCACTCCCTCGAGCAGCACACGGAAGTTCTGCATCGGGCGTAGCGAGACCTTGCCGTGGATCGTCTCGGTTCGAACCCCCGCGGCGTCCCGGGGGACGAGGAACGCTCTGACCTGCCCGTCGTCGGTGTCGCGCGCGAAGACCGCCAACACGTCTGCGGTGGCGGCGCCGCCGATCCACATCTTGGCTCCGTCGAGGACCCATTCCCCGCCCCGGCGCTGGGCTCGAGTCGCCATGCCGCCGGCGATGTCCGAACCGTGATCGGGCTCCGTGAGGCAGAAGGCTCCGCGCAGGTCGAATGACGTGACGCGCGGATCGAGCTCCGCGGCCTGCTCTGGCGAGCCGCCCAGGCGCACGGCGGTGCGGAACAGGCCCGACTGGGCGTTGTAGAGCGTGGCGACCGAGACGTCGGTGCGTGCGAGGACGAAGTTGCGAAAGCCGGCGAACATGCTGCTGTCCGCCTCGCTCGACTCGACGCCCTCGGGGTGCATGAGATCCAGCGGAACGAGCGCATCCAGGACGCCGGAGGGCATCGTCGCGCTCTCCCACGCGTCTGCCAGCAGAGGGTGGATGTCGCTCTCGAGGGTGCGTTGCAGCTTGTGCAGTGTCGTGCGCGCCGCCTCGGTGAGATGCGTGCCCGCGAAGTCGTACGGGTCGAAGCCGAACACGCTGTCGGCCGCGAGGACCGGCATGCTCAGCCTCCCAGCCCCAGCAGCCGTGCGGCGTTGTGCTTCATGATGCCCGGCATCACCTCGGGCTTCAGGGCCGTCTGCTCGACGTCGCGGCGCCACCGGTCGGGGGTGAGCAGTGGGAAGTCCGATCCGAACAGCACTCGCGTCTTCAGCAGCGAGTTCGCGTATCGAACCAGTTCGCCCGGGAAGTACTTGGGGCTCCACCCCGACAGGTCGATCCACGTGTTGTGCTTGTGCGTGGCGACCGAGAGCGCCTCGTCCTGCCACGGCACCGAGGGGTGGGCCATGATGATCTGCAGGTCGGGGAAGTCGGCGGCGACGGGATCGAGCAGGATCGGGTTCGAAAGTCCCAAGCGAAAGCCGCGACCACCCGGCATGCCCGCGCCGATCCCGGTCTGGCCGGTGTGGAACAGCGCCACGACGCCCGCCTCTTGCAGGGCCTCGTACAGGGGGTAGTGCGCCTGGTCGCTCGGGTCGAACCCCTGCACCGTGGGGTGGAACTTGAAGCCGCGCACGCCATGGTCCTCGATCAGACGGCGGGCGATGTCGATGGCCGCGGGTCCCTTGCGGGGATCCACCGAGCCGAACGGGATCAGCACGTCGTTGTTGCGCGCCGCGCCTTCGGCGATCTCCGCGCTCGACAGCGGTGGCTGCCCCAGCTGCGTCTCGGAGTCGACGGTGAAGACGACGGCGGCCATGTTGCGCTCGCGGTAGTAAGCGGCTACGCCGTCGATATCGGGCTTGTCGACATCCGCGGTGAAGTATTTCGCGGCGGCCTCGACGAGGTCGGGCGGCAGAGAGGAGTGTCCGTGCGCATCGACCTCGATGTGCACGTGCACGTCGATGGCCTCGATCGCCTCGACGTCGATGGCGGGTTCGTACCGGGTCATGTCATTCCGATTCGGTGGTCTTCTGCAGTTCTTCGGGCAGCGGCGGGAACGTCTCGCCGACCCCCTGGAGTGACCCGCCGAACTCCTCGTCGAACGATTCGTTCAGCGCGGCGTAGCTCCATCCCCCGTCGCGGTATGCGGTGACGACCGGCTGCGGGTGGGACCAGAGCTGCATCCGGTCGCCGCCGACGCCGATGGCCTGACCGGTGACGCCGGCTGCAGAATCCGATGCCAGGTATGCGATGAGTCCTGCGACGTCGTCGGACGTACCGAAGCCGAGGTCACGCCGGAAGAAGGCCGGCATCGGCTCGCCCTTCGCGTCAGCCTCCATGGCCGCCGCGAAGTACGGGATCGTCTCGGTCATCGCGGTCGCGGCGACCGGAATGACGGCATTGGCCGTGATGCCGGCCTTCTTGAGCTCCAGAGCCCACGTGCGCACCATGCCGACGATGCCGGCCTTGGCCGCGGCGTAGTTGGTCTGGCCGAAGTTGCCGCGCTGCCCCGTGGGCGAGCCGATGCAGACGATGCGGCCGCCCTGGGCCTGTTCGCGCATGCGTACCGCGGCCTCACGCACGCAGGTGAACGTGCCGCGCAGGTGCACGTTGATGACGGTGTCGAAGTCCTCGTCGGTCATCTTCCAGAGCGTCTTGTCACGCAGGACACCGGCGTTGGTCACGAGGATGTCGAGGCGTCCGTAGTTGTCGAACGCGGCGTCGACGAGCTGCGTGGCGGTCTCGGTGGGCCCGACCGGCGCGACGACGGCGACGGCGGTGCCGCCGGTCTCCGTGATGGACGCGACCGCGGCATCGGCGGTGGACTGATCCACGTCGTTGACGACGACCGATGCTCCTTGACGGGCGAGCTCCTGGGCGTATGCGAGCCCGAGGCCCCGGCCTGAACCCGTGACGATGGCGACCTTGCCGTCGAGTGACATAGTGATGCTCCTTCGTTGAACTCACTCCAGGAAACCAGTATCGATTGACGATGTCAATGATTGACGTTGGCCACGTTTTGTTAGGATCGGCGCATGACGAGTGAGGGAACGCCGGGTCCGGCGACCGCCGCCGACCTTGCGGGCGACATCAGCTTTCTGCTGGCGCGGGCGAACGCCCTCTCGGTCGCCTCGGGCAACGCCGCGCTGGCGCCCTTCGGGCTGAAGGTGCGCTCGTACGCGGTGCTGGCGCTCGCCGCCCAGGACACCCGCCCCTCGCAGCGCGAGATCTCGGAGTACCTGCGCCTGGATCCGAGTCAGGTCGTCGCGCTCGTCGACGACCTGCAGAACCGGAGTCTCGTCTCCCGCCAGCCCGACCCCGCGGATCGCCGCGCGAATGTGGTGCTGATCACTTCCGAGGGCCGGGAACTCTTCGGGGCGGCCGAACGCTCCGTGGCCGAGGCCGAACGCGTTCTGCACGGGGAACTCGACGAGCGCGAGCGCGCGCAGCTGTCTGAGCTGCTGGGCCGTCTCGCATTCCCGCGCGACGCCCGCGGCTGACGCACCCGCGCTCTCCACCCCAGCATCCGGGCCTCCTGCGGTCCCGCCGCCCCCACGCACCGTTGCGGCTGCACTTTCCTGCGCCGGCTGCACCTTTTCGTGGCGCCCGCGCCCAAAACTGCCGCCGCAACGGGGAGCGGAAGATAGCGGGAGGTGCAGGGAGGGGTGCGGCTCGGCGGGGACTCAGCGCTCGAGCACGAATCGGGAGCGTCCGACCGCGAACCCGATGCCCGCCTGGGTGAGGAGCGTTGCCAAGAGGAGCCCCAGGGACGCCTGCCATCCCCCCACCGCGCTGTGCAGAGCACCGAACGTGATCGGTCCGGCTGCGCCGATGATGTAGCCGATCGACTGGGCCATCCCCGACAGTGCGGTCGCCGTCGCGTGGTCGCGGGCTCGGGAAGCCATCAGCGTCAGCGACATGCCCAGGGCGGCGCCCGTGGAAAGGCCGGCCAGCATCCCCCAGAGCGTGAGCGTGGACGGCGCCGTCAGAAGGCCGATGGTCCCCGTGATCGCCAGTGCCGGCAGCATCCCCGGCACCCAGCGCTCGAGGCGCCCCCGCAACAGGGTCGGGAGCGTGAGCGAGCCGACGATGGTCATCAGCTGGAACAGCATGACGTCGAATCCCGCGACCACCTCGCTGCGGCCCTCGGAGATGGCGATGGGAGCGAGCCAGGTGACCAGCATGTAGAACGCCGCCGACTGCATGCCCATGTAGCCACCCACGAGCCAGGCGGTCCTGTCCGCCCAGATCCCCGTGCGCGCGCGGGGACCCGGTGCGCGGATGTCGTCTCGGCGTGGATTCCGTCGCTGGGCGATCACCCACAGGATGATCGCGAACGGCAGGAGTGCGCCCGTCGCCAGCAGCGCCACACGCCATCCTGCCTCACCGCCCGGCGTGGGCAGGTGCGAGATCGGCACGACGATCCCGGATGCCACGGCGCCCATGCCACCGAGCAGGGCGGTGTAGACCGAGGTGACGACCGGCACGCGTGCGGCGAAGTCGCGCTTGATCACCGCGGGCATGAGCACGTTGGCGACCGAGAGCGCAGCGCCGATCACGACGGTGCCGGCCCACAGACTGGCCGTGGGTCCGGGCAGGGATCGTAGGACGGTCCCCGCGGCCAGGGCCACGAGCGACCACAGCACGACGCGCGTCAGGCCGAATCGCTGGCTGAGATCGTGCGCGAACGGCGAGACCAGGGCCCAGATGACCAGGGGCACCGATGCCAGCGCGCCCAGGGTGGCGGCCGCGAGCCCGGTGTCGGCCTCGATCTGCTCCAGCAGCGGGCCGATCCCGGTGATCGTCGCGCGCATGTTGGCCGCGATCAGGCACACCGCCAGGAACAGCAGTATGCCGGGACGCGGGACGTCCTCGTGTTGATCGCTCACGAGGACGTGACTATACCCCGCGCGCGGCTTCCCGGAAGCTGCCCCGACGCGTTCAGGACTCGAAGGGCCATCCCGTGTAGGCCTCGGCGAGGTACGCCCGCCCCGCCTCGGATTCCACCACGCTGCGCAGCTCGCCGGTCTGCCGCAGGCGGTCGAAGTCGGTGGCGTCGGGCGCGACGTGCAGCATGCTCGTCATCCACCACGAGAAGTGCTGCGCCTTCCAGATGCGCCGCGAGGCGGTCTCGGCGAAGGCGTCGATGAGACGCTCGTCCCGCTCCGTCAGCAGCGCACGCAGGGCCTTCTCCAGCAGCAGCACATCGGCCACGGCGAGGTTCATGCCCTTCGCGCCCGTGGGCGGAACGGTGTGGGCGGCGTCGCCGATCAGCGCGACGCGCCCCCGGCGCAGCTGGTGCGCGACGAAGCTGCGGAAGCGCAGCACGTCGCGCTGGAAGATCGGTCCCTCGTTGAGGGTGGTGCCGGGCACGCGCGACTGCAACTCGTGCCAGATCTGCTCGTCCGAGAGGGCGTTCGGGTCGGCCTCGGGGTCGCATTGGAAGTACATCCGTTGCACCGTGGCGCTGCGCTGGCTGATCAGGGCGAACCCGTTGGCGGAGTTGCTGTAGATCAGCTCCTCCGAGCTCGGCGGCGCCTCGCACAGGATGCCGAACCACGCGAACGGGTATTCGCGGAAGTACCCGCCGGTCTGCGAGCCGGTCACCGCCGTGCGGGCGACGCTGCGCGATCCATCCGCGCCGACGACGAACTCCGCCTCGATCTCGAGGGCGGCCCCCTCGGCGTCGGTGGCGATGACGCGCGGGCGGTCGGATGTCGCATCCTCGACACTGGTCCCCGTGACGCCGAAGCGCAGGTCCTGGCCGGCGTTCAGGCGGGCGTTGATGAGGTCCTTCAGCACCTCGTGCTGCGGGTAGAGCCAGACGCTGCGCCCCGCAAGGGCGGCGAAGTCGATGCGATGACCCTCGCCGTCGAAGCGCAGCTCGATGCCGTCGTGCTTGTTACCGACGGTGAGTACGCGGTCTGACGCACCGGACTCGTGCAGCACCTGCACGGTGCCATGTTCGAGGATGCCGGCGCGGATCGTCGTCTCGATCTCGTCGCGGGTGCGCTGGTCGATCACGACCGATTCGATCCCGGCACCGGCCAGAAGGTGCGACAGCAGCAGCCCGGCCGGCCCGGCGCCGATGATGGCGACGCGGGTGCGGATGGTCTCGGTCATGGGTCGTCTCCTTCGACGTCGATGGATGCTGCATTCCAGCATCCCGGGACCGACAGCCGCACCGCACAAGATGCCCATTCAATGGGTATGCAGATGGATTCAGGGCCGGGATGCCGCCAGCGCCGCCTCGATCCCGTGGGATGCGAGCCGCAGCTCCTCGATCGCGCCTCCCGTCGGCGCCTCGCGCGGCAGCACGACCGCGAGCGCGGCGATCACCGGACCGCCGTGGCCGTCGCGCACGGGCACCGCGACGCCCGTCGAGACCTGCTCGATCGACCCGGGGGCGATCACGTGGCCCTCGCGGCGGATGCGGACGAGCGCGGAGCGGATCTGCGCGGCATCCGTGACGGTCTCGGGTGAGAGCGCGCGCAGGGGACGGGCGAGCACGCGCTCGCGCACCTCCTCGGGAGCGTGCGCGAGCAGCACCAGCCCGGCAGAGGACGCGTGCAACGGCAGTCGCCCGGCGACCCGGGTGATGTTCGCGCCCGCCTGGGGGTGCGAGAGTCGCTCGAGGAACAGCGCCTCCTCCTGCTCGAGGACGGCCAGCTGGGTGTGCTCGCGGATGCGGGCCTGCACGCGCTCCATGTGCGGCAGCGCCACCTGCCGCAGGCGCAGCGCGAGTGATCCTCGCAGCGCGAGCTCCCACAGGCGCAGCCCCAGGCGCACCCGGTTCTCGTCGTCGCGTTCGAGCAGTCCGGCCTCGACCAGGTCGGCGACCAGTCGCTGCGCGGTGCTCGAGGGCAGCCGGGCGCGCCGGCCGATCTGTGCGGCGGTCTGCACCGTGCGGTCCGCGTCGAAGGTCTCGAGCACGCGCACGACCCGATCGGTCATCGAGTCACCGGAGGGCGAGTTCGCCATCGCCCCAGCATCCCACTCCTGCACGATGCCGCATCCCGTACCACGCGGCGCGACGAACCACCGTTCGCGCGAGGCCCGCGCTACGCGGGTGGTCTCACGCGAACGGTGGTTTTCTCGACGCCATGGCACGCGGGAGTAGCCTCGAGGCGACGGGTGAGGAGGGCGCGTGGACGATGGCGACGCGGTGGGCATCCTCGCCCGAGCCATGCGCGTGCTGTCGTGCTTCACCGACGACGAGCCGGCGCTCACGGCGGCGCAGGTGGCGGAGCGGTCGGGGCTGGCGTCGTCGACCCTGCATCGGCTGCTCGGGCAGCTGATGGAGCACGGGCTGCTCGCCCGGGCGCCCGCGCATCGATACACCGTGGGAGTGCGACTGTGGGAGCTCGGGGAGCTCTCGCCCCTCGCGTTGCGGCTGCGTGAGACGGCTTTGCCGCACATGTCACGGCTGTACGAGGCGACGGGCGAGAACGTGCACCTGGCGGTGCTGGATGCGCCGCGTCCCGAGCGCGCCGCCGCACTCTACGTCGGTCGTGTTTCCGGGCAGGCGTCCTACCCGACGCTCAGCCGCATGGGCGGGCGGCATCCGCTGCACACGACGGGTGTGGGCAAGGCCCTGCTCTCGACGCGCGACGAGGCGTGGCTCGCCGACTACTTCTCGGTGCCGCTCGAACGCGAGACCACGCACTCCATCACCACCGAGGCGGGGCTGCGGGCCGACCTGGCTCGCGCCCGGGCCCGGGGCTACGCCGTGACGCGGGAGGAGATGACGCTGGGCAACCTGTCGGTGGCGGCCCCGCTCGGACGCATCGGGGGGCTGCCGCCGACGGCCATGGGCATCGTGGTGCGGCTCGAGGGTGCGGACGAGCGGCGCCTCGGCGCACTGGTCACGCAGGCGGCTGCGGACCTGACGCGCTCGCTTCGCCAGCCCTGATTCCCACTGAGTGGGATTCGATCATGGATGCCGCCGCTACGGCCCCCATGCTGGAAGCACGTGATTGTCGAAGGAGACACGATGTCCACCACCTCGAATCAGGCGGCGGCCCCAGAGTCGCTGCTGGCCGGCCCCGATCAGGCGTCGCAGTCCCAGATCACCGACGAGATCCGCGCGATCCACGCCGATGCGAAGCGCCGTGCGGATGCCGGTGAGGACGTACCCGCGACGCTGTACGACTTTCCGCCGTACCGCTCCAGCATCCTGCGCCACCCCACCAAGAACCCGCGCCTGGTCGACCCCGAGACGATCGAGCTGTACTCGCCCGCCTTCGGGCAGCGCGACGTCGCGGCGATCGAATCCGACCTGACGCTGCAGCACCGTGGCGAACCCCAGGGCGAGCGCATCACGGTGACCGGCCGGCTCATGGACTCGTGGGGTCGTCCGATCCCGAACCAGCTGATCGAGATCTGGCAGGCCAACGCGGCCGGGCGCTACATCCATCAGCGCGACCAGCATCCCGCCCCCCTCGACCCGAACTTCACGGGTGCCGGGCGCATGATCACGAACGACGACGGCGAGTACTTCTTCACGACGATCAAGCCGGGCCCGTACCCGTGGAAGAACCACATCAACGCCTGGCGGCCCGCGCACATCCACTTCTCGGTGTTCGGCCGTGGCTTCACGCAGCGGATCATCACGCAGATGTACTTTCCGGGCGACCCGCTGTTCGCGCTCGACCCGATCTACAACACCATCCGCGACCAGAAGGACCGCGACCGCTTGATCTCGGTGTACGACCACGACCTCACGGTCCCCGAGTTCTCGATGGGGTATCGCTGGGACATCGTCGTCGACGGTCCGGATGCCACGTGGTTCGAGTCCGAGGGAGAGCACTGATGAGCGAGCGCGACATGATCAACGACCCGTCCGGCGGGATCAGCGACCGTCCCTCGGTCACCGAGGCGTTCCGCGCCGAGGGTGAGCGACGAGCGCACCGCGCGGTGACCCGCAGCCGTGGTCCGGCGACCCACGCCCCGACGTCGGGTCAGACGATCGGTCCGTTCTTCGCCTTCGGCCTCGACTACGACCGCAAGCACGAGGTCGCCGCACCCCACAGCCCCGGCGCCATCGTGCTCGGCGGCGGGGTCTACGACGGGCAGGGGGCGGCGATTCCCGACGCCATCGTCGAGATCTTCGCGGCCGACACCGACGGCTCCGTGCCCCGCGCCCGCGGCGCCCGGCGCCGCGACGACCACACCTTCACGGGCTTCGGTCGCGCCGCGACGACCGACGACGGCCACTACGAGTTCTGGACGCGCAACCCGGGAGCCGACGAGGGCAAGGCCCCCTTCTTCGCCGTGGTCATCTATGCCCGGGGCCTGCCGAACAAGCTGCACACGCGCATCTATCTTCCCGAGGACGAGCAGGCGCTGGCCGCCGATCCGCTGCTGACTCAGCTGAGCGACGACGAGCGCGCTACGCTCGTCGCAACGCGCACGCCCGAGGGGTACCTGCACCACGACATCTGGCTGCAGGGCGAGAAGGAGACCGTCTTCATTGGCTTCTGAGGCAGCACCCGAGAGTGCATCCGGCCGTGCGCCGGAAGCGCTCGATTCGGGGTTGCTCTCGCCGGTATCGGCCGGTCTCGATGACGTCGTCTCGGATGCCGCCGTGCTCTCCGCGCTCGTCGCGGCGGAGGTCTCGCTGACGCGGGCGTATGCGGCGGCGGGACTCGCCCCCGCGTCGGTCGCCGAGGCCGTCGCGGCGCGGTTCGGGTGGGACGAGGCGGGAGCGCGCTGCCGCGGGCACGGGCTGGATGCCGGTGAGCTCGCGCGCGCCGCCGTCGTCGGTGGAAACCCCGTCATCCCCCTGGTCGGGATGATGAAGGATCGTGTGCCCGCGGAAGAGCGGGCCTGGATCCATCGCGGCGCGACGAGTCAGGACATCGTCGACTCGGCGCTCATGAGGGTGGCCGCCGACGCGGCGGACGAGGTGCTCGCCTCGCTCGGCCGTGCCGAAGCGGCCCTGCGTTCGTTCATCGGAGAGCACGCCGACGACGTCGCCGCCGCGCGCACGCTCACTCAGCACGCCGTCCCGACCACGGTGGGCCTGCGCGCCGCGAACTGGCTGCGCGGCGTCTCGCGCGCGCGGGCGGCGCTCGCGGGCGCACGCGCCGCGCTCCCCGCTCAGCTGGCCGGCGCAGGCGGAACGCTCGCCTCGTTCGTTGAGATCACCGGTTCCGTCTCCGCGACCGAGGAGCTCGTGCGCTCCTTCGCCCGCTCCCTCGGGCTCGCCGCCCCCGACGCGCCCTGGCACACCACGCGATGGCCGGTCACAGAGCTCGGCGACGCCCTGGTGCAGGCGGTGGATGCCGCGGGCAAGATCGCCGCGGACGTCGCCACGCTCTCGCGCACCGAGATCGGCGAAGTCGCCGAGGGCACCGGTGGCGGCTCCTCGGCGATGCCGCAGAAGCAGAATCCCGCGCGGGCGGTGCTGATCCGTTCGGCGGCACTGCGCGCGCCCGCGCTGTCTTCGACCCTCCACCTCGCCGCCGCACTCGCCGTGGACGAGCGGCCGGATGGGGCCTGGCACGCCGAGTGGCCCACGCTGCGCGAACTGCTCCGGCTCGCCCTCGGCGCGTCGTCGCACACGGCGCAGCTCGTCGCCGGCCTGCGTGTCGACCCCGACGCCGTGGCCCGCAATCTCGCAGCCACCCGAGGCCTGATCCTCTCGGAACGGGTGTCGATCGTGCTCGGCCCCCTCATCGGCCCCGAGCGGCTGAAGGAGATCGTCGCGGCGGTCGGCCGCGGCGACGACCTCGCCGACCGCATCCGGCGGCTTCCCGAGGCGGCCGCGCTCGACGTCGACGCGCTGCTCGATCCCGCGGGGTACACCGGGCTCGCGGCATCCCTCACCGAGAACGTCCTCAAGGAGCGCTCATGACCGTCCCCGAGATCCGACTCACCGCACCGGAGGGGCCGGCGCAGGCCCCCCTCGTGGTGCTCGGCCCCTCTCTCGGCACGTCGACCATCCTCTGGGAGGACGTCGTCCCGCTGCTGCGCGGGCGCTATCGGGTGACCGCATGGGATCTGCCGGGGCACGGTGTCTCCCCGGCGGCGACCGCAGGCTTCACCGTCGGCGAGATCGCGGATGCCGTGGCCGCCGCGGTGCGCGACCATGCAGGCGCCGGCCCCGTCCTCTACGCCGGAGTATCGCTCGGGGGAGCCGTCGGTCTGGAACTGCTGCTACGGCACCCGGACCTGGTGGGCGCCGCGGCCATCGTCTGCTCGGGCGCGAAGCTCGGCCAGGAGCAGGCGTGGCACGAGCGCGCCCAGACCGTGCGCAGCCGGGGCACGGGCGCACTGGTGATCCCCTCGGCCGAGCGCTGGTTCGCCCCGGGATCGCTCGAGCGGCGCCCCGAGATCGGCGGGCGGCTGCTGCATGCCCTGCGCGACGCGGATGACGAGAGCTACGCCCTCTGCTGTGAGGCGCTCGCCGCCTTCGACGTGCGCGACGGGCTGGGCGAGATCGCCGTGCCGGTCCTGGCGATGTGGGGCGAGCACGACGCCGTCACCCCCGAGACGTCGGCCGCCGAGATCGCCGCGGGCGTGCAGAACGGCCGCGCGGGGCGCATCGCGGATGCCGCACACCTGGCCCCCGCCGAGCAGCCCGAGGCGTCGGTGGCCGAACTGCTCGACTTCTTCGATGCGGCCACAGGAGGCGCGAGATGACCCGACCCGACGGCGATGGACTGACCGACGAGCAGCGCTACGACCAGGGCATGGGGGTGCGCCGGGAGGTGCTCTCGGACGCCCATGTCGACCGGGCTGTGGCGAACACCACCGAGCTGACGGCCGACTTCCAGGACTTCATCACGCGCGTCGCCTGGGGCGACGTCTGGTCCCGGCCGGGGCTCGATCGGCGCTCGCGTTCGGTCGCCGTCCTGACGGCGCTGATCGCCCTCGGGCACCATGAGGAACTCGCGATGCATCTGAAGGCGGCGCTGCGGAACGGCCTGACCGTGGACGAGATCCGCGAGGTCATCCTGCAGTCGGCGATCTACTGCGGCGTGCCGTCCGCGAACACGGCATTCCGGATCGCGACCGAGGTCTTCGCCGCCGACTCCTGAACGCACGTGGCGTCCCGATTCACGAGCCGACCCGGAACACCCGGAGCTGGAGGGCGAGGGTCGAGTAGTAGCCGACGAGGGTCGTCAGCTCGAAGATCGTGGCCTCGCCGAGGTGGACCTGCGCGGTCGACCACAGTTCATCGGATAGATCGCCCGCGAGGAGCTCGAGCACCGTACGCGCGATCATCTCTTCGCTGCCGGTGAAACGGCTCGCGTCCGAGCGTCGGGTCGCCTCGATCTCGTCCGGGCTGAAGCCGGCGGCCCGCGCGATGGCCTCGTGGGATTCGCGTTCGAAGTCGCAGTCCCAATGGGTGGCGACGAGCAGGATGGCGAGTTCTCTTTCGCGGGGTGCGAGCTCCGCGCGGTATCGGATCGCCGCGCCCAGCCCCTGCAGCGCACCGCCGACGCCGGGGGAGCGCAGCAGCGCGTCGAAGGGGCCGCGCAGTGAGCCGTCATCGGCGGTGAGGGCGAAGTGCTGGGGGCCCTGGGCGCGCGGACCGGTCATGATGTCGTCGTAGAGCGCCCGCTGCTCCGCCGACATCCGATCGGGCCGCAGAGGTTGCAGTCGGTGACTCATCCCGGGTTCCTCTCGCAGGCCGATCGTCGCCGCCAACCCTATTCCCATCGCCCTCGCTAGGCTGGCGCCGTGACTTCGACCCCTCGCGCCGTCGGACGGGACGATCGCATCACTCTGCGCTTTCTCGCCACCCCCGCTGACACTGCGGCAGGGGGACGATCGGTAGCGGCCGGCAGCGTCATGGAATGGATAGACAAGGCCGGGTACGCGTGCGCGGTCGGCTGGGCCGGCGCCTATTGCGTCACGGCATACGTCGGCAACGTGCGCCACCGGCGGCCGATCCCACCCGGCAGCCTGATCGAGGCCGAGGCGCGGCTCGTTCACACCGGACGCACGAGCATGCACGTTCTCGTCACGGTGTCCTCGAGCGGTGTCGACGAACACCGCTATCGTCCCGCCACGACGTGCATCCTCGTCTTCGTGGCGAAGGGCGCCGACGGGCGCACCGCCGAAGTGCCGGTGTGGCAGCCGCGCTCCCGCGCCGACCACAAGCTGGCCGCGGCGGCTGCGGACCGCATCGCCGCGCGCGCCGAGATCCGGCAACTCATGCTCGAGCAGGTCCACAGCGACGACACCGCTGCGCCACGGGCGACGATGCGCTTTCTCGTGCCGACCGGCGTCGTCAACTTCGGCGGCAAGGCGCACGGCGGCACGGTGATGCGGTGGATCGACGAGGCCGCCTACGCGTGTGCCGCCTCCTGGGCGAAGGACGGCGAGACGTCGAGCGCTGCCGTCGCCGTCTACTCGGGCGGCATCCACTTCTTCGCTCCCGTGCGCATCGGCGACCTCGTCGAGGTGGACGCCCGACTCATCCATACGGGCGGGCACAGCATGCACATCAGCATCCGCGTCTCGTGTGCGGACCCGCGCGAACCGGGCGAGTGGGTGCTCACGACGCAGTGCATCAGCGTCTTCGTCGTGCCCGGCGCCGCGGGAGTGGCGCTCCCAGTACCACGGTGGCAGCCGCGCACCGAGGAGGACCGCGGTCTCGACGCGCACGCTCGCGAACTGATCGCGCTGCGTGAGCACATCGTCCCCATTCCGGCGTCACTCTCGCTCGAGCCGTGATGCCACAGGGGCCGGGCGGCTGCTGCGGTGACGCTGGTGCGTGGCCGGAGGGCGCGCTAGAATGGACGCTATACGAACACCTGTGCGCATAGCGAACAGGTCTGAGGAGGACGTGTGATCGACAAGACCGTTCCCACCGTCGATGAGGCGGTCCGTGACATTCCCGACGGCGCGACCGTGATGATCGGCGGTTTCGGGCGGGCCGGCCAGCCCGTCGAACTGATCGACGCCCTGATCGCCCACGGAGCCGGCGACCTCACGATCGTGGGAAACAACGCCGGCAACGGCGACACCGGGCTCGCGGCCCTGCTTGCCGCGAGGCGCGTGCGCAAGATCATCTGCTCCTTTCCCCGTCAGAGCGATTCCTGGGTCTTCGACGGGCTGTACCGCGCGGGCGAGATCGAGCTCGAACTGGTGCCGCAGGGCAACCTCGCGGAGCGCATCCGCGCGGCGGGAGCCGGGATCGGTGCGTTCTTCTCGCCGACGGGCGTCGGGACGCAACTGGCCGAGGGCAAGGAGGAGCGCGAGATCGACGGGCGTCGCTACGTGCTCGAATACCCGATCAAGGCCGACGTCGCGTTGATCAGCGCCCTCCGGGGAGACAGATGGGGCAACCTCGTCTACCGCGAGACCGCGCGCAATTTCGGGCCGATCATGGCCTCGGCGGCCGCGACGACGATCGCCCAGGTCGACGACACCGTGCCCCTCGGCATGCTCGACCCCGAGTCGGTCGTCACACCGGGCATCTTCGTCGACCGTGTCGTCGCCGTGGGTTCGCGCCGGTGGGTGGAAGACGGCGAATTCATCGGCGGCGTCGACCTCGAAGGGCGCCCCCTCGAGATGGTCGCCGACACGAAGGAGGACGTGAAGTGAGCACCCGGATCAGTCGCGACGACCTTGCGCGGCGCATCGCCGCCGACATCCCGGAGGGTGCATACGTGAACCTCGGCATCGGGGCGCCGACGCTCGTCGCCAACTTTCTGCCCGCCGACCTGGAAATCATCCTGCACACCGAGAACGGCCTCCTCGGCATGGGGCCGGCGCCCGAGGAGGGGCGCATCGATCCCGACCTCATCAATGCCGGCAAGCAGCCGGTCACGGCCCTGGCCGGCGCCGCATACTTCCACCACGCCGACTCCTTCGGGATGATGCGGGGCGGTCACCTCGATGTCTGCGTTCTCGGGGCTTTCCAGGTCGGACAGAACGGCGACCTGGCCAACTGGTCGACGGGCGCCCCCGGCGCGATCCCCGCCGTGGGCGGCGCGATGGATCTGGCCATCGGCGCCAAAGACGTCTACGTCATGACCGACCTGCTCACCAAGCAGGGCGAATCCAAGCTCGTCGAGGCCTGCACCTATCCCCTCACGGGCGTGGGGTGCGTGAGCCGGGTCTACACCGACCACGGCATCTTCGACGTCACGCCGGATGGGTTCGCCGTGCGCGAGGCGTTCGGTGAGAACACGGTCGAGTCGCTCGCGGAGCTGACCGGACTTGCGCTGGTCACGGCGATTGAGCGAGCGCAGCGAGACGAAACCGAGGAGGCTTCATGACCGGCACCTACATCTACGACGCCGTGCGGACCCCGTTCGGCCGAGCGGGAGGCGCATTGGCCGGCGTCCGCCCCGACGACCTCGCCGCCATCGTCATGAAGGCGGCGGCCGAGCGCACGGGCCTGGATCCCGCCCGCATCGACGACGTCATCTTCGGCGACGCCAATCAGGCCGGTGAGGACAACCGGAACGTCGCACGCTTCGGTGCGCTGCTGGCGGGCTTCCCCTCGTCGGTCCCGGGCGTGACGGTCAACCGCCTGTGCGGTTCGGCTGTCGAAGCCGTGATCCAGGGGTCGCGCGCAATCGACGCCGGCGACGCCGGCGTGATCCTCGCGGGCGGTGTGGAATCGATGAGCCGAGCCCCGTTCGTGGTCGAGAAATCGCCGAAGCCATGGCCGGCCGGCAACCAGACGATGTGGAACACCTCGATCGGCTGGCGCATGGTCAACCCGAACCTGCGCGAGGACTGGACGATCAGCAACGGCGCGTCCGCCGAGAAGCTCGCGGCGATCTACGAGCTCTCACGCGAAGACCAGGACGCTTTCGCGCTGCGCAGCCACCGGCTGGCGGCCGAGGCGTGGGATGCCGGGGTCTACGATCGCGAGATCGTGCAGGTCCCGGGGGCGGAGATGCCCCGCGACGAGGGGATCCGCGGCGACACGACGCTCGAGAAGCTCGGCGGGCTTCGCGCGTTGTTCGCGAAGGACGGATCGGTGACGGCGGGCAACGCGTCGTCGATCAACGACGGTGCATCCGCGGTCCTCCTGGGTGCCGAGGGTGTGCTGGCGGCGGAGCCGCTGGCGCGAGTGACGGGTCGGGGCGTCTTCGGCAACGATCCCGATGTGTTCGGCGTCGCGCCCGTCGAGGCGGCCAACAGGGCCCTCGCCCGCGCCGGCCGAACCTGGGCCGACGTCGACTTCGTCGAGCTGAACGAGGCCTTCGCCTCGCAGTCGCTGGCCTGCCTGAAGCTCTGGCCCGAACTCGATCCCGACAAGCTCAACATCCACGGCGGCGCGATCGCGATGGGGCACCCGCTCGGCGCATCCGGCGGTCGCATCATCGGCCACGCGGCCCACGAGCTGGCGCGCCGCGGCAGCGGGGTGGCGGTCGCCGCGATCTGCATCGGCGTCGGTCAGGGGCTCGCCGTCGTGCTCGAGCGGTGACGCGGGGCGTTTCGTCTCGCCTCCGGCTCGCTCAACGACCGGTCCCTTCTGGGCGTTGAGCGAGCGAAGCGAGCCGAAACGCCGATGAGAGGATGACGCGGTGAGTACCGAGAAGCTCGACGGCGTGGACGCCGCGACGTCCGGCGATTTCGTGCAGTCGCTCGCCCGGGGACTCGCGGTCATCCGTGCGTTCGACGCCGAGCACCCCGAACTGACCCTCAGCGAGGTCGCTCGGCGCGCCGGCCTCACGCGCGCGGCCGCGCGACGGTTCCTGCTGACGCTCGTCTCGCTGGGCTACGTGCGCACCGCCGACGAGGCGGGACGCTCCTTCGCACTGACGCCGCGCGTGCTCGAGCTCGGGTTCAGCTATCTGTCGTCGCTGTCGCTGCCCGAGATCGTGCAGCCGCATCTCGAACGGCTCTCGCGCGACGTCGACGAGAGCGTCTCGGCCGCCGTGCTCGACGGGAACGACATCGTCTACATCGCGCGAGTGCCCACCCGCCGCATCATGAGCGTGCGCATCACGATCGGATCCCGGTTTCCCGCCTACGCCACGAGCATGGGACGTGTGCTCCTGGCGCCCCTCGCCGGGGACGAGGCGCGGGCCGT
Source organism: Microbacterium sp. LRZ72 (assembly GCF_033792225.1). Lineage (NCBI taxonomy): Bacteria > Bacillati > Actinomycetota > Actinomycetes > Micrococcales > Microbacteriaceae > Microbacterium > Microbacterium sp. LRZ72. Next base: position 62,968 of record NZ_JANGEX010000004.1, read on the forward strand.
GCTCGACGCCGCGCCGCGCCGCTCCTTCACTCCGCACACCCTCGTCGGGATCGATGACCTGCTCGCCGAGCTGCGCCGCGTCGCCGAGCAGGGATGGTCGCTCGTCAACGGCGAACTCGAGGAGGGGCTGCGCTCGCTCGCGATGCCCCTGCACGATCGCGCGGGACGGGTCGTGGCCGCGGTCAACGTGTCGATGAATGCGTCGGCCGGCGGCCCTTCGGAGACCGCGGCGCGGTACCTGCCCGCGCTCCGTCAGTCGGCACAGGCCATCGAACGCGAGCTGCACTTGCTCTAGCCTCGCGACTGCCGAGAACGCGCCTATGCCCCGAAACTCTCACGAAGACCGCGGCGGGCCCGCAACGAAGTGACGTCCGTGGGGGTGAACCGCTCGTGTCGCGACGTGGTGGACTGGCCGTGGCCGTTGAAAAGAAGCGCATGCCCTACGCCATCGCCGACACCGTCGAACCGTTCACCCTCCCGCGTGCGTCACCCTCGATCCCGCCGCCTCCGAGGCGACCGTCGTCGTCTGGACGTGCAATCACTGCCCTTACGCACTCGCGTGGCACGACCGCATCCAGCAGGTCGCCCGCGACTACGGCGAGCGAGGCGTGCGTGTGATCCAGATCAACGCGAACGACGCGGTCAGCCACCCGCATGACTCCTTCGAGGCGATGGAGAAGCGGGTGGCGGCGGGTGAGTTCGCTTTCGACTATCTGCGCGATGACGAGCAGACGATCACGCGTCAGTGGGGGGCGACCGTCACGCCGGATGTCTTCGTGCTCGACGCCGCAGGTCGCGTCGCTTACCACGGTGCCCCGGACGCCGACCACGACGACACCGCACAGGGGGCCGCCTACCTGCGCCGGGCCCTCGACGACGTGCTTGCGGGCGTGCCGGTCTCGCAGCCTGAGACCACGCCCCGGGGATGCGGCATCAAAGGGGCTGCGGGCACGCAGCCTCCTGCGCATGGCTGAGCCGCGTATCGTCCTCTGGAGCTGGTCCGGGTGCCCATCTCACGAGGATGCGCTCGCGCGCGTGTCATCGGTCCTGGCGGAGCTGGGGCGGCCCGATGAGCCCATCGACGTGCGCTGGGTCGAGACTCAGGCGGATGCCGAGGCGCACCGGTTCGTCGGATCGCCCACCGTGCGCGTCGACGACCTCGACGTGGTCGAGCCGGACGAGCAGCCGTACGGCCTGACGTGTCGTGTCTACCGCAAGGCCGGTGGCCGCTTCAGTCCGCTGCCGGACCGCGACGTGCTGCGGGAGCGCCTGCGCGAGCTGCGGGGGGAAAGTTCACCGCACGCCCTTCATGAGCCGGAGCACCGGTCGCACCGACAGCAGCAGGGCGATGCCGACGACGATGGCCAGGATGCCGAGCAGCGAGAAGTAGGGCACCTCGTCGTTCTCGGTGAAGAACTGCGCCAGCCAGCCGGCGATCGCCGTGCCGAGCGCCACCGACAGGAAGAACAGCGCCACCATCTGCGTGCGGAACCGCTCGGGCGCGAGCTTGGTCGCCACCGACAGGCCGACGGGTGAGAGCAGCAGCTCGGCGATCGTGAAGACGAACAGGATGCCGACGATCGCCACCAGGGGCGTGGAGTGCTGGCCGCCGCCGGCGAAAGGTAGGAAGAGCAGGAAGGCGATGCCCATCACGATGGCGCCGAGCGCGAACTTGACGGGCGTCGAGGGCTGACGCCGGCCGAGCTTCAGCCAGAGCGCCGAGAAGACGCCCGAGAGGATGATGATGAACACCGGATTGATGGACTGCACCCACGACACCGGCATGGTCCAGCCGAAGATGTCGCGGTTGAGCTGTTCGTCGGAGTAGATGGTCAGCACCGTGAACTGCTGCTGGTACAGCGACCAGAACGCCACGCTCGTGATGAACAGCGGAATGAACCCGAGCACGCGGGAACGCTCGACGACCGTGATCTGCCGACTGCCGAGGATGACGACGAAGTAGGCGACGGCGGCGATCAGCGTCAGGCCTATCACGAGCACCGAGAGAGTGCCGGCCTGGATCCATCCGAGCAGCACGGCGACGGTGACGGCGGCGACGCCGGCGACGGCGATACCGACCACCGTGGCGTAGCGCGAACGGGGCAGAGGGTTCGGCACCCGCTTGGACTCGGCGGGCAGCCCGCGGCGGCCGAACGAGTACTGGATCAGCCCCAGGGCCATCCCGACCGCGGCGAGCCCGAACCCCCACTGGAAGCCCAGGCTCGTCTGCAGCAGCCCGGTCAGCAGGGGGCCGAGGAACGCGCCCAGATTGATGCCGAGGTAGAACAGCGAGAAGCCGGCGTCGCGGCGCGGATCGTCGGCCGCGTAGAGCGTGCCGACGACCGACGTCGCGTTGGCCTTCAGCCCGCCCGAGCCGATCGCGATGAGCACCAGCCCGACCCCGACACCGGTGAAGCCCGGCAGCAGCGACAGGGCGATGTGGCCGAGCATGATGATCGTGGCGCTGATGAACAGCACGCGTTCGGCTCCGAGCAGGCGGTCCGCGATCCAGGCGCCGAGGATCGTCGACAGGTACACCGCGCCGCCGTAGGCGCCGACGATGCTCGCGGCGACGGGCTGCGGCATCCCGAGCCCGCCGTCGGTCGTCGAGTAGTACAGGTAGATCAGCAGGATTCCCTGCATGCCGTAGAAGCTGAAGCGCTCCCACATCTCGACGCCGAAGATGTGCGCCAGTGCCCACGGCTGGCCGAAGAACCGGGCGTCGCCGGGCGCGGCCCCGGATGCTGTCTCGGGATCGCTCGCGGTCTGCTGCTCTGCCTCGTCCGCGGGGGGCTGCGTCATTGCGCCAGATTAGTCGGCGGGCGTCGCGGGATGCTGCTCCACACTCGCGTGGCGAGGGATGAACAGCGTGAGCACGAGCGCGAACAGCGCGGCCGAGCCGGCGATCCAGAACGACAGCTCGAACGCCGCGGCCGTCGGCACGGGGACTCCCTCGAACGGCACGGACATGAACGCGAGCACGCCGCCGAGCACGGCGGCCGCGCTGCTCGTGCCCACGGAGCGGAACAGGGCGTTGAGTCCGTTGGAGGCGCCCGTCTCGTCGGCGGGCACCGACCGCATGATCAGCAGGGGCATCGCGGCGAAGCTCAGCCCGATGCCCACGCCGACCAGCATGTTGGCCATGACGATGTGCCAGACCTCGGTGCCGAGCGCCAGCGCGACCACATAGGCCAGCACCACCGCAAGCGCGCCGAGGGTGAACAGCAGGCGCGGGCCCACCGTGCGGGCGAACCAGCCCGAGAGCGGCGAGATGAGCATCATGATGATGCCCGAGGGCATCACCACCAGGGCCGCGCCGATGAGGGAGAGGCCGAAGCCCACCCCGGAACCGGTGGGCAGCTCGAGCAGCTGCGGGAACAGCACGTTGCTGCCGAAGAGCGCGAAACCCATGCCGATCGACGCCAGGTTGGTCAGCAGCACGGGGGTGCGCGCGGCGACCCGCAGATCGAGCAGCGGCTCGCGGGTGCGCAGCTGGTAGCGGCCCCACACGAGCAGGACCAGGATGCCGCCTATTCCGCAGCCGAGGGTCGGGGCCGAGAGCCAGCCCCACTCGCCTCCGCGTGAGACGGCGAGCAGCAGCCCGGTGAGGCCGGCCGCCAGCCCGAGGGCCCCCACGAAGTCGAAACGGCCGGGAAAGCGGAGGAGGCTGACCGGCACGATCCACAGCACCAGGGCGAACACGACCACGCCGATGCCCGCCGACATCCAGAACAGCATGTGCCAGTCGGCGCGCGCGGTGACGATCGCGCTGAGGGGCAGCCCGATCGCACCGCCGACGCCCATCGTCGCCGAGATCAGGGCGACGGCGGTGCCGAGATGGTCGCTGTGCACGATGTCGCGCAGGATCGCGATCCCCAGCGGCACGACGCCCGTGACAGCCCCCTGCAGGGCGCGCCCGATGACGATGCCGATGATGCTGGTCGAGAGCGCGGCGATGACGGAGCCGACGACGAGCAGGGCGAGCAGGATCAGCACGATGCGGCGCTTGCCGTACATGTCGCCGAGCCGCCCCGAGATCGGCGTCGCGACGGCGGCCGTCAGCAGGGTCGCGGTGACGACCCAGGCGGTGTCCTCCCGCGGGGCGTCGAGCAGTTCCGGCAGCTGCGCCTGGATCGGGACGACGAGCGTGAACATGAACGACGCGCACAGGCCCCCGAGGGCGAGGACCGCGACGACGGCCCACTGCGGGTAGTACCGGGTCAGGCGCTTCCGTCTGCCCGCATCGCCTGAACCCACCTCCTCACGCTATCGCCCCCCGGAGGGCGGGGCCGACCACGCCGAACCCGCAGACGGCCGGCCGGCGAGCGGTCGCCCGGTCAGGCGGGCCGCAGCCGGCGCAGGTCGGGGCGTCCGCCGAGCCGACCCACGGTGGCTGCCGCGGCGGCGGCTGCCAGCCGCCCGGCGTCCGGTGGATCCCATCCCTCCACAAGTCCCGTGACGAGTCCGGCGAAGAAGGCGTCGCCCGCCCCCGTCGGGTCCACGACCTCTTCCGAGCCGTGCGGGAGCAGCCGGTCGCCGCCGGGCCAGGCGACGAGGTCTCCGACCGCGGGCACCGCCACCGCCACCACGCGCGGACCCGCCGCGAGCAGGCACGCCGCGGCGTGTCGGGCATCGTCGATCGTGTCGACCGGCGCGTCCACGAGTTCAGCGGCCTCGGCGGCATCCGCCCGCACGACATCGGTGTGCGCGAGCAGCTGTTCGCGGTCCGGTCCTCCCGTCCCGCCGTCGACGGCCACGAGCGCACCCGTCTCGCGCGCCGCGCGCGCTGCCGGCAGCAGTGCGTCGACCGGCTGCTGCAGCTGCAGGCAGACGGCATCGGCGCGTTCGATCATCTCGTGCGCCGGCGAGAGGTCGGCGGCGGTCAGCAAGGCGGATGCCGGGATGTGCTCGAGCAGGCGACGTTCTCCGGCGGCGGCGACGACATCGATGAACAGGGATGTCGTGCCGCGTCGTGCCACCGCCCGCACGTCGATCCCGTCGCCGTGCGCCTGCTCCAGGACCGCGTCGCCCTCGGCGTCTTCGCCGACCACGCCGACGAGGGCCACCTCGGCACCCAGCTGACGCAGACCGACCGCCTGATTGGCGCCTTTGCCGCCGAGAAGCTCGGACCTGCGGGTGATGCGGGCCGGGTCGCGCGCGGCGATCTCGCCGTCGATCCTCAGCACCAGATCGCGGCCGATCGGGCCGAGGACCACGAAGCGCGACGGGGCGGGCATGGCACCACTGTAGGCGCGAGCGGCGGCGGCTGAGGGGGCCGTCCATGCTAGGAAGGACGCACGCCGATGACACGCGACGACGTCGCCGCGGGACCGGCGGCCGCCGGGAGCGGCAGGAGCAGCAGGCGCGGCAGCGCAGCTTCACGGCGCTCTCGCAACGATGGGAACGAGGAAAGATCATGCGCGCGAACGATGCACAGCCCGGGCGGAACGACGACGCGGGAGCGAGGGGTGCGGGGCGGCCCGAACGCGGTGGCGGTGGCGGGGGCGGCCGGCGCCGTGGGACGCAGCTGGTCTTCGAGGTCGTGCGCACGGAGCGGCTCTCGTCGAACCTCGTGCGCGTGCACCTGGGCGGCGACGCCTTCGACACGTTCATCGCGAACGCCGACGCGGAGCGCCTGGCCAAGACCGACAAGTACGTCAAGCTGCTCTTCGCCAAGCCCGAGCTCGGGCTCGAGCCGCCGTACGATCTCGATGCCCTGCGCGAGCGCCTGGCGCCGTAGGACATGCCTGTGCGCCGCACCTACACCGTGCGCTCGGTCGATCGCGACGCGCGCACGCTCGCGATCGACTTCGTCGTGCACGGCGACGAGGGCGTCGCCGGCCCATGGGCCGGCGCGGCATCCGCGGGGGATCGCCTGACCTTCTCGGGTCCAGGCGGGCAGTACGCACCGTCGGATGAGGACGTCGAGTACCTCTTCGTCGGTGACGAGTCCGCCCTCCCCGCGATCGCGGCGGCACTCGAGGCGCTGCCCGAGGCGGCGTACGGGCGCGCGCTGATCGAGGTGGGCGGCCCGGACGGCCAGATCCCCGTGACCGCGCCGGCCGGGGTCGAGGTGACGTGGCTGCATCGGGTCGGCGGCGACGGCGCAGCGGCCGCCGACTACGGGGTGCCGCTCGTCGAGGCGGTCGCCGCCCTGCCCCGGCCGACGGGTCCGGTGGATGTCTTCGCGCACGGGGAGCGCGAGGCGATGAAGAAGCTGCGCGGCATCTTCCACGAGGAGTGGGGCATGGAACGACGAGCGCTCTCCCTGTCGGCCTACTGGGCAAGGGGCGGTCCGAGGATCGCTTTCAGGAGGAGAAGCGGGAGCCGGTCGGCCAGATCTTCGACGCGTGAGGTGACGTCGACGGGCGCCGGTGTCAAGGGGGTCGTGGCCGTCCCCCGCGCGACGTAGTTTTCCCCGCATGAAGGCACTCACGTGGCAAGGAAAGCGCTCGCTCGCCGTCGAGGAGGTCCCCGACCCCGTCATCGAGCAGCCGACGGACGCGATCATCAAGATCACCTCGACCGCCATCTGCGGATCGGATCTGCATCTCTACGAGGTGTTCGGTCCGTTCCTCGACGCCGGCGACATCCTCGGCCACGAGCCGATGGGCGTCGTCGTCGAGGTGGGCTCGGGCGTCACGGAGCTGTCGGTCGGCGACCGCGTCGTGATCCCCTTCACCATCTCGTGCGGCACCTGCTTCATGTGCCGCAACGGTCTGCAGTCGCAGTGCGAGACGACGCAGGTGCGCGAGTATGGCAGCGGCGCGTCGCTGTTCGGCTACACGAAGCTGTACGGTCAGGTGCCCGGCGGCCAGGCCGAGTACCTGCGGGTGCCGCTCGCCGACTACAACCACATCCGCGTCGGTTCGGAACTGCCCGACGACCGCTACCTGTTCCTCAGCGACATCCTGCCCACAGCGTGGCAGGGCGTCGAGTACGCGAACGTGCCCGAGGGCGGCACGCTCGCCGTGATGGGGCTCGGGCCGGTCGGGCAGTTCGCCGCGCGGGTCGGCGTGCATCGTGGCTACCGCGTGCTGGCCGTCGAGCCGCAGGCGGAGCGCCGCGCGATGGCGGAGCGTCACGGCGTGACGACGTACGACCTGACCGACACCGTCGTCGACGAGCTCCGGGACCTCACGGACGGGCGCGGCCCCGACGGCGTCGTCGATGCCGTCGGGTTGGAGGCCCACGGCAACCCCGGCGTCAAGCTCGCACAGGACGCCATCGGCCTTCTGCCCGATGCGATCGCGCAGAAGTTCATGGACAAGGCCGGGATCGACCGACTCGCCTCGCTACACGCCTCGATCGACTTGGTGCGCCGCGGCGGCACCGTCTCGCTGAGCGGCGTCTACGCCGGCGAGGCCGACATCCTGCCGATGAAGACGATGTTCGACAAGCAGATCTCGCTGCGGATGGGGCAGTGCAACGTCAAGCGGTGGACCGACGAGCTGCTCCCCCTGGTAGAGGACCCGACCGATCCGTTCGGCGTGATGGATCTCGTGACCCACCACGCCCCGCTGGCCGACGCCCCGCAGCTGTACGAGACGTTCCAGAAGAAGGAGGACGGCTGCATCAAGGTCGTGCTGCAGCCGTAGACGAGTAAGTCCGGGTTCAGTGGTCGTCGGTGATCGCCAACGGACTACCGGCGCAGGACACGAGGCCTCCGAGCGATGGAGCACATGCGGGAGGCGCTCAGAACGGCGCCGCTCAATACGGCGCCGCTCAATACGGCGCCACTCAGTACGGCGCCACTCAGAACGGCGGCGGCTCCGCCGGGTCACTGAAGCGCACCATCGATGGAGGTGTGTCGATGTAGATCAGCCCGCCCGGCGACGTCCATTCGAGGACGCCGTGGTCGTGTTGTTTCACTTTCCAGGGTGTTTCGCCTTTGACGGTGTGGTGTCGTCGGCAGAGCGCCGCCAGATTCCGCACTTCGGTTCTGCCGCCTGACGCGTAGTCGTGGGTGTGGTCGTAGTCGCACCGGTGGACGGGTTGTCGGCAGCCGGGGAACCGGCAGTGCTGGTCCCGCACCCGCAGGTGCCGTTTCATGTCTGCGGAGGGTGTGTATCGGTCGACGGCGAGGATCCCGCCGCTGATCGGGTCGGTCAGCACCCGCTCCCACCCGGGGGCGCGGCCGGCGAGTTCGCGGGCGGTGTCGATGTCGACCGGCGCCCGCCCCACCAGCTCGGCGGGTTCGTCGGTGATCCCGGCCAGCGCGGTCGCCGAGACCGTGACGTTGACGACCGCGGTGATGGATCCGAGCCCGCCATAGCCGTCGGCGAGTCCTTCCCCGGTGTCAATATCCGGAGTGGAGGTGAGGAGGGTGTCGGCGGCGATGTCCGCGCGGATCTGATCCACGGTCCGCGGATCGTCTGGGTCGGCGTTCTTGATCTCTTTCGCCTGTTCGGTGAGGCGGTCCTGGATGCCGCGGACAAGGGTGATCGGTTGCACGATCAGGATCCCTCCCATCCCGTCCTCCAGGTCCTGCACCGACGTGCCCCGCGTCGCCCGCGCCTCCTGGTGCCGCTCGGTCAACGACCGCGGTTGCAGGTCCTCCGACAACCGCCCGAGCGCAGCCCGCAACCGCCCGGGCGTCGTCACCGCCGCGCGCTCCAAAGCCTCCCGTTCGAACATGGCCCGTGCGGCCCCGTCCTGGATCGGCATGCCGTGGTCGACGATCGCCGTCACATGCCCCCGCGCCACAGTGCCCTGCTCCCACGCGTCCAGCGTGGTGGGGAAGTGCCGGGCGATCATCGCCGCCTCGTCCATCCGCCGCTGCACGGTCCGGTCGGGCTCCCGCGCCGCCGCCCCCAGCTCCGCCGCCAACGCCCGCACCGGCAACTCCGCCTCCCGCGCCGCCGCAGCGCGCAGCGCCGCCACCCGTTCCTCGGCGAGGGTCTCGGCCTCGGCCAGCACCCGCGCCACCCCGGCCTGCGCCGCCGCTTCGGCCCGACACGCGGCCGCATACCGCTCCGCAAGGTCCCGCGCGGCGAGATCCGTCTCGGCCTCGAAACCTGCCCCGACTTTCGTATTCATGTTCGAACTCTACGGGTGGCCTCGGACATTGAACCCCGGAAAGACGGCGTTCTCTGGCGACCCGTCAAAACTTCTTCATGAAACTTCTCTCATCTGCCGTCGCGAGCCGGCTCACCGACCTGCCCCGCCCTCGATACCCGCCGAACCCCTCCGCTGGCGGCGCGGGATCGCCAACGCCGGCGGTGCTGTCGAGGATGCCCTCCGCACTGACAACCTCGTGATCAATACGGCGTAGCCGCAGTTGTAGCCTCCCGCAGACCATGCTCAACCGCATCAAGCCAGGCCCTCACGTTTCGCCTGGCCTCGGCGGTGTCGGGGTAGCGGCAGCGCAGGTGCAGGCCGTCCTCGCCGATGATGAACCAGATCATCACGCCATCGGTGCGGATGACGGCCGAGACGTATTGGATGCCGCGTGCGGACGGCGCGGCGGGCAGCCTGCGCGTATCGAGCCACGAGATGGCGAACATGCCGGGAGTGGCCGGCATCCCTCCCCAGGGCTCGAGCAGGGGTGCGAGGGGGTAGGAGCCGAGCGTCAGCGCCTCTTTGATCGCGGCGGCGCAGGCCCGCGGTGCAGGGTCGGCGCACTCGATGACGGAGTTGGTGATGTACCACCCGACGGAGTCGTGCCAGCGCGGTTCATGCCGGCTGTGCACGGGGAACACCGCACGCAACGGGGCGCCGGCCAGCTCGCGCGTGACCGTCGCGAGCACCGACATTGCGTACGCGCTGACCCGGGTGTCGTGCTGCGCCGCGCGCTGCTCGAGGGCGCGGGTCTGCGCCGCGTCGAGCACGTCGCGCACCTCGACGATCTCGTCGTGCGCGGTGGCCACGTCGCCGAGTGGCAGGGGGAAGGTGGGCATCCGGCCGCCTTCGGCCTCGAGGATGGCGGCCCAGCGCGCGTGCACCTCGCCGGGAGCCGGCGGCATCCGGTCGAGGTGTGCCGTGTGCTCCGAGAACGGGGCGACCTCGGGTGCCGCGGGCTCGGTGTCGCCCTCGATAGCGGCGATGCGCTCGAGCAGGTCGCGTGCCAGTAGAAGAAGCGACCACATGTCGACGTGTGCGTGGTCCGAGCCGATGACCACGGCGGGCGCCTCGCCCGATCCCTCGGCGGGCTGCACGATGCACAGGGCGTGCGACGGTCGCTCGAAGGGGGCGCAGAGGCGATCCAGCACGGCGCGGAGCGCATCGCGTGTCGACGCTCCGTCGGGCACGGGATGCTCGACCCACTGGCCCTCGCCGAGTTCGATCTCGTGCAGGGCGAGCACCCCGCCGAGCGTGCGCGAGAAGGCGGTGCGAAGCGTGCCGTGCCGCGCGATCATCTGCGCCCAGGCCCGGGCGAGCACCGGGGGCGACACATCACCCGGTGGATGGAACGCGATCGCCATCCACGAGCCCGGCCGATCACCCTCGCCGACGTGGCGGCGCTGGTCGAACGACAGTGGCAGGGCGCGCCCGACCTGCCCCGACGGCCGGGGCGAATAGCTCCACAGCCGGCCCGGCGGCAGAGACATCTGTGCGACGTTGGTCAAGCGCATCGCGCGTAGTCTAGAGGCCCGATATCACCCGCTTGTGACGACCCGGAGGCGCCGTGCCCACACTCGAGGTAGCGGATGCCGCCATCGACTACGACGTCACCGGCGAGCGCGGCCCCCTCGTCGTGCAGCTGCACGGGCTCACCTCCAGCCGCGCCCGCGACGCCCAGCTCGGGCTCGACCTCGGGCGGGCGCTGCGTGACCACCGCGTGCTGCGCTACGACGCCCGGGGGCACGGCGGTTCGACCGGGCCCCGGCATCCGCCCGCCTATCGCTGGGAACGGCTCGCGGATGACCTGCTGGCCCTGCTCGATCACGTCGCGCCCGGCGAACGCGTGCACGGCGTCGGCCCCTCGATGGGCACGGGAACCCTGCTGCACGCCGCCGTGCGCGATCCCGCGCGCTTCGCGAGCCTGACGCTCGTCGTTCCCCCGACGGCCTGGCAGACGCGCCGGTCGCAGGCCGAGACGTACCTGAACGGCGCCGATGTCGTTGAGCGGGAGGGGATCGGAGCGTTCGTCGAACTCGGCAGCACGGCCCCCGTGCCGCCCGCGCTCGCGCACGCCCCCGCGACGCGTCCGACTGTGGCGGACCACCTGCTTCCGATGGTGCTGCGCGGTGCGGCGGCGACCGACTTTCCCGAGCGCGAGGCGATCACGGCGATCGACGCGCCCACGCTGATCCTCGCCTGGACGGGTGATCGCACCCATCCGATCAGCACCGCGAAGCACCTGCACGAGCTGATGGCGGGCAGCCGGCTCGAGATCGCCCGCACCCCCTACGGCGTGATGGCGTGGCCGGGGCTCTTCGCCGAGCACGTGACGATGTCGTCCTGACGTCGCGCCACGGCGCCCCGTGTGGGGCGCCGAGAGGGGCGCCGGTAGGATGGGGCGGATGCCGCGGCCGCAGCCGCCTGCGCGATTCGCGCCCCCTCCCTCCGACACCTCACCTGGAGCCACCGTGGCCGAACAGTCCCGTCTCGACAAAGTGATCGCCCTCGCCCGCCACCGCGGGTTCGTCTTCCAAGCGGGCGAGATCTACGGCGGGTCGCGCTCCGCGTGGGACTACGGTCCGCTCGGCACCGAGCTCAAGGAGAACGTCCGCCGCGAGTGGTGGAAGACGTTCGTCCGCTCGCGCGGCGACATGGTCGGGCTCGACTCCTCGATCATCCTCCCCAAGCGTGTCTGGGAAGCGTCCGGCCACGTCGCGACGTTCACCGATCCCCTCGTTGAGTGCCTCAGCTGCCACAAGCGCTTTCGCGCCGACAACCTCATCGAGGATTTCGAGGCGCGCAAGGGCCGCCCCGCCGAGAACGGCCTCGCCGATGTGCCGTGCCCCAACTGCGGCAACCGTGGCGAGTACACCGAGCCGAAGGCGTTCTCGGGCCTGATGAAGACCTACCTCGGCGTCGTCGATGACGAGTCGGGCGTGCACTACCTGCGGCCCGAGACCGCACAGGGCATCTTCGTCAACTTCACGAATGTGCTCACGGCCGCCCGGCGCAAGCCCCCCTTCGGCGTCGGTCAGGTCGGCAAGGCGTTCCGCAACGAGATCACGCCCGGCAACTTCATCTTCCGCACCCGCGAGTTCGAGCAGATGGAGATCGAGTTCTTCACCCCGCCCGACGAGGCGGGCGCGTGGTTCGAGCACTGGGTCGAGGCCTGCTGGGACTGGTTCGTCGAGCTCGGCGTCGACCCCGCGCACATGCGCCGCATCGACGTTCCGGAGGAGGAGCGCGCGCACTACTCGGCCGGCACGATCGACGTCGAGTACCGCTTCGGCTTCCCGGGCAAGGAGTGGGGTGAGCTGATGGGCATCGCGAACCGCACCGACTACGACCTCAAGAGCCACTCCGAGGCCTCCGGTCAGAGCCTGTCGTTCTTCGATCAGGCGTCGGGCGAGCGGTACACGCCCTACGTCATCGAGCCGTCGTTCGGGCTCACCCGCGCCATGATGGCGTTCCTCGTGGACGCCTACCGCGAGGAGGAGGTGCCGAACGCCAAGGGCGGCACGGACACCCGCACGGTGCTCGCGCTCGACCCGCGTCTGGCGCCGGTCAAGGTCGCCGTCCTGCCCCTCTCTCGCAACGAGCGGCTCTCGCCCCTCGCCCGCGAGGTGGCCGAGAGCCTGCGCGGCGACGCGAACATCGATTTCGACGACGCGGGCGCGATCGGGCGCCGGTATCGCCGACAGGACGAGATCGGCACCCCGTTCTGCGTCACGATCGACTTCGACTCGCTCGATGACCGGGCCGTCACGGTGCGCGAGCGCGACACGATGGCCCAGGAGCGGGTCGCCATCGATGCGCTCCCCGGGTATCTGTCCGACCGCCTGCGGGGCGCCTGACCGGTTGTGCTCGACGCGGGCAGGCCGCGTTCGCGCGTCAGCCGGTGACCGTCAGGTGCGCGTATTCGCCCCCGCCGTCGGTGACGTAGCGGAACGAGCGAGCCAGGATGCCGCGCAGCACGTCGAGGTCGACTGCCGACACGTCCTGCAGGTAGAGGCAGCCGACGCCGGTCTTGTGCGGGCCGAGCGCGTCGAGCACCTCGCGGTGAGCGTCGATGCCGTCGAGCAGGTAGATCGTCGACGCCTGCTTTCGGGGCGCGAAGCCGATGATCGGAGAATCGCCCTCGTTGCCCGTCGGGTAGCGGTAGTGGCACCGGCCGAAGCCGATGATCGAGCCCCAGAGCTCGGGCTCGTGGCCGCTGACCTCGCGCATCAGGTCCACGAGCGCGACGGCGTCACGACGCCGCGCCGCCGACCCCGCCTTGGCGATCAGCGCCCCGACATCGCCACCGGTCGGCTTCATCGGGCCTCCCCTCGAGCCGCGGCGTTCTTCATCGCCTTCTTGTAGCTGCGCACCCGCACGAGCGACTCCGGTCCGGTGATGTCGGCGACGCTGCGGTAGGCGCCCTCGTCGCCGTATGGGGCGGATGCCTCGCGCCACCCCTCGCCCTGATAGCCGTACTGCTTGCCGAGCAGAGCCAGGAAGATCTTCGCCTTCTGCTCACCGAACCCGGGGAGCGCCTTCAGGCGCTGCAGCGTCTCGCGCCCGTCGGGATCGCCGATGGTCCAGATGTTCTCGGCGCGCCCCTCCCAGTCGTCCCTGATGCATACGCACAGCGACTGCACCCGCGCCGCCATCGAGCCGGGGAAGCGGTGGATCGACGGCGTCTGCTTGAACGCCTCCGTCAACTGCTCAGGATCGAGCGCGGCGATCGTCGACGCGTCGAGGTCGCCCACGCGCGCACGCATCTTGTGGGGGCCCGCGAACGCCGTCTCCATCGGAACCTGCTGGTCGAGCAGCATCCCGATGATCAGCGCCAGCGGTTCCGCGGTGAGCAGCTCGTCCGCGGCGGCGTCGCCGGTGATATGGAGGGTCATGACCCCAGTGTCGCACTGAGAGGCGCCGAGCACACGGATCGCGCGTGCGCGACCGGGAAGCTCACGCGCTGGCGGCGTCGCGTCCTTCGGCGTCGCCGCGCTCCTGCGGCATCGCCGGGGTGATGCCGAACAGAGCGTCGAGAGCGGCGACATAGTCGGCAGCGCGGCCCTGTGTCGCGAGCTCCTGGGCGCGTACGGTCGGCGTGTGCACGAGCCGGCCGACGAGATGCCGCAGAGCCTGCTCGGTGCGGCCGTCGTCGTCGCGCAGGCGCTCGATCTCGCTCTCGAGAATGCCGAAGACGTGTGCGCGCAGTGCGACGACCGCGGGGGTGAGGTTCTGCCGCTCACCGACCTGCGCGAAGCGCGCCGCAGCGTCGCGAACGATCTCGCGTGCGGCGTCGGTGGCCTGCAGCTCGTCGAGCGGGGCGTGCAGGCGGATCGTCTCGAGGTCGAGCAGATCGACACCGGCGACAGTCGCGACATCGGGGTCGACGTTGCGCGGCAGGCCCAGGTCGACCACGAGAGTCCTGCCGCCGCCATACGCCCCCGGCATCGCCGGGCATGCCGACGCGGCTTCGGCGGCGGCCGGCATCTCCTCCGCCAGCGCCCCGCGCCCCTCGGTCAGGACCCGGGCGTCGAGCACGTGATGATCCGCGCTCGTGCAGGTGATGACCAGGTCGGCCGCGGCCGCGGTGCGGGCAAAGCCGGCGGCATCCGTCCACGCGAGGCCGTGCTTGGTCGCGAAGCGGTGACCGCGGCCGGACGGGGAGTGCACGGTGATGTGGTCGGCGCCGCGGTCGCGCAATGCCGCGAGGGTCGCGGCAGCGTAGGCGCCGGTGCCGACCAGAAGCACCTGCAGGTCCGACCAGTCGGTGACGCGGCTGTCGGCCAGGTCGAGCGCCAGGCGCACGAGCGATCGCCCGGCGCGGCTGAGTGCGGTGGCGTTCTTGACGCCGCGCTGGGCCTCGCTGGCGCGCTGGAACAGCCGCTCGAGTTCGGGGGAGGACGTGCCGTGGCGGCGTGCCTCGCCGAGCGCGCGCCGCACCTGACCGGCGATCTCTCCCTCGCCGACGACGACGGACTCGAGCCCGGATGCCACCGAGAACAGGTGCTCGGCCACGGGTGGACCGGTGACGACGCGGTAGGACCCCTCGAACTCGTGGGCATCGACGCCCGTCGCGGCTTCGATGGCGAGCAGGGCGGCCTCGACGCCGACGGCTTCGACCGCCGTGACGGGGTCGTCCATGTCGAGGTAGGCCTCGAAGCGGTTGCAGGTCGCCAGAACGACGGCTCCGCGCACGCACGCGTCGTGCTCCGCAATCAGGGGAGCGATGTCCGACGTGTGCACGCTGAGCCGTTCCAGCAGATCGAAGTCGGCGGTCTTGTGACTCGCCGTGACGCACAGCAACACGCACTCAATAGTACCGGCTCCGCGGCTGCCCGCGGCCCGGACCGGGATGGGAGGATGGGCAGATGCCAACCGATGACGCGCCCCTGCTGCGGGCACTGTCCGGCGACCGACCCGAACGTGCTCCCGTGTGGTTCATGCGGCAGGCGGGGCGCTCGCTGCCCGAGTACCGCGAGCTGAGGGTCGGCACCCGCATGCTCGACGCCTGCCTGAACCCCCAGCTGGCGGCCGAGATCACGCTTCAGCCAGTGCGGCGGCACGGAGTCGACGCGGCGATCTTCTTCAGCGACATCGTCGTTCCCCTGCGTCTGGCGGGCGTCGCGGTCGAGATCGAACCCGGTCGCGGGCCGGTGTTCGCCGAGCCCGTCCGCTCCGTCGCGCAGATCGACGCGCTCACCGCGATAGATCCCGCCATGGTCGCCGCGGCGGCGCAGCCCGTCCGTGACGCGATCGCCCTCATCACCGCCGAACTCGGCGACACCCCCCTGATCGGATTCGCGGGTGCGCCCTTCACCCTCGCGGCCTACCTGGTGGAGGGGGGGCCGTCGAAGGAACACCTGCGCGCCCGCGCCCTCATGCACGCCGAACCCGACGCCTGGAATCGCCTGGCGAACTGGCTCGCGCTGATCGCGGGTGAATTCCTGGGCGCGCAGGTGGATGCCGGCGCCTCGGCCGTCCAGCTGTTCGACTCGTGGGCCGGCTCGCTTTCGCCCGAGGACTACCGGCGCTTCGTGGCGCCCCACGCGCACACGGCGCTGGCCGCCGTGCGCGGCCGGGTCCCGCTGATCCATTTCGGGGTCGGCACGGGCGCGATCCTCGCCGACATGAGGCTCGACGGCCTCGTGGATGCCGTGGGCGTCGACTGGCGCACGCCGCTCGACGCCGCGGCCGAGGTGCTCGGGCCGGACGTGACCGTGCAGGGCAACATCGACCCGGCTCTGCTCCAGGCGCCGTGGCCGGTGCTCGAAGCCCACGTGCGCGATGTGCTGCGCCGCGGTCGGCACGCGCGGGCGCACGTGGTCAACCTCGGCCACGGCGTGCCGCCCGAGACCGACCCGGACGTGCTGACCCGCCTCGTGCGCCTGGTCCACGAGGAGCGCGGGTGAGCGCCGACGCTACCGCCGACCTGCTGCGGCGGGCGCACGACAGTCGCATCATCGTGATCGGCGGGGGGATCGCCGGGCTGGTCGCCGCGTGGGACTGCGCCAAGGTCGGTCTGCGGGTGAGCGTGCTCGAGGCGGCGGACGAGGCGGGCGGCGCGATCCGCACGCGCGTGGTGGCCGGTGTGCCGCTCGACGTCGGCGCCGAGAGCTACGCCACCCGGGGCGGGCACGTGCGCGCGCTGCTGTCGGAGCTCGGGCTCGACGGCGAGATCGTCAGGCCGCGGGGCGGTCGGGCCTGGCTGGCCGGAGTGCCGCGCGTGGGAGCGGCTCCGCTGCCGGCCGGGGGGCTGCTCGGCATTCCCGAGAACCCCTTCGCCGATGACGTGCGCCGCGTCATCGGCTGGCGGGGGGCGTGGCGCGCATACGTCGACCGCCTGCGCCCGGTGCTGACGATCGGTCACCAGCACAGCCTGGGGACCCTCGTCTCGTCGCGGATGGGGGCGCGGGTGCTCGAGCGTCTCGTGGCGCCGGTCGTGCAGGGGGTGTACTCCGCCCGGCCGGAGGAGATCGATGTGGATGCCGCCGCGCCCGGGCTGAACGCGGCCCTCACGCGCGTCGGCACGCTGTCCGGCGCGGTCGTCGCGATGCGCGGCGACCGCGACCCGAAGCTCGCGCCCGGCGCAGCCGTCGAGGGGCTGCGCGGGGGCATGGGGCGCCTGGTCGACGCGCTGGTCGAGCGCATCCGCGAACTCGGCGGCGAGGTCGTCACCGGCGCACCGGTGCGGAGCATCGCGCGCGGCGAGGACGACTGGGTCGTGCGCCGCGAGGCGGATGACGCGGCCGAGCGCCGCGGCGATGCCGTGGCTACCCCGGCCGAGGCGCTCGAGGATGTGCGGGGCGACGCCGTGATCGTTGCGACCGGAGAGGAGGCGGCGCGCCGCCTCCTCTCGCCCCTGGTGCCCGCGCTCCCCACCGACGCCGGGGTGCATCCGGTCGTAGAGGTCGTCACCCTCGTGGTCGACGCGCCGGCCCTCGATGCCGCTCCCCGCGGGTCGGGGGTGCTGACGGTGCCGGGCAGTCACGTGGCCAAGGCGCTCACCCACGTCACGGCGAAGTGGCAGTGGGTCGCCGACGCGTTTGGGGAGAGTGGCCGGCATGTCGTGCGGGTCTCCTTCGGTGCCCAGGGCGAGGCGCCGGCGACGGCGGCGCTCTCAGATGACGACGCCTTCGACCTTGCGCGCGAGCAGGCCTCCGTGCTGCTCGGTGTGTCGCTGCCGGCCGATGCCGTGGTCGACGCCCATCGGGCGAGCTACGCCCAGAGCCAGCCGGCGTCCGCCATCGGTCTCGCGGAGTCGGCGGCTCGTGCACGCGCGAGCGTCGCGGACGCGGGGACCATGGCGGTCGTGGGAGCCTGGCTCGCGGGCACCGGCCTGGCGAACGTCGTGCCCGATGCGCTGGCCGGTGCCGAACGCATCCGCACCGAGGTCCTCTGGCGATGATGCACGCAAAAGTCAAGGGTGGATGCCGAGAAAGGCATACGGGTCTACGCTGGTGACCTGACCGAAAGCAATCCAACCGGCCACGAGCGGGAGGAGACCCCATGCGGGGCAAAGTAGGACTGGTGATCGGCCTGGCGGCGGGCTACGTGCTCGGAAGCCGTGCCGGACGAGAGCGGTACGAGCAGATCAAGGCGCAGACCGACAAGGTCTGGAATCTCGACGGCGTGCAGAAGCAGGTCGACAAGGCCAAGGACCTCGCAGCAGACGCGGCCAAGGCCGTGCCGGGTGCCCTGTGGGACGGCGCGAACAAGGTGACCCGCGCCGTCACGCAGAAGGGATCTGCGGGCGAGAAGCTCGACGCGGCCGTCGACGCCGGCAAGGAGTCGAGCGCCGAGGTCAAGAAGGCCGCCGCCAATGCGCGCAAGGACGCGGAGAAGGTCGCGGATGCCGCTGAGCAAGCCGCGGACGAGGCGGCGAAGGCCGCCGAAAAGGCGGAGCGGTCGTCGTCGGGCGAGAACTGACCATGGTCGGTCCCGGCAGGATGCGCGATCGCGCGGATGACAGCCTGCTCACCCTGATCGGCGACGTCCCCGAGCTCGTCCGCAACCTCGTGCTGGCGGAGGTCGCGCAGGCCAAGGCGTGGGTGGCGAGCACGGCCAAGGACTACGGCATCGGGGCAGGCTGGCTCGTCGGCGCCCTCATGGTGCTGTTCTGGTCGATCCCCGTGTTCGGCACCGCGGCGATCGCGGGACTCGCGGTCGCGTGGCCCGTCTGGCTGTCGGCCCTGGTGATCGGCGCCGCGATGATCCTGATCATCCTGGTGCTCGTGCTGCTCGGCCTGGCTCGGTTCAAGAAGGCGGCGGCGCGGGAGAACCCGCTGCAGGCCGCCAAGGAAGACGTCAGCATCGTCCGAGAGGCCCGCGATGAGTACTGATCCGACCCCCGCCCCCGACGCCGTTCTCGTGGCGCAGCCGCGCACGGTGGTCCCGCCCCTCGACGATCCAGTGGCGCGGGCACGTGCGGAGCTGAAGGCCGCGCTCGCCGCGATCGAAGAGAAGGCGAACGTGCCACGCCGCATCGCTTTCGCGACCGACCGGTTCACCGTCAAGGCCCGTGCGTTCGCGCGCCGGCAGCCGGTCCTGGCGATCGGCGCCGCCGTCGGCGCCGCAGCCGTCGCCGGCGTGGCCGTCTGGGGCGCGGTCTTCGTCTACACCGCTCCCCGTCGGTGAACGCCGCCGGGCCCGAGGTGGGGCTTTCGCGGCGTTTGGAGATCGGCCTGCGTCGGACGAGACTGGACCCATGACCGAGAGTCACGCGAGCGTTCCGAATCCAGATTCTCCGCAGGCGGCGCCGGATGCGGCATCCCCGTCGGGATTCACGCTGTGGGCGGTCTGGCGGCGCAACCCCGCCGCGGAGGTCGCCGAGACGGACGCCACCGAGCTGGAGGACATCGTCGGCCTGGTCGAGGACGGCGGCGTCTCGGTGCGCGGCTTCTACGACGTCAGCGGTCTGCGTGCCGATGCCGACCTCATGGTGTGGCTGCACGGCGACACCGCCGAGGGGCTGCAGCGCGATCTGCGGCGACTGCGCCGCACGGAGTTGCTGCGACCGCTGCTGCCGACCTGGAACGCGATGGGCGTGCACCGCGACGCCGAGTTCAACCGGCAGCACGTACCGGGATTTCTGCGCGGCCTGCCCCCGCGGGACTGGCTGTGCCTCTACCCCTTCGTGCGCTCGTACGAGTGGTACCTGCTTCCCGAGGAGGACCGGCGACGGATGCTGGCCGATCACGGGCGGCGCGGCGCCGCGTTCACCGGCGTGCTGGCGAACACGGTCGCCTCCTTCGCGCTCGGGGACTACGAGTGGCTTCTTCCCCTCGAGGCGGATGACGTCGTCGAACTCGTCGACCTGATGCGCGACCTGCGCGCCACGGAAGCGCGCCGGCACGTGCGCGAAGAGGTGCCCTTCTTCACGGGACGCCGGCTTCGTCTGGATGAGGTGCCCGAGGTGCTCCAGTGACCCTGCGTCTCGGCACACGACGCAGCGCGCTCGCGACGGCGCAGTCGGCGCAGGTCGCGAAGGCGATCACGGACGCGACGGGCACGCCCGTGGAGCTGGTGCCGATCGTCTCGGAGGGCGATGTCTCGCGGGCATCACTGTCGCAGATCGGCGGAACCGGGGTGTTCGCCACCCGCCTGCGTGAAGCGCTCGCGGCGGGCGAATGCGACCTGCTCGTGCACTCGCTCAAGGACCTGCCGACGCAGCCGGCACCCGGCCTTTCGATCGCCGCGGTCCCGCCGCGGGCAGACGCGCGGGACATCGTGGCCACGCGGGGTCCCGCCTTGATCGAACTGGGCGAGGCCGCCGAGGTCGGCACCGGCTCACCCCGCCGCATCGCCCAGCTGCGTCGTCGGGCTCCGCGTGCGACGCCTCGCGACATCCGGGGCAACGTCGAGTCGCGACTGGGTCGCGTGCGAGACGGCGAGCTCGCGGCCGTCGTCCTCGCCGCCGCGGGCCTGGCGCGGGCAGGGATCATCGAGCTTCCGGCCCCGGGAGAGACGCTCGCTGCGGGCAGCGAAGACTGGGCAGGGTTGCGCTTCGAGGCCCTGGGCCTGGCCGAGTGGCCGACCGCGGCCGGTCAGGGCGCCTTGGCCGTGGAGATCCGCGAGGACGCGTCGGAGGACGTGCGCGCGGCCGTGTCGGTGCTCGAGCACGAGGCGACCCGCATCGCCGTGACCATCGAACGCAGCCTGCTCGCGGGACTGGAGGCGGGCTGTCACTCGCCGGTCGGCGTGCATGCCGTGGTGGACGGCGATGAGGTGCGCGTGCGCGCGGTGGTCTACGGCGTCGGCCACGCCGACCGCGTCGGCCTCGATCTGACCGAGTCGCTGACACAGGGGTATATTCAGGGATCGGGCGACGGCGAAGGCGCGAACGTCGCCGACAGTGCGGACCCGACCGCGCGTGCAGCGCTCATCGGGTCGGCGATCGCTCGTCGGCTGCTCGAAGAAGGGGCGGCTGACCTCGTATCACGAGAGTCTGCTTCATGAATTCGACACCCACTGGACCCAACGCGATCCCCAAGCCGTTGAGCGGCTGGCGGGTTCTCGTCCCCCGCGGGGGGCCGTGGGGCGATGGCGTCGCCGCCACGCTGCGGGCCCAGGGGGCGGTGCCGGTCGTCGCGCCCCTCATCAACTTCGCACCGACGAGCGATCAGGCGGCGCTGGACGCGGCCCTCGCCGACCTCGAGGACGCCCGGTTCGACTGGCTCACCGTCACCAGCGCGACCACCGTCGACGTGCTCTACGCGCACCGTGTCTCGATCCCGGCGACGACCAGGGTGGCGGCGGTGGGAGAGACGACCGCCGCCGCGCTCCAAGCCGTCGGCTACCGCGTCGACCTCGTGCCGGCACAGGACAATTCGGCCGCCGGAATGGCGGAACAGCTCATCGCGCTCGAACCCGAGCCGCGTCGCGTGCTGACCCTGCGCAGTGAGATCGCCAAGCCCGTGCTCACCCGCAAGCTCACCGAGGCCGGACATGACGTGCGCAGCGTCGTCGCGTACCGCACCATCGGGGTGCCGGTCACCGAGCGCATCGCGCGGGACGTGGGGAACGGCCGGATCAACGCGATCCTCGTGACGAGCGGCTCGGTCGCCGAACAGGTGCGCGAGCAGTTCCCCGAGATCCCCGACGCGACGGTGATCGCCGCGATCGGGCCACGGACGGCCAAGGACGCCCGGCGCGCGGGCCTGCCGGTGAACGTCATCGCCGAGCAGCAGACGGTCGGCGCGCTCATCGATGCGGTCTCTCGGCTCGCCCTGCCGCACGCCGCCGACGAGTTCCAGCTGTGAGCTTTCCGGAGCGGCGCCTGCGACGCACCCGGCACTCCCCGGCGATGCGCCGGCTCGTGCGCGAGAGTCACCTCGTTCCCTCGCAGCTGGTGCTGCCGATGTTCGTGCGCGAGGGGTTGAGCGAGCCTGCCCCGATCGGGTCGATGCCGGGAGTCGTGCAGCACACGCTCGATTCGCTGCGCACAGCGGCGGTCGAGGCCGCCGAGGCCCGCATCGGGGGGCTGATGCTGTTCGGCGTGCCCGCGACCCGCGACGCCTGCGGGTCGGGCGCCGACGCGGAGGACGGCATCCTGAACGTGGCCACACGCGCGGTCGCAGCCGAAGTGGGCGATGAGCTGGTCGTGCAGACCGACCTGTGCCTCGATGAATTCACCGACCACGGGCACTGCGGCGTGCTCGATGCCCGGGGCCGGGTCGACAACGATCAGACCCTGCGACGGTATGAGGCGATGGCGCTCGCGCAGGCGCGAGCGGGGTCGCAGCTGCTGGGTCTGTCGGGGATGATGGACGGCCAGACCGCGGCTGTGCGCGCCGCCCTGGATGCGGAGGGTTTCACCGACACCGGCATCCTCGCCTATGCGGCGAAGTACGCGGGTGCCTTCTACGGCCCGTTCCGGGAGGCCGTGGATTCGCAGCTGACGGGCGACCGCCGCACGTACCAGCTCGACCCGGCGAACGGGCGCGAGGGCGTGCGCGAGGCCGTCACCGACGTGGCCGAGGGGGCGGATGTCGTGATGGTCAAGCCGGCGCTGCCGTACCTCGACGTGCTCGCCGAGGTGCGCCGGGCCGTCGACGTGCCGGTCTGGGCGTACCAGGTCTCGGGCGAGTACGCCATGATCCACGCGGCCGGCGCCAACGGCTGGATCGACGGGCGGGCGGCGATGTTCGAGGCGCTGCTCGGCATCCGGCGTGCCGGCGCCGATGCGATCCTCACCTATGCCGCCGTGGATGCGGCGGGGTGGCTGCGCGAGCAGCTCTGAGCCGTCCGGGCGTTTCGTCTCGCTGCGCTCGCTCAACGACCGGCGACTGCGCGGGCGTTGAGCGAGGAGCGAAGCGACGAGTCGAAACGCCTTCCGGCGGGACGCGCGAGAATGGAAGCATGACCCACCGCAACGACGACCTGTTCGCACGTGCCCGCACGCTCATCCCGGGGGGTGTCAACTCGCCGGTGCGGGCATTCGGATCGGTGGGCGGCTCTCCCCGCTTCGTCGCGTCGGCACAGGGAGCCCGGGTGACCGACATCGACGGCGAGGAGTTCGTCGACCTGGTCGCGTCGTGGGGCCCGGCCCTCCTGGGGCACGCACACCCGGCCGTCGTCGAGGCCGTGCGCGAGGCCGCCGCGCGGGGCCTGTCGTTCGGGGCCCCGACCGAGGGCGAGGTCGAACTGGCCGAGCTGATCGCCGAGCGGGTGTCCGTCGGCGACGACCGCCCGATCGAGAAGGTGCGGCTGGTCTCCACCGGCACCGAGGCGACCATGACCGCGATCCGGCTGGCACGCGGCTACACCGGTCGTGATCTGCTGGTCAAGTTCGCCGGGCACTACCACGGCCACTCCGATGGGCTGCTCGCCTCGGCCGGCTCCGGCCTCGCGACGCTCGGTCTGCCGGGTTCGGCGGGTGTTCCCGCGCCCGTCGCCGCGCAGACCCTCGTCGTGCCCTACAACGACCTCGATGCGCTCCGCGAGGTCTTCGCCGTGCACGGCGACCGGATCGCCGCCGTCATCGTCGAGGCCGCGGCGGCGAACATGGGCGTCGTGGCGCCCCTGCCCGGCTACAACGCGGCCCTCGCCGAGGTCGCGCACGAGCACGGCGCCCTCGTCATCCTCGACGAGGTGCTCACCGGCTTCCGCGTGCACCCGGCCGGGTACTGGGGGCTGCAGGCATCCGCCGGCGAGCGGTACGCACCCGACCTGTTCACCTTCGGCAAGGTCGTGGGCGGGGGCATGCCGCTGGCCGCGCTCGGCGGTCGTGCAGACGTGATGGACCGGCTCGCCCCGCTCGGTCCCGTGTATCAGGCGGGCACCCTGTCGGGAAACCCGCTGGCGGTGGCGGCGGGGCTGGCGACGCTGCGCCACGCCGACGCCGACGTCTACGCGCGGGTGGATGCCGCGGCATCCACGATCGCCGATGCGCTCGGCGGTGCGCTCGCCGCCGCCGGCGTCGCGCACGTGGTCCCCCGCGCCGGCAACCTGTTCGGGGTCGCGTTCACCGACCGGATGCCGCATGACAACGAGGGCGTGCAGGCCCAGGAGGCCTGGCGCTACCCCGCCTTCTTCCACGCCATGCTCGACGCGGGAGTCTCGCTGCCGCCGAGCGTCTTCGAGGCGTGGTTCCTGACCGCCGCGCACGACGACGCCGCTCTCGAGGTGATCGTCGCCGCGCTGCCGGCCGCGGCCCGTGCGGCGGCCGCCGCGGCGCCTTCCGCACCGTGAGCGCGTCTCGACGCGTCGTCCTGCTCGCCGGAGGTGTGGGCGGGTCGACGTTCGCCCGGGGCTTGCGGGAGCACCTGCGGCGCACCGACCCGCACGCGCGCATCACGATCGTCGCCAACACGGGCGACGACATGTGGCTGACGGGTGTGCGTCTGCAGCCCGACGTGGATTCGCTGCTCTACGCACTGGCGGGTGTGAACGACACCGAGCGCGGCTGGGGACGCGCGGGCGAGAGCGAGCGTGTCTCGGCGGAGCTGCGTGCGTGGGGCGCGGGCTGGCCGTGGTTCACCCTGGGCGACCTCGACCTGGGCACCCATCTCGCGCGCACCGGGTGGCTGCGCGAGGGGGCCGGTGTGGCCGAGGTCGTGCGTCGGCTCTGCGGCCGATGGCCGATCGGCGCCGAGATCCTGCCGATGACCGAGGCGGAGGTCGACACGATCGTGACCGTCCGCGACGGTGCGGACGAGCGGCCGATGCATTTTCAGGAGTGGTGGACCAGATATCGCGCCTCGCTCGAGCCGGTGCGCTTCGACAATCCGGGCGTCGCCGAGGCTGAGCCTGCGCCCGGCGTGGCGCGGGCGATCGCCGACGCCGACGTCGTGGTCGTGGCGCCGTCGAATCCGGTGGTCTCGGTCGGGCCGATCGTGGCCGTGCCCGGCATCCGGGTCGCCCTGCGTGAGACGGACGCCCCCGTGGTGGGTGTCTCGCCGATCATCGGCGGACGCGCCGTGCGCGGGATGGCGGAGGTCTGTCTCGCGGCGATCGGCGCGGAATGCTCGGCATCCGGCGTCGCCCAGCTCTACGGTGCGCGCGACGACGGCGGGCTTCTGGACGCCTGGCTGGTCGCGGAGGAGGATGCCGGGGCCGCCCCGGCTGTCGATGCCCTCGGCATCCGCGCGGGTGTCGCTCCCCTGTGGATGCGGGACCTCGAGACCTCGGCGGCGCTTGCGGCGGCGGCGCTCGAGCTCGCTCGAAGGGGTTCTGCCGGTCGTTGAGCGACGAGCGCCGCGAGGAGTCGAAGCGTCACTCGCGTGTCGTTGCTTCGACTCGCTGCGCTCGCTCAACGACCGTGTGGCGCGGTGGCCTCGAGCAGGCCCGCCGTGCGTGGACCCAGGCCCAGGCCGCGGGCCTGATCGAGATGGGCCGCGGTATCGACGTCGCGCCGCAGCGACGAGGTCGCGGGGATGTCGAGGGCGCGGCATCCCGCAGCGACGTGGCGATGCAGCGAGTCGGGGCCGAAGGCCGTGATCAGCTCGACGCCCGCCGCCGCCGTGACGAGCGTCGAGCCGACGCCCTCGGCATCCGGCGCGACCGCACGGGGGAGCGACTCGGCCTGCGCCAGCGCCTCGTCGAGGTCGTGCGCAGTCAGCGCGGGCAGGTCGCCGAGCAGCGCGGCGCGCGGCCGGTCCGTGCCGGCGTGCCGCGCACCCCGAGCGATCGCCGCGTTCAGCCCGTCGCCCCCGTTCTCGGGGAGGACGCGAACGCGGGGGACCGAGGCGAGCGCGGCCGCGACATCGGCATCGTCGGTCACGACGACCACCCGAGCCACGTCGGCGGCCGCGACGATCGTGTCGAGAGCGATCGCGCGCGCCAGCCGCTCGCGGTCGACCCCGCCGACGCGAAGCCGGGACTTGCCGCGGACCGCGGGCTTGACCGGAACGATGACGACCCAGTCGAGGCGATGCGCCAGGTTCATCCCTCCGCTCGCGCCCGCAGTCGCGGCAGGATCTCGGTGCCGTACCGGCGCAGGAACTGCTCCTGGTCGTGGCCGGGGTCGTGGAAGACGAGGTGCCGGAAGCCGAGATCGAGATAGCGTTCGATCTCGGCGACGTGCTCGTCGGGATCGTCCGACACGATGAAGCGCGAGGCGGCGCGCTCGATCGGCAGCTCGGCGGCCAGCCGCTGCATCTCGAGCGGGTCGTCGACGCCCATCTTCTCCTCGGGCGAGAGGGCGAGCGGCGCCCAGAAGCGCGTGTTCTCGAGCGCCTCGGCGCGGACGGGGTGGAAGGAGACCTTCACCTCGATCAGACGGTCGACGTCGTCGCGGGTGCGTCCGGCTTTGCCGAGCCCGTCGTCGAGCGCGGGCAGCAGCGTCTCGGTGTACAGCTCGGGCTTCTTGCCGCTCGTCGTGATGTAGCCGTCCGCGATGCGGCCCGCCAGCCGCGTCGCGGCGGGCCCCGAGGCGCCGATGTAGATCGGCACCGGATGATCGGGCCGGTCGTAGATCGTGGCGTTCGACGTCGAGTAGTAGGTGCCGTCGAAGGTGACGCGGTCCTCGGTCCACAGCGTGCGGATGAGCCCGATCGCCTCCTTCATCCGCTGGAAGCGCTCGGGCGGGTCGGGCCAGTCGAGCCCGAGCGTGACCTCGTTGAGGGCCTCACCGGTGCCCACCCCGAGGATGACGCGGTCCGGGTACAGCGCGCCGAGCGTCGCGAACGCCTGCGCGACCACACCCGGGTGATAGCGGAAGGTCGGGGTCAGCACCGATGTGCCGATCAGGATGCGGGAGGTGCGTGAACCGAGCGCCCCGAGCCAGGGGATCGCGGCGGGGGCGTGCCCGCCGTCGTGCATCCAGGGCTGCAGGTGATCCGAGACGAAGACCGAGTCGAAGCCCACCTCCTCGGCCAGCACGGAGTACTCGAGCAGGTCGCGCGGGGAGAACTGTTCGGCGGAGGCCTTGTAGCCGAATCGGATGGGAACGCTCATGTTGCTCCTTCCAGAAGTCCCGCGGGGGCGGGGTCGAAGCCATCGGATTCGAAGTCATCCGGGCCGATGCGCGCGAGCCGATCGCGGAATGCCGCGACGGTGCCCGGCCAGAGCAGCGTCAGGCGGCCGCTGCGCTCGTCGACGTACCAGTTGCGGCATCCGGAGGCGAGCCAGGGCGTGCCGGCGCTGCGGGCGACGATCTCGCGCGTGTAGGCCCGCTCGGCTTCGGCTCGCACCCGCCGGGGCGAGCTGCGGCGTTCGTCGAGGCAGCGCACGACGAACGCCGCCTGCTCCTCGGCCATGAGCACCGCGGAATTGTGCCCGAGCGACGCGTTCGGCCCGTTCAGCACGTAGAGGTCGGGGAACCCGCTCACCACCGTCGAGCCGAGCGAGGTCATGCCGTCCGCCCAGTGCTCGGCCAGCGTCAGGCCCCGTTCGCCCTCGACGAGGTCGGCGTAGGGCTGGCGCGTCGTCTCGAACCCCGTCGCGAGCACGAGCGCGTCGGCCTCGTACGCCGCGCCGCTCGCCGCGATCAGCGTGTGGCCCTCGACGCCGACGAGAGCGGACGGCTCGAGCGCGACGGCGCCGGATGAGAGCGCGGGATAGAAATCGTCCGAAAGCAGCACCCGCTTGCATCCGAACGGATACCGCGGAGTGAGCGCATCGCGCAGGGCGCCATCCGGTACCTGGTGCTGCAGGTGCGCCAGTGCCGCGCCACGTGCCGATGCCGAGGCCTCGGCATCGCCCGAGCGCGAGGCGAAGCGCGCTTCGCCCTCGTCGAAGAGGTGCTCGCGCACGCGGGCCAGCGCCTGCGGATCCTCGGCCAGCCGGCGTTGCTCGTCCGCCCCGACGGCGGCGCCGCCCCGCGGCATGATCCAGGCGGGCGTGCGCTGGAAGAGCGTCACGCTCGCGCCGCGGCGCACGAGCTCGGGCACGAGCTGCACGGCGCTCGCGCCGGTGCCGACGACGGCGATGCGCCTGCCCGCGAGTGGCATCGTGTGGTCCCACCGTGCGGTATGCACGACGGGACCGGGGAACGCCGCGATCCCCGGCACGCCGGGCAGGCGCGGCTGTGTGAGGCGCCCGCACGCCAGCACGAGGGACTGCGCCCGCAAGGTGCCCGCATCCGCCCCTCCGGTCTCGATGCGCCACGCGCCGCCGGTCCAGCGGGCGCGCCGCAGCGGGGTGTTCAACCGGATGCGGGGCGAGAGCCCTCGCGCCCGGACGACGTCGCCCAGGTACTCCTGGATCTCGGTTCCCGGCGCGTACGTGTGCGACCAGCTCGCGCGGGGATGGTCGGAGAAGTGGTACAAGTGGGCGGGCACATCACAGGCGATGCCGGGGTAGGTGTTCTCGCGCCACGTGCCGCCCACATCGTCGGCGCGTTCGAGCACCGCGAACGACTCGTGCTGGGCGTTCTGGAGGGCCAGCGCCATGCCGAGTCCGGCGAAGCCCGCGCCCACCACCGCCACATCGACATCGACATCGACGTCGGTCATCGTGCACCGGCCGGTGCGTCGCGGTAATCGGTGGCGCGGCGGCGCAGGGGGCGGGAGAGAGCACCGGCCAGCCGTTCCGCTCGGTCGAGTGTCAGCTCGTGTCCGTGCTCCACACCCGCCCGCGGCAGCACTCGCCCATCGAGCAGGGTGCCACCCAGGTCGTCGGCCCCGGCGCGCAGAAGCGCCCGCACCGTCGGGTGGTCCAGGCGGGTCCACGGCACCTGGATGTGCGCGATCGAGCCCGAGAGCATCAGGCGCGAGACGGCGAACATGGCGCGGTGCTCGTCGGCGGCCGAGCGCCCGGGCACGAGGGCGGCGCCGTGGCCGGGCAACGGGATCGGCACGAACTCGGTGAAGCCCCCGGTCTCGGACTGGATCGCGATCAGTCGTCGCAGATGCGCGATCCGCTCCTCGGCGGTCTCGGCATGCCCGTAGAAGAGCACCGAGGTCGAGCGGAATCCGGCGCGGTGCGCCGCCGTGACCACCTCGAGCCAGCGGTCGACCGGGATGTCGTCCGGCGCGACCAGGCGGCGGATGCGGTCGTCGAGGACCTTCACGCCGGTACCGGGCACGGTGTCCACGCCGGCGTGCGCCATGGCATCGAGTGCACCCTCGAGCCCGAGCCCCGTGCGGCGGGCCAGGTCGTCGATGTCGGCCGGCCGGAAGGCGTGCAGGTGGATGCCGGGTGCCGCTGTGCGGATCGTCCGAGCGATCTCGAAATACGCCTCGGGTGCCTCGGTGGCGGCCGTGTTGCCCTGCACGCAGAGCTCGGTCGCACCCAGCTCGACGGCGTCTCGGGCGATGTCGGCGAGCGCCGCGGCGTCATAGGTATCGGCTTCCGCCGTGCGGGACGCGCGGTACAGGCTCGAGGAGACGTTGCGGTTGACCACGATGCTCACGGCCTCGCCGACGGTGAACCGGCGCAGCTGATCGGCGGTCTCGGTGAGCGCGTCGAGCGCGGTGTCCCGCGCGGTCAGCAGCTGCACCCACTCGACGTCCTCGAGTGAGGAGGGGTCGGTGGCGGCGCGATCGAGCAGCCTCCCCGACGGCTCGCGCTCGGCGGATGCCCCGGTGGCCGCACCTGTGCCCGCGGGGGCCTGTGCGACGCGAGCCTGTTCGCGACTCGCGAGTCCGGTGGCCGGGTCGGCCAGCGCGAGCGTCGCGGGCAGGCACTCCCCGTCGATCCACCGCTGCGCGTCCCGGACGTACTCGGGATGGGCTGTCAGGCGCTCGCGCAGGTCGAAGCCGAGCTCGGCGGTGCGAGCGCCGAGGTCGTCGAGCTGCGGCCAGGGGCGCTCCGGGTTGACATGGTCGGCGGTGAGGGGCGACACGCCGCCCCAGTCGTCGGCGCCCGCCCGCACGAGCAGACCGAGTTCGCCCGGATCGGAGAGGTTCGGGGGAACCTGGATGCGCATGTCGGGCCCGAGCACGAGGCGCGCCACCGCGATCGTCGTCGCGTAGTCGAGCAGCTCGGCGTCGGGGGCGCCGCGCATCGCCGTCCGCGGCTTGGCGCGGAAATTCTGCACGATCACCTCTTGGATGTGGCCGTGCCTGGCGTGGGCGTCCCGGATCGCGAAGAGCGATTCGGCGCGGTCCCGAAGGGTCTCGCCGATGCCGACCAGGATGCCGGTCGTGAACGGCACCCGTGCCACTCCGGCATCCTCGATCACCTGCAGGCGCACCGCCGGGTCCTTGTCGGGCGAGCCGTGATGCACCTGGCCGGGCTCCTCGTAGAGCCGCCGCGAGGTCGTCTCGAGCATCATCCCCATCGACGGGGCGGCGGGCCGCAGCGTGCGGATCTCGTCGAGGGTCATCACGCCGGGGTTCAGGTGGGGCAGCAGGCCCGTCTCGTCGCGAACGAGACGGGCCATCGCACCGACGTAGTCGAGCGTGGAGGCGTAGCCGTGTTCGTCGAGCCAGGACCGCGCCTGGGGCCAGCGGTCTTCGGGGCGGTCGCCGAGGGTGAACAGCGCTTCTCTGCACCCGAGGGCGGCGCCCCGGCGCGCGACGGTGAGCACCTGCTCGGCAGTCATGAACAGCGGCTTGTGCGCGCGCTGCAGCTGCGCGGGGGTGTCGACGAAGACGCAGTAGTGACAGCGGTCCCGACAGAGCGTCGTGAGGGGGAGGAAGACCTTGCGCGAGTAGGTCATGACACCGGGACGGTCGGCCCGCGCCAGTCCCTCATCACGCATCTCGCCCGCGCGCGAGAACAGCGTCTCGAGTTCGGTGCCGCGGGCCGCGAGGAGGCTCTCGGCCTCGGCGTGGGTCAGGTGGGCGGTCGCCACGGATTCCATCGTTCCATTCTCGCCCGAGGGGAGCCCGAGCGAACCGGGTGGACACGGTCGGTGCGCAGGTGACACAGAAACGTCATGCCGGGGAAACACCGAGGGACTCGCCGGCATGGGCGGCGGCGAGACCCTCGGCGTAGGCCTCGGCGGCCCCCTGACGGAACATGTCCTTCTCGGGGGGACGCACGATCGAGCGCGCCCCCGGCAGATCGAGGTCGCCGACCAGGTCCGGCCGCCCGCGCACGACGGCGACGGGACGGCCCGAGGCCTTGCCCTTGACCAGGTCACCGGCGGCGGCGAGTTCATCGGCGACGCAGGGCAGCGTCGCCACGAGCGGGCGCCCGTGCGCGTCGACCCCGCCGCGCAGATCTTCGAAGACGCGCACGCCGGCCGCGCCGATCGCGCTGTCGGTCTGGCCCTCGCGCCAGGCGCGTCCGAGCGTGTCGGAGATGAGCACGCCGATCCGCGCACCGAGTCGCGCCCGCAGCCCCGCCGCGAGCGCGCGCGCCGAGGCATCCGGGTCGCGGGGGAGCAGCAGCACGGTCCCCGCCGGTGTGTTGCTGGCGTCGACGCCGGCGGCGGCCTGCACGATGCCCAGGTGGTTCTCCACGATGCGGGTCGTGTGGGCGCCGTCGGTGCGCGAGGCGACGAGACGCACCGTCTCGGCGGTGATGGCGGCCTCGCGGTCGTCCGCGGCGACGACGCGTCCCTCGGCCTTCGAGACGATCTTCGAGGTCACCACCAGGATGTCGCCATCGCGCAGACGGTGCGCATCAGCGGCCGTCACCCGCACGACCTCGGCGACCAGATCGTGACCGGGCTCGATCTCGCGGATGCCGTCGAGGGCCCAGATCTGCAGCATCCCCCGACTCTACGCTCAGGGCGGGACGGCGCTCGGCGCGAGGTCGGAGGATCGTTGCGCGTCTGTGAGCGAAAGCGGCCACGACGCCGAGGGCGAGTACGGCAGACTGGGAGCATGGTGACCCTGCTGCTCGATTCGGACCGGCTCGAGGTTGCGCTCTCGCCCGTCGAACGGCTGCTCACCCGTCGCCGCGGAAACGTTCACGTGGCGCGCGAGCACATCGCCAAGGCCATGCTCACCGACGACATCTGGATCTGGCTGCGCGGTGTTCCGAGCCCGGGCACCACGGTGCCCGGCGTCATCGCGATGGGCACGTGGTCCACGGGCGCCGGCGACGACTTCGCGGTCGTCCGCAAGCGCCGACCGAGCGTGATCATCGAACTCGACGGTCACGACGAGTTCCACCGGCTGCTCGTGACCACCCGTCACGGTCGCCAGCTGCTGCACGCGCTCCGGCTCGAGGGTGCGGCACAGCCCGAGGACGTCGCTGACGTCCCTCCGCCCGCGTGACCTGCGCGTCGCTCAGGTGACGTCGCGAGTCCAGGTCGTGATGTAGCCGATCAGGAGCAGCACCAGCGCGTACGCGACGAGGACCAGCCCTCCGCCCCACCAGACGAGCGGTTCCGTGCCGCCGGCGCCCATCACGTCATAGATGCTCGTGCCGACGAGGGCATCGCTGGCCGCACCGGGCAGAAAGCGCGCCGCTTCGGCGAGCCCGTCGACGAAGCTCGCTGCCAGCCGCAGCAGCGGCTCGAGGAACTGCGTGAACGCGAGCACCACGACGACGGCGACGACCTGATTGCGCACGAGCGTGCCCACGCCGATGCCGACGAGCGCCCAGAGGGTCAGTGCCAGCACCGTGCGTCCGATCAGCGCCCAGGTGTCGCCGGTGCCGAGTGTGGTGTCGAGGCCGAAGGCGGCGAGCACCCCCGCGGCCGGCCCGACCGCCGAGACCACGGCGACCACGCCGAACAGGGCGCCGGCGAGCAGGCCCATCAGCACCTTGCCCCACACGACGGTGCCGCGACGGGGCACGGTCAGGAAGGTCGGAGTGAGTGTCTGATGCCGGAACTCCGTCGTCACCATGAGCGTGCCGATCAGCAGCGGGAACACATATCCGAACGACCCGGCCAGGCTGTACAGCACGGGTGCGAGGCCCTCGCTCGGCACCTGCGCGTCGGTCGCTCCGGGCAGCGAGCCGGATGCGGAGGCGCCGAAGATGGCGGCCATTCCTCCGGCGGTGCTCCCGACGTAGACGACGAGCACCAGCGCCAGGATCCACCATCCTGCCGTGGAGAACAGCTTGGTGCCTTCGGAGCGGGTCGCGGCGAGGAGGCTCATCGGTTCTGCCCTTCGTCGTCGTCGGCATCATCGGTGTCGGATGCGGGCGGCACGATCTCGATGACGCCCGTGGAGGCGACGGAGAAACCTCCGTGCTCTTCCGATTCCGATTCCGATTCCGGCTCCGGCTGCGGCTGCGGCTGCGCGGATGCCGTCTCCGGTCCGGCCTCGTCCGGCTCTCGTTCGTCGGGCTCGCGTTCGTCGGGCTCGCGTTCGTCGGGCTCCGTCGCGTCGGCTGCGGCGGCGCCCTGCTCGGCCGGCTCGTCGGGCATCGCGAGGATCTCGATGTCGGGATCCTCGCTCGGCAGCATGTCGTCGAGGTCCTCGTCGTCCGAGGTCTGCACCGGGGGCGCGGCGGATTCGGTGGCCCCGTCGGCCACAGGCTCGGCCACGGCATCCGACGCTCTCTCGTCGGCGTCGGTGTCGGCGTCGGCGTCGGCGTCGGCGTCGGTGTCGGGCGGTGTGTCGTGCTCGGGCTCGGTCACCGCGGCGACCGGGGCGCCGTCGGCAGGGGATACGGATGCCGAGGCATGCGTGCGCACGCCATTGACCAGGTCGAGGAAGACCTCTTCGAGCGACGGTCCCCGCCGGTGCAGGCTCGACAGCGGCACCCCGGCCTCGAGAGCCACGCGACCCACCTCGGCAGGGTCGCCGCCGCGGATGGTCAGTCCCGAGCGCAGCACTTCGGTGTCCCACCCCGCCGCGGTGAGGGCCGCCGCGAGGGCGGCGCGGTCGGGGGCGTCGACGACGACCGACTGGTCGGCCGGGTCGGCGAGCTCATCGACCCCGCCGTCGAACACGAGGCGGCCGTGCGAGATGATCAGCAGCCGTTCCGCCGTCTGCTGCACCTCTGAGAGCAGATGAGAAGAGACGAAGACGGTGCGCCCCTGCCGCGCGAGCGTGCGCAGCAGCCCGCGCATCCAGATGATCCCCTCGGGGTCGAGGCCGTTGGCCGGCTCGTCGAGCACGAGCACCCCGGGGTCGCCGAGCAGGGCGAAAGCCAGACCGAGTCGCTGGCGCATGCCCAGCGAGAACCCGCCGACCTTGCGCCCGGCGACGTCGCTGAGGCCGACGGCATCCAGCGTCTCGTCGATGCGCGTGCGCGGCAGCCGCGCTGCGTCGGCATAGATCTTGAGGTGGGACGCGGCGGTGCGGCCCGGGTGGAAGCTGGCGGCCTCGAGCGCCGCACCCACGCTGCGCAGGGGCGATTCGAGGTCGGCGTAGTGCTTTCCTCCGATGCGCGCCGCTCCCGACGATGCACGAACCAGACCGAGCAGGATCCGCATCGTGGTCGTCTTGCCGGCGCCGTTCGGGCCCAGGAAGCCCGTCACGACACCCGGCTCGACCCGCGCGGAGAAATCGGTCACGGCCGATACGGCGCCGAAACTCTTGGTGACGCCGGAGAACTCCAGCACCTCTCCTGAGGGCATGCCCAACCTCTCGTTCGCGGACCTTGCCCTCTCATCCTGCCGGAAAACGGCCGCTGATCGCGCATTCCGCGTTCGCGGCGTTCGTCCAGGCCGCCGCCTGAGGGCGGTAGCGTGCGAGGGTGTCGAACCACGTCGACGGCCATGAAGGCGTCCGCATCCGCAGCGCACGCGGCCTCGGCCGGCTCACGCTCGACCGGCCGCGCGCCATCAACGCGCTCGACCGCGCCATGGTGGGCGCCCTCACCGATGCGCTCGATCGATGGCGCGACGACCCCGACGTCGAGCGCGTGCTGATCGACGGCGCGGGCGAACGCGGGCTGTGCGCGGGGGGCGACGTGCGCGGCGTGGTGCAGCTGATCGCCGCGGGCAGGCTCGAGCAGGTCGCCGACTTCTTCCGCGCCGAGTATGCGCTCAACGCCCTCATCGCCGGCTATCCGAAGCCGATCGTCGCGTTCGCGGACGGCGTCACGATGGGGGGCGGCATCGGTCTGGCCGGACACGCATCGGTGCGCGTCGTCACCGAGCGCTCGCGGCTCGCGATGCCCGAGACGCGCATCGGCATGTCCCCGGACGTCGGCGGCACCCGTCTGCTCGCCCGCGCGCCCGGCCGACTGGGCGAGTACCTCGCGCTGACCGGCGCGACGATGGATGCCGCCGACGCCATCCACGCCGGGTTCGCCGACCACCTCGTGCCCTCCGAGCGTCTGCCCGACGTGCTCGACGCGCTCGAGACGCGTGCCGATCCGGCGGGCGCCGCCGAGCTGATGATGCTGTTCGACGAGACCCCGGATGAGGCGGCGCTCGCCCGGGCGCGGCCGTGGATCGACGACTGCTTCTCCGCACCGACCCTCGCGCAGATCATCGAGCGTCTGCGGGCGCGGCCCGAACCGCAAGCCGGCGCCGCTGCCGATGAGCTGGCGCTCATGTCGCCGACGGCGCTCGCCGTCGCGCTCGACGCGGTGCGCTCGGCCCGACGGCTGCCCCACCTGCGAGCCGTGCTCGAGCAGGAGTACGCGATCATGATGTGGTTCGCCGCGACGCAGCCGGATCTGCCCGAGGGGGTGCGCGCGCTGCTGGTCGACAAGGACCGCTCGCCCCGGTGGAACCCGCCCCGCATCGGTGATGTCGCCTCCGACGCCGGCGCGCAGGCGATGGCGTTCGTACCGGCCCTCCCGCTGTGGTGAGAGTCTCGTCGTGGTGATGGACCCGCCGTCCCGGCGACCGGGCTCCGCGCGCGGATCGCTCTAGAGTGAGCCTCATGGAGGGGTCCGATGCGCCGCGTCCGCCGCGGCGGGGGTATTCGCTGGGGCTCGCGCTCGACTGGTTCTTCTTCGTCTTCGCGGGGGCCGCCGCGATCTGGCTGGCCTACCTCAGCCTGACCGAGTCGTTTCAGGTCGGGTGGTGGGGCATCCTCGTCGGGATCGTGTTCTGGGTGATCCTGGCCTACCTCGTGCTGCCGCGGCTGCACCGCATCCTCACGACGATCTACGTGCCCGACTACTTCATCGGCCGGGCGCGGACGAGCGACGGCCTGCTCGGCGACCCCGTGAACCTCGCCTTCCTGGGCGAGGGGGAGCAGATCGACGAGGCGATGCGGCGGGCCGGCTGGACCCGCGCGCACGAGGTCACGTTCGCCTCGTCGTGGCGCATCGTGACATCGACGCTGCGGCGGCGCAGCTATCAGGAGGCCCCGGTGAGTCCGCTGTTCCTCTTCTCCCGCCAGCAGGACGTCGCGTACCAGCAAGAGGTCGACGGCAACCCGGCCAAGCGCCATCATGTGCGCTTCTGGCGCTGCCCGGAAGGATGGATGCTGCCCGGCGGCATCCGCGTGGACTGGCTCGCGGCCGGCACGTTCGACACCGCCGTGGGGCTGTCGCTGTTCACCCTGCAGGTGACGCACCGCATCGACGCCGACACCGACATCGAGCGCGACCACATCGTCGCGACCCTCACGCGTGCCGATCCCGAGATCGCCGTGCGGATCATCGAGGACTTCTCGACCGGGTACCACGCCCGCAATGGCGGCGGCGACAGCATCCGCACCGACGGCGATCTGCCGATCGTCGACGTGCGCACCGTGCATGTGCCCGCCGCGGCGGTCCCGCCGGGTGTGGAGGTGCCGGCGTGACGGATCCCGGAAAGCGCCCGGCGTTCGAGTCGCCGATCGGCCTGGTCTCACCCGTCGGTCACGACCCGCAGATGGCGCGGCCCGCCGCGACCAAGGCGGGCGCGGCGCTCGTCGCGCTGCGGGCACTCGCAGGCATCGCCTGGCTCATCGCCCTGGCGGCGAGCTGGCCCGAGATCGTCGGGGAGCTCGACGAGGACGGGATCGAGCTCGACGCGGAGTCGACCCAGATCGCCCTCATCCTGATCATCATCGGGTACGGCCTGGTCATCGTCGTGGATGCCGCATTCGCCGTGCTGATCTATCTGGGCTTCAACTGGCCGCGAGTGATCGTCATGCTGGTCTCGACGTTCTCGATCACGATCGGCTTCACGCAGTGGTGGCTCGGCGGCCAGGAGATCCATCTGACCACGACGCTGCTCACCCTCGGGCTCGACATCCTGCTCCTGCTGGCGCTGTCGAGCCGCAGCGCTGCTGCCTATGCCCGCCGCAACCAGCGCCGATAGTCCGCAGCCGGGATAGCCTGGACTGCGCCCGCGTCGCGCAACGAAGAAGGGGAGGCGGATGTTCGACAGTCCGCTTTCGGCTTCGGCGTACGAGGTGCTCGGCGTCGCCCCCGATGCCGACGAGGAGTCGCTGCGCCGGGCCTATCGCTCCAAGCTGCGCTCGAGCCACCCCGACACCGGGGGCAGCGCGGCCGCTTTCGTGCGCGTCCAGCGCGCCTGGGATCTCGTCGGCACCCCGCAGGCACGCGCCGACTACGACCGGGGCCACGGTTTCGCGGCTTCCGCTCCCGCCGCACCCGGCGCCGCGTCGTGGCGCCCGGCATCCGCCCCCGACACGAGGCCGAAGGCGCGCGTGCACGGCCACCCGGGCGGTTGGCGCCGTGAGCGCTACCTGACGCTGATGCGGGAGTGGGTCGGCCGCGGCGCCGACCTGGACGACCCCTACGACCCCGCGCTCGTGCGGCGCGCCCCGCACGAGATCCGCCGCCTGCTCGCCGATGCGCTCGCCGAGGAGGACACGGCGATGACCGTCGCCGAGCTCGGGATGGGGTTCACGATCTGGCACGACGTGGCCGCGGGCAAGCCGGGCGAGACGGCGGACGCGAAGCTCGACCACATCGTGCTGGGGCCGAGCGGGCTCTACGCGGTGCTGTCGGAGGACTTCGGCGGCCCCGTCGGCGTGCGTCGCGGCGAGATCGTCGGCGACGGGGTGGACGGCACGCCGATCGCGTCGCTCGTGCGCCGGATGCGCACGGTCGGACGCCTGGCCGGCGTGCGGTTCGGTGGAGCCATCGTGGTGCTGCCCGACGAGGACCTCGAGCAGACGATCGTCGAGGTCGGCAAGGTGAAGGGTCATCCCGTGGTGATCTGCACTCGCTCCGCGCTCTCGTCGGTGCTGCGCCGGGGCATCGGGGGAGCACGCGACGTCGGCGGCAACGAGCTCTTCGACGTGCGCAGCCGGCTGCAGCAGGTCGTGCGCTTCGTCTGAGGCCGGCACCCGGCCCCGGCATCGCGTGGTCCTCTCCCGCCCTTCCCGCCGGTCGCCACAGGATGCTGTCTGCGCGGGGGTGAGGGGACATTTCCTGGTGACCCGCGGGGTGCGTGCGGCAGCGGGGAGGTGCGAGTGGCGGTGCGGGGCGCGCTCGGCCATCATTGGCCGCATGAGCGCATCCCCCCAGCCGCCCGCCCCCGACGACACAGAGGTCCTGCGCGAACGCATCGCCGCACTCGAAGCCGAGAACGCCCGCCTCGCCGAACGTGCGGCCTCGTCGCCGGGTGATGACGGCTCCGGCCCGCCACGCCGGTCGCGGCGCGACGGATGGCGCGCCTTCGTCTCGGCGGTGTGCCTCATCCTGGCGGCCGTCATGGTCCCCGTGTCGATCGCGGGCTCGTGGGTGCGGGCGGAGCTCGTCGATACCGATCGCTTCGTCGCGACGTTCGCACCGCTCGTCGATGACCCGGCCGTGCAGTCCCTCGTGATCGACGAGGCCACCGGCGCTATCCGCGAGCAGCTCGACATCGACGCCGTGACGAACGACCTCTTCGACGGCCTCGAGACCTTGGATCTGCCACCGCGGGCACTGACCGCGCTCGACCTGCTGCGCGAACCCGCCGTGCAGGGCGTCGAGAGCATCATCACCGAGGCCGTCACGCGGGTGGTGGTGTCGGACGTCTTCTCAGACGCGTGGGCGGCAGCGTTGCAGGCCAGCCACCGCGGACTCGTCGCCGCGGCCACGGGCGGCGATGAGGGTGCCGTCGTGATCGGCGACGACGGCACGATCGGCCTGCAGCTCGCGCCGATCATCGCCGAGGTGAAGGACGGCCTGCAGCAGCGCGGCGTGGGCTTCGCCGCGATGATCCCCGAGGTCGACACGACGATCGAGCTCGCGCAGAGCGACACCCTGGTGACCGTGCGGACCGTCTATGGCCTCGCTGTGACCGTCGGCTGGTGGCTGCCGTTCCTCGCGCTCGCCCTGCTCGGTGCGGGTGTGCTCGTCGCCCGGCGTCGCACATCGGCGCTCATCGGCGCCGGAGCCGCCGTGTTCTTCGGCGGGGCGACCCTCGCCCTCGGACTCGCCGTGGGCGGTACGGTCATCGGCCTCGCCGCCGCCGAGGCCGGAGTGCCCGGGCCCGCGCTGGCGGCGATCTACGAGCAGGTGATCGCCTCGATGCGGCAGACCGCCGTCGTGATCACGGTCATCGGTCTGGTGGTCGCGGTGCTCGCCTGGACCCAGGGACGCTCGCGGGGTGCCGTCGCGGTGCGAAGGACGGGGCGTGCGCTCACCGATCCGGTGCGCGGGGCGCTCGTCTCACGCGGGGTCGACACGGGCTCCTTCGGTCGCTGGGTCGATAGTCAGCGGGTCGTCGTGCGGGCCGGAATCGCGGCTCTCGCCGTGCTCTGGCTGTGGCTCTGGAGGCCGCTCGAGGTCAGCGACGTGATCGTCGTGCTCGTCGTGGCGCTCGCGGCGTGGTGGGTGAGTGAGGTGGTGCGACCGGCGTCGGCCGTGGCTGTCGAGAGAGCGTGACGCAGTGGGAGGGGTTGCTCGTGAGAACGCAGTGTTAGGGATTTATAGCAGTTTTATTCATTTTCAATAAAACACCCTAAAACCAATAACATCGTAGTGTGCAAGCGCTCACCAACCCATACACGCCCAATGCTGGTGCTGAACCGCAGGCGGTGGTCGGTCGTGACGACCAACTCGGCTCATTCGACCTTCTCCTCGCGCGTATCGAGCGGGGCCGCACAGAGCAATCGATGATCATCACCGGGCTGCGTGGCGTCGGCAAGACCGTGCTGCTCGGGCAGTTCCGCGCGAAGGCCCTCAAGCGGGACTGGGTTGTGGTCGAGCTTGAGGTGAGCAAGAACGACGAGACGCACTTCCGCAGCGCTCTTGCAGCGAAACTGCGAACGGCGCTGTTCGAGCTTTCCCCGAAGGCACGGTGGACGGATGCCTTCAAGCATGCCGCGGCGGTCCTGCGATCCTTCACCGTCAGCTTCGACGCATCCGGAACGTGGTCAGCGGGACTGGACGTTGACGCAGCGGAGGGTTTCGCTGACCACGCGAACCTCGCTCTCGATGTGACGGATGTGTTCGTCGCGCTTGGCGAGGCCGCTCAGGAGAAGGAGCGGGGGGTGGTGCTGCTCCTGGATGAGGTCCAGTTCCTCAGCAAGCAGCAGCTCGAGGCCACAATCGAGGCGCTGCACAAGATGGTGCAGCGGAAGCTCCCGGTGACCCTTGTCGGTGCTGGGTTGCCGCAGATCGCGGAGCTTGCCGGTGACGCGAAGTCGTACGCGGAGCGACTGTTCAAGTTGCCGTCAATCGGCAACCTGTTAGAGGAGGACGCCAAGGCAGCGTTGACCAAACCGGCTGCGGACGAGGGCGTCGCATACGACGCTGATGCGCTTACCGCGGCTTTGGATGTGACCGGGGGATACCCCTACTTCCTCCAAGAGCTGGGCTATGTCGTCTGGACGGTGGCGGATGGCCCCGTCATCTCCCGCGCCGACATCGTGACCGCCGGCCCGGGGTACGAAGCCAAGCTCGACGAGTCGTTCTTTCGCGTCCGACTCGACCGTGCAACCGAGATGCAACGCGCCTACCTTCGCGCGATGGCAGGACTCGGCTCCGAACCGCAGAAGGCCTCGGACGTGGCAGACGTCATGGGGCGCACTTCTCAGAACCTCGGCCCCACGCGGGCGGAGCTTATCAACATGGGGCTGCTCTATACCCCTGAGCATGGCTACGCCGCGTTCACGGTCCCCCACTTCGACAAGTTTCTCATCCGCGCGATTCCAACCCTCGAGGTACCGGCGTTGAAGCCACGGAAGCCAAAGGACTGATCGCGTTCAGCCCGCGAGCCCCAGCAGCTCGAGCGGGTGCGTCAGCCGCCACCACGGCGAAGGATCGGCGACGGGCTCGGCGAGCACCGCGTCCACCTGAGCGCTGTCGGCCGGACCTGCCACACGCAGCGAACCCGCTGTGTCGCCCTCGTCTCGCTCATCCTGCAGGGCGACGGTGGGCGTGGCGGATGCGGTGCCCCCGTTCCACAGCACCACCGACGCATCCTCGCCGGTCACGACATCCACCGGCGCACCCCACCGGGTGCTGATCCGGCCCACCACCGTGCCGGCAGGCACCGCGACCGTCGGCTGCACCTGGGTCGAGAGCTCGGCCAGCACGGCGCGCGCGGCATCGAAACGACTCTCCGAGTCCGGTTGGCCGAGCACCGCGACCACCGTCTGCACGACGGTGTCGCCGACGGCGACCTCCTGCGCGGCCAGGAGGTTGTAGTCCTCGAACAGTGACCCGGTCTTCACCCCGACGACGCCGGGTTCGTCGAGCAGGATGTTCGTGTTCTCCACGGTGCCCACCTCCGGCAGCTGCACCTCGGCCGCGGCGACGATCTCGGCGATCACGGGCTCGGCCAGCGCGCGCTGGCCGAGCGACACGGCGGCGGCTGGGGTCGCGGTGTTCGCGGGGCTGATTCCCGAGGGGTCGACGACCTCGATGTCGACGAGACCGTGCGTCGTCAGCCACTGGGTGGCCGCCAGTGCGTATGCCTCCTCGGTCGGGTAGACCAGGCCCGCCAGGTAGTCGGCGTAGTTGCCGGCGGAGCCCACGAGCATGCCCTGCATCAGCTGCACCTGCGTCAGCGACGCGGTCTCGGGAAAGGGCAGTGCAGACTCCCCGGCGGCGAGATAGTCCCAGTAGGACTGGCGTTCGGCGGCGTCGAACGAGAACGAGGGCCCGGTCTCACCCTCGTCCAGGGGAAGCTCGTCGAGCACGACGAGTGCCGTCACGAGCTTGGTGATGCTCGCCATCGGAACGACCGCATCCGAACTCGACACCGTGGGTCCGAGTCCCGTCGCGGCTGCGGCAGCCGCACCCGCCTCGGGCCAGGCCGGATCGCTGGCCGGCGCCGCGGCGCTCTCGACCGCGAACGTCTCGACCGTGGGGGCGACGGATGCCAGGGGCCAGAGCAGCATCGTCACCACGTAGGCCGCGATCACCGCGGTCGTCGTCGCTATCGGCAGGAGCACCCCGGGGCGCCACGGCGAGCGCCGGGGCCACCGCTCGACGAGCGGGCGCGCGGGTTCCGGCGGCTGCGTCTCGGTCAGCCGGCCGACGGAGTCCTCCGAGACCCAGGCGAGAGCGCGCCCGCCCCTGGAGGAGGAGCCGTCCTCGCGCTCCAGGACATCGGGGCTGCGTTCGGCCAGCGCGACGCCCGCTCCCGTGTCCGTGCCGGGCGAGGACGACCCGTCGCGCAGGGCGCGACGGGTCAGTGCGTGCTCGGGAGGGGGGTCGCTCGAGGTCACACGCCTAACCTATCCGTCCCCTGCCGCTATACTCGTCGTGTCCACACGGGAGTCCGGTATGCCGGGCTGAGAGGAAGCGAACCACGCTTCGACCGTCGAACCTGATCTGGGTCATGCCAGCGCAGGAAGGAGATTCAATGAACACGTCTGTCCACACCCCGAATCCCACGCGTGAGCGTCGCGGTTTCGCTGCCATCACCTGGCGGTGGCGCGTCGTCGACATCGTCGTCGCCAGCGTCATCGGCGTCGCATGCGCGGCGCTCTTCCTGGTCTGGAACATCGGGTACGAGGGCCCGAGCGCGCTGCTCACGCCCCTGCTCCCCGGCCTGCAGGGCCTGCTCACCGGCCCCTGGCTGATCGCCGGCGTGCTGGGCGCGCTGATCATCCGCAAGCCCGGCGCCGCGCTCTACACCGAAGTGCTCGCGGCCGTCATCTCGGCGCTCGTGGGCAATCAGTGGGGCCCGCTGACGATCGTCTCGGGCATCGTGCAGGGACTCGGGGCCGAGCTCGTCTTCCTGCTGTTCGCCTACGCGATCTGGCGGCTCCCCGTCGCGATCCTGGCCGGTGCCGGAGCCGGACTCGCCGCCGGTATCAACGACCGCATCCTCTGGTACGCCGGCGCCGATGCCCTGTTCACCGTCGTCTACATCTGCGCCACCACCGTCTCGGGCGCGATCATCGCCGGACTGGGAGCGTGGCTGATCGCACGGGGACTCGCTGCCACTGGTGCCCTGGGCCGATTCGCCGCGGGGCGCGAGGTCAGTCGTCGCGTCTGAGATGCCCGGCATCCGTCGCGCCGACGGCGGCACCCGCACGACGCCGGCGGGCGTCGTCGCCTCCGGCTGGGGGTGGCGCTACGCCTCCCGGCGGGCATGGGCCGTCGCCGGGGCGACGCTGCGCATCGAGCCCGGCGAGCGCGTGCTGCTGCTGGGTGCCTCCGGCTCCGGAAAATCGACGCTGCTGCATGCCCTCGCCGGCGTGCTCGGCGGCGACGACGAGGGCGAGTCCACCGGCATCCTGACCATCGACGGTCGTGAACCGGGCGACGTGCGCGGTCGTGCGGGGATGGTGCTGCAGGATCCCGACAGCCAGGCCGTCATGGCGCGCGTGGGTGACGATGTCGCCTTCGGGTGCGAGAACCTGGGCGTGCCGCGGGACGAGATCGCCTCGCGGGTGCGCGAGTCGGTGCGCGCCGTAGGGCTCGACGTGCCGCTCGCCCACCCGACATCCGCACTGTCGGGCGGGCAGAAGCAGCGCCTGGCGCTCGCCGCGGCAGTGGCGATGCGTCCCGGCCTGCTGCTGCTGGACGAGCCGACAGCGAACCTCGACCCGGCGGGTACGGCGGAGGTGCGCGACGCGGTCGCCGAGGTCCTTGAGACGACGGGGGCCACGCTCGTCGTCGTCGAGCATCGCCTCGATGTGTGGCTGCCGCTCGTCGATCGCGTCATCGTCCTGGGGGGCGGTGGTGTCCTCGCCGACGGGTCGCCCGCCCAGGTGCTGGGCGAGCACGGGCGCTCCCTGGCCGCGGGCGGTGTGTGGGTGCCGGATTTCCCGCCACGGCACCCCGCACCGCCCGTGCGATCGCCCGGCGGCGCCCTCGTGCGCGCCGACCGGCTTCAGGTGTCGCGCTCGCGCGGTCGGCCGATCGCCGGCCCCCTCGATCTGGAGGTGCGGGAGGGGGAGGTTCTCGCGATCACCGGCGCGAACGGGGCGGGAAAATCGACCCTGGGGCTCACTCTCGCGGGGCTGCTGCGGCCCGAGGCCGGAGCGGTCGTCGCTTCGCCCGCTCTTGCCGCGGGCGCGAAGGGGCAGCCCACGCGGTGGTCGTCGCGTCAGCTGCTGACGCGCATCGGCACCGTGCTGCAGGACCCCGAACACCAGCTGCTGGCTACGACGGTGCGCCGCGAGCTCGAGGTGGGCCCGCGGGCGCTCGGCCACGACGAGGTGGCCGTGACGGCACGCGTGGACGATCTGCTCGCCCGCCTGCGTCTGGACCACGTGGCCGATGCCAATCCGTACACCCTCTCGGGCGGTGAGAAACGCCGGCTCACGGTGGGGGCGATGCTCGCCACACGACCGCGCGTGCTCGTCCTGGACGAACCGACGTTCGGGCAGGATGCCGTGACCTGGCGAGAGATGGTCGCGCTGATCGCCGA
Organism: Microbacterium sp. LRZ72; assembly: GCF_033792225.1. Classification (NCBI taxonomy): domain Bacteria; kingdom Bacillati; phylum Actinomycetota; class Actinomycetes; order Micrococcales; family Microbacteriaceae; genus Microbacterium; species Microbacterium sp. LRZ72. The sequence continues at coordinate 107,447 of NZ_JANGEX010000004.1, forward strand.
CGTGCGCGACGACGGTGCCGCCGTCGTCGTGATCACCCACGACGCGGACGTGCTCGCGGCCCTGCACGCGCGGCCTTACGCGCTTGCACCCGCCGGCGGTGCCTCGTGAGCATCCAGGCGCTCGACCGCCCCCGGGCGCGGCGGGGTCCCGTCGCCACGGTCAATCCGGTGGCCAAGCTCGGGGCGGCGCTGCTGATCGCCTTCCCGCTCGTGCTGACGATCGACGTGGTCTCGGCGCTGACGGCCCTCGTGCTCGAGACCGTGCTGTTCGTGCTCGCCGGCGTCGGGTGGCGGGAGTTCTGGCTCCGCACCGCACCGGTGTGGATCGCCGCGCCCCTGACGGCGCTCACGATCGCGCTGTACGGCGCGGCATCCGGGGATGTCTACGTGGAATGGCTGTTCGTGCGGGTCAGCGAGGGGTCGCTCGACCTGGCGCTGGCGACCCTGTTCCGCATCCTCGCGATCGCTCTGCCCGGCGTGGTGCTGTTCATCTCGGTCGACCCCACGGACCTGGCCGACGGGCTCGCGCAGCGCGTGCGGCTGCCGGCCCGGTTCGTGCTCGGGGCCCTGGCCGGCATGCGGCTGCTCGGCCTGCTCGTCGACGACTGGCGGGCGCTGGCGCTGGCCCGCCGGGCGCGAGGCGTCGCCGACGCCGGTCGGCTGCGGCGCGGCATCGGCATGGCCTTCGCGCTGTTCGTGCTGGCGATCCGGCGGGGCACCAAGCTCGCCACCGCGATGGAAGCGCGCGGGTTCGGGGCGCCCGGACCACGCACCTGGGCCCGGGTCTCGCCCTGGGGCGCCGGCGAGTGGTGGCTGCTCGCCGCGGGTGCGGCGATCTCGGCCTGCGCCGTCACGGCCGCGCTGCTGACCGGCTCGTGGAACCTCATCCTCGGTCCTTCCTGACCCGGGCACCTCCCCGGGGCAGGACGGGGCGGGACAGGACGGGACAGGACGGGACAGGACGGGACGGGCAGGACGGGACGGGGCAGGACGGGATGGGGCAGGACGGGACGGTGCGGCATCGTGCGCGTACCCTGGGTCGGGATGCTGCGGTGCGTCGCACCGCGTGTGCCGCCGACGAGTCACGTTCGAGGGAGAACCGCATGCACGCCGACAGGACCGGCGCCCTGGTGGCCGGTGGGGCCAGCGGGCTCGGCCTCGCCACGGCACGACGACTGGCCGCCGACGGGGCGGTCGTGACCGTGCTCGATCTGCCCTCGTCGTCCGGCGCCGAGGTCGCGGCCGAGGTCGGCGGGATCTTCGTGCCGGTCGATGTCACGAGCGACGAGCAGGTGCGCGCCGCCGTGGCGCAGGCCGCCGCGCAGGCCCCGCTGCGGGTCGCCGTCAACTGCGCCGGCATCGCCCCGCCCGCGAAGCTGCTCGACCGCGACGGTTCGCCGACGCCGATCGAGGACTTCGAACGGGTCGTGCGCGTCAACCTGCTCGGCAGCTACACCGTCACCGCGCACGCCGCCGCCGCGATGGCGGCCAACGAGCCTTCAGCCTCCGGCGACCGGGGCGTCATCGTGAACACCGCAAGCGTCGCGGCGTTCGACGGCCAGGTCGGCCAGCCCGCCTATGCGGCAAGCAAGGGGGGAGTGCATGCGATGACCCTGCCGCTCGCCCGCGAGCTGGCGCGCCACGGCATCCGGGTCATGACGATCGCGCCGGGCATCATGCAGACCCCGATGCTCGCGGGGCTGCCGGAGGCCGCGCAGCGTTCGCTCGGCGACCAGGTGCCGCACCCCTCGCGGCCCGGGCGCGCCGATGAGTACGCGGCGCTCATCGCGCACATCGTCGCGAACACCTACCTCAACGGCGAGACCATCCGACTCGACGGAGCGATCCGGATGGCGCCGCGATGAGGCCGGCGACTCGCCATTCGACCACTGGCCGCGAGGAGCTGTCATGAGCGACCCGATCCTGCTGAACATCCACGACGGGCTCGCCCGGATCACCCTCAATCGTCCCGAGCGGCTGAACGCGTTCGACGAGGCCATGGCGCACGCCTGGGAGCTCGTGTGCGTCGATGCCTCCCACAGCGAGGATGTCGGGGCGATCCTCATCGAGGGCACCGGGCCCGCGTTCTGCGCGGGGGGAGACGTCGTGGCGATGTCGGAGACGGTGCGCTCCGGGCGCGAGGTCGCTGGCCTGGCCCGCCACATCCATGCCGGGATCCGGGCGCTGCTGCGCTCGCGCGTGCCCGTGGTGGCAGCCGCGCACGGCACGACCGTCGGCGGCGGTCTCGGAATCCTCCTCGCGTCGGACTACGCGATCGTCGGCGTGGACTCCCGCCTGGGCAGCCGATACGCGAACGTGGGTCTGACGCCCGATCTGTCGGTCTCGGCGCAGCTGGCCCGCGCCGTCGGCGAGCGCCGCGCGCTCCAGCTGCTGCTGGGCGATCGCCTGCTCACCGCCGAAGAGGCGCGCGAGTGGGGACTCGTGGCCGAGGTCGTCGACCCGGGCGAGGTGGCGAGCCGCGCCGAGGCCGTCGCCCGCGGGTGGCTCGAGGGGGCCACCGACGCGTACGGCGAGGCGAAGCGCCTCGTGCGCAGCGAGCGCGAACGCACACTGGCGCAGCAGCTCGACGAGGAGGCCCGCACGATCGGCGCCGCGTTCGACACCCCCGACGCCAGGGCGCGCATCGCCGCGTTCGTCCGCTCATCCGCACGAAAGGACGCCCCATGACGCACGACGGCTCCGCCCCGGCTGATTCCCCGGCCGCCACCCGCTCCCTCGCCGGCCGCACGATCCTGATGTCGGGCGGCAGTCGCGGCATCGGCCTCGCGATCGCGCTGCGCGCGGCCCGCGACGGCGCGAACATCGCCCTGCTCGCCAAGACCGACTCCCCGCATCCGCGCCTGGAGGGGACGGTGCACACGGCGGCGGAGCAGATCGAGGCGGCCGGCGGACGCGCGCTGCCGATCGTGGGCGACGTGCGCGACGACGATGCCATCACCGAGGCGGTGCTGAAGACCCAGGGCGAGTTCGGCGGCATCGACATCGTCGTCAACAACGCCAGCGTCGTCGACCTCTCGGGCTCGCAGGAGCTGACGGCGAAGAAATACGACCTGATGCAGGACGTCAACGTGCGTGGCACGTTCATGCTCAGCCGCACCGCCGTGCCGATCCTGCGCGAGAGCGAGAACCCTCACATCCTCTCGCTCTCGCCGCCGCTGAACATCACACCCCGCTGGCTCGGCGCCCACACGGGCTACACCCTCGCCAAATACGGCATGACGATGGCGACGCTGGGCCTCGCCGCCGAACTGGCCGACGCCGGCATCGCGGCCCACACGCTGTGGCCGCGGACGACGATCGCGACCGCCGCGGTGCAGAATCTGCTGGGCGGCGATCGGGTCATGGCGGCGAGCCGCACCCCCGAGATCTACGCCGACGCGGCATACGAGGTGGTCACCCGGCCCGCCCGGTCAAGCACGGGACGGTCGCTCATCGTCGAGGATGTGCTGACGGAGGCGGGGGTGACGGACTTCGCCCGCTACGCCGCCGTGCCGGGAACCCCGGACGAGGCCCTGTATCCCGACATCTTCCTCGACTGAGTCCACCGCCGGAGAGTCCTCGCCGCCGGGTGTCCGGGCCGGCCGCGTCGACAATTCAGTCTCGCGGCGGTGGCCACTGGCCGGGGCCCGCGAGAATACGCGGCCGTCGCGGGGCGGGTCCCCGCGGAGACTGGATTGTCGGCGCCGCCGTCGGCGCATCCCGCACAGGCGATCGGGAGCGTGACGCGGCTACCCTGGTGTCCATGACCGATTCCCCTCCCGTGCGCACGACGAAGCCCCGTCAGGTGCGCCCGCAGACCGAGGGCTGGTCGCAGAAGAAGGATGCCGAGGGTCGGCCCCTGCTGCAGTTCGCCTCGCCCAAGCGCGGCAAGCCGCCGGTGCACCTGGCCGATCTGACCCCCGCGCAGCGCGTCGAGAAGGCGACCGAGCTGGGGTTGCCGGGCTTTCGTGCGAAGCAGGTCGCGGCGCACTACTTCACCCACTTCACATCGGACCCGGCGCGGATGACCGACCTGCCCGCCGCACAGCGCGACGAGCTGGTCGCGGGCCTGCTGCCGCCGCTGTTGACCGAGGTGCGGCGCCTGCAGACCGACGACGGCGACACGATCAAGTTCCTGTGGAGGCTGCACGACGGCGCCCTCGTCGAGTCCGTGCTGATGCGGTACCCGGGCCGCATCACGCTGTGTGTGTCGAGCCAGGCCGGCTGCGGCATGAACTGCCCGTTCTGCGCGACCGGACAGGCCGGCCTGACCCGCAACATGTCGGCCGCCGAGATCATCGATCAGATCGTCCGCGCCAACGCCGTGATCGCCGCGGGGGAGCTCGGCGGGCGTTCGACCCGCTCCGCTCGCTCAACCGCCGGGAGTGGGCTCGAGCGGGTCTCGAACATCGTCTTCATGGGCATGGGGGAGCCGCTCGCCAACTACGCCCGCGTGATGCAGGCGGTCCGCGTGATGATCGCCGCGCAGCCGGAGGGGCTCGGGATGAGCGCCCGCGGCATCACGGTCTCGACGGTCGGGCTCGTGCCCGCGATCGGAAAGCTCGCCGATGAGGGCATCCCCCTCACGTTCGCGCTGTCGCTGCACGCCCCCGACGACCAGCTGCGCGATGAGCTGATCCCCGTGAACTCCCGCTGGAAGGTCGATGAGGCTCTGGATGCCGCGCGCGCCTACTTCGAGAAGACCGGGCGGCGCGTCTCGATCGAGTACGCGCTGATCAAGGACATGAACGATCACCCGTGGCGCGCCGACCTGCTCGCCGAGAAGCTCAACGCGCGCGGGCGCGGATGGGTGCACGTCAACCCGATCCCGCTGAATCCCACCCCCGAGTCGGTCTGGACGGCCTCGGAACGGCCCGTGCAGAACGAGTTCGTGCGCCGGCTCAACGCCGCCGGCATCCCCACCACACTGCGCGACACGCGCGGCAAGGAGATCGACGGAGCGTGCGGTCAGCTGGTCGCGACCTCGGAGTGAGGAGGGCGTTTCGTCTCGGTTCGCTCGCTCGACGCCCGGCTCCGCTCGCTCGACGCCCGGCCTTCGGCTGCTGCGTCGGCGGATAGCGTAGGGGCATGGTCAACTATCGCTACCTCGGCAACAGCGGTCTCAAGGTCTCGGAGATCACGTACGGCAACTGGGTGACGCACGCGTCACAGGTCGAGAACGAGGCGGCGATCGCGACCGTGCATGCCGCCCTGGACGCCGGGATCACGACCTTCGACACCGCCGACACCTACGCGAACACCGCCGCCGAGACGGTGCTGGGTGACGCACTCAAGGGCCAGCGCCGCGAGTCGCTCGAGATCTTCACGAAGGTGTACTTTCCGACCGGCCCGCAGGGGCCGAACGACACGGGCCTGTCGCGCAAGCACATCATGGAGTCGATCAACGGCTCGCTGACACGGCTCGGCACGGACTACGTCGACCTGTACCAGGCGCACCGCTTCGACTACGAGACGCCCCTCGAGGAGACCTTTCAGGCCTTCGCCGATCTGGTGCGGCAGGGCAAGGTGCTCTACATCGGCGTCTCGGAGTGGACGGCGGAGCAGCTGCGCGAGGGGCACGCCCTGGCGAAGGACCTCGGCATCCAGCTCATCTCGAACCAGCCGCAGTATTCGATGCTCTGGCGCGTGATCGAGGGGCGGGTCGTGCCCACGTCCGAGGCGCTCGGCATCTCGCAGATCGTGTGGTCGCCGATGGCGCAGGGTGTGCTCTCGGGCAAGTACCTTCCCGGTCAGCCCCTGCCGGCAGGCTCCCGCGCGACCGATGAGAAGAGCGGCGCCGCCTTCATCAAGGGATTCATGCGCGACGAGGTGCTCGAGGCGGTGCAGAAGCTCACGCCGATCGCGCAGCAGGCCGGTCTGAGCATGCCGCAGCTGGCTATCGCGTGGGTGCTGCAGAACCCCAACGTTGCCGCCGCCCTCGTGGGCGCGTCCCGTCCGGAGCAGCTCGCCGACACGGTGAAGGCCTCGGGCGTGACCCTGGATGCCGATACCCTCGCCGCGATCGACACGGCCCTGTCCGGGGTCGTGCAGGACGATTCCGCCGCCACCTACGAGACCTCCCCCAAGCGCCGACTCGTCTGATCGCGGGCGGAGCGCGGACCGCCGACACCCGCGCGGGGCGGGCGCGCCGGCGGGGTGAACTGACAGAATCGCCCCATGCCCCGCTGGCTCCTCGTCGTCATCGCCGCGATCGTCTTCGCGCTCGTCGCGGCGTGGGTCATTCGCCGTCTGCTCGATGTCTACGTCGGCTGGCTTCGGGCGACGATCACGTCCGTCGTCGTCTTTCTGGTGGCGATTCCCGTCGCGACGTGGTCGTTGACGGCGGCGGATGTGATGGTGGACGGCCGGGTCGCGGTCTCGGGCGGGATCGCGCTCGCCTTCTTCGCCCTGACCCTGGGGTGGATGTTCGCCGCGGTCGTCATCGTGGTGCTGACGCTGGAGTTCCTCTGGCCCTCGCACCGGATGCGCAATCCGCTGCGGGTGGTGCGCGAGGCGATCCGCCGACGGGACCGCGCGCGGCGCTACGCGCAGATCATCGCGATCGGCTCGCGGCACGGGCTCGGCTTCTACGAGAGTCGGCGGCGCGGCGACGACGACGAGCTCCCGTCCGCGCTCGTTGCGGCGATGAACGAGGCGGGCGTCACCTTCGTCAAGCTCGGTCAGGTGCTCTCGTCCCGGCAGGACGTGCTTCCTCCCGCCCTGATCGAGGCGTTCTCCACCCTGCAGATGGACTCGACGCCGATTCCCTGGCCCGAGGCCGAGGCGGCGATCACGCGCCAGCTCGGCCGGCCCGTCGACGAGGTGTTCGCTGAGATCGACAGGACGCCGCTCGCGGCGGCCTCCGTCGCACAGGTGCACGCCGCCCGGCTCGTCAGCGGCGAAGACGTCGTCGTGAAGATCCAGCGTCCTCGCGCACGGGCACAGGTGACGACGGACCTGGACATCCTCGCGCGGCTCGCGGCGGATGCGGAGCGGCGCACCGACTGGGCGAAGGACTACGGCATGCGCGCGCTCGTCGAGGAGTTCTCGCGATCCCTGCGCGACGAGCTGGACTACCGCATCGAGGCGGTGAACACCGAGATGCTCCGGGCCACGGTAGCGGCATCCCCGACACAGGTGCTGCGGGTGCCGCGCGTCTTCGAGCAGTACTCGACGCCGCAGATGCTCGTGCAGGAGCGGGTGATCGGAACTCCGTTCGGGCGGCTGGCAGCGGACTCGCTGGCGCCCGAGCAGGCGAGGGCCGTCGCCGACGCCCTCGTCGACGCCGTGATCGATCAGATCGCCGTGCGCGGGGTGTTCCATGCCGATCTGCATCCGGGCAACGTGATCCTCGGCGAGGACGGCGCCGTCACGCTGATCGACTTCGGCTCAGTGGGGGTGCTCGAGGCGAGCATGCGCCGACTGCTGCTGCCGATGCTGATCGCGATGGCGAACGAGGACGACATCGCCGTGACCGACGTGGCCCTGCTCATGTGCGGCCCGCCCGCAGGCGACGGGGACATCACCCTGCTGCAGCGTGACATCGGGGTGATCCTGACGCGGATCCACAACGCGCACCTCGACCAGAACGTCTTCCGTCTGCTGCTCGACGTGCTGCGCCGGAACCGGATGGCACTGCCGCCCTCGCTCCTGCTCGTCTTCCGCACGCTCGCCTCGCTCGAGGGGACGCTGCGGCGGCTCGTGCCCGACTACGACATGATCTCGCGTGCCCTCGAGATCGCCCCGCGTCTGGCGCTGTCGCTGCTCTCGCCCCGCGGGGCGGCCCTCACCGCGCAGACCTGGGCGGCTCTTCTCGCCGAGCAGACGCGCCGGATGCCGCGCCGCCTCGAGTCCCTGACGCGCTCCCTCGACGAGGGCACGCTCTCGGTGCGACTGCGGGCGTTCGAGGGCGACGAGGAGCGCTCGTGGGTCGAGGGGCTGGCCGGCCGGATCACCACCACGATCATGGGCGTCACCCTCGTCATCGCCGGGATCCTCCTGGCCGTCGACGACGGCGGTCCCATGCTCACGGGCGACGCGCCGGCCTTCGGGTTCCTCGGCAGCGTGACCGGGCTGGGGGGTCTGCTTCTGCTTCTGCGCACCCTGCGCAGCGCGCTGCGTCGGCGCTGATCTGTCGAGCTTCTTCTGTATGCGCTCTTTGGTTCGTGGGGGTGGATGCTGCGCCCTTTCTGCCCTAATGTATACATAGAGCGGGGAGGGGATGCGGATGCGGCAGAGCGAACGGGCCTACGCCACGCTCCTCGATGAGATCCAGCGCGGCGTCCTGCCGCCGGGCGCCGTGCTCGGCGAGGTCGAGCAGGCCGCGCGGCTCGGCGTGAGCCGAACTCCCCTGCGCGAGGCGCTCGGCCGTCTCGCAGCGGTGGGGCTCGCCGTGCAGCAGTCCCCGCGGGTCACCGTCGTCGCCGACATCGACGCCGACGACATCCGTCAGCTCTTCGAGGTTCGTGCGATGCTCGAGGCCGGTGCCGTACGACTCGCGGCGGTGCGAGGCGACACGGCCGTGTTCACGCGGCTTGCCGAGGAGTTCACCGCGATCGGTCGGCGCGGCCCCGAGGCGGCGACCGACGCCTCGGACGACTACTACGACCTGATCGCGCGCCTCGACGCCGCGATCGACGCCGCCGTCGACAACGACCATCTCGCACAGGCCCTGGCCACCGTGCGCACCCACCTCGTGCGGGTGCGCCGACTCGCCCGCGACAAGCCGGAGCGATTGGCGGCCTCGGTCGGGGAGCACCGGCTGATCGCCGTCGCTCTCGCCGCCCGCGACGGCGAGCTCGCCACCCACGCCACGCATGTGCACCTGCACAACGCTCTTCACAGTGCCCTCGAGAGTGCCCTCGACAGTGCCCTCGACAGTGCCGTCCCAAGCGCTCCCGCAAGCGCCCCCGAGTCCCCTCCGAGAGGAAACCCATGACCGCCATCCACCATCTGCGGGTGCACCGCAGCGACGAGAAGCTCGCTCGCGAAGGGCAACTCGCGTGGCGCATCGCCGAGGTCGCCGTCGACCAGGTCGCCGTGCAGCCCGACGTGACCGAGATGATCATCAACCGGGTCATCGACAATGCGGCCGTGGCCGCGGCATCCCTCTCTCGTGAGCCGGTCAGCGCGGCGCGCGCGCAGGCGCTCGATCACCCCGTCTCGATCGGCGGTCGAGGCGCCACGGTCTTCGGCGTCGATCCGGGGCGGCGTACGAGCCCGGAGTGGGCCGCCTGGGCCAACGGGGTGGCCGTGCGAGAGCTCGACTACCACGACACGTTCCTGGCCGCGGAGTACTCGCACCCCGGTGACAACATCCCCCCGATCGTCGCGGTCGCGCAGCACACCGGCGCCGACGGCGCCGCCCTCGTGCGAGCTCTGGCGACGGGGTACGAGATCCAGATGGACCTCGTGCGGGCGATCTGCCTGCATCGGCACAAGATCGACCACGTCGCGCACCTGGGTCCCTCGGCGGCCGCGGGCATCGGCACGCTGCTCGGACTCGACACCGAGACGGTCTACCAGGCGGTCGGCCAGGCGCTGCACACGACCACGGCGACGCGACAGTCCCGCAAGGGTGAGATCTCGACGTGGAAGGCGCACGCCCCCGCTTTCGCGGGCAAGATGGCCGTCGAGGCCGTCGACCGCGCCATGCGGGGCCAGACGTCTCCCTCGCCCATCTACGAGGGCGAGGACGGCGTGATCGCCTGGATGCTGGGCGGCCCCGACGCCCGCTACGACGTGCCGCTGCCGGGGGAGGGTGAGCCGAAGCGGGCCATCCTCGACTCGTACACCAAGGAGCACTCCGCCGAGTATCAGGCGCAGGCGTGGATCGACCTCGCCCGCACCCTGCACGGCGAGCACCCCCAGCTGACCGACCCGGCGAACATCGCCTCGATCGTGCTGCACACCTCGCACCACACGCACCACGTGATCGGCTCGGGCGCGAACGACCCGCAGAAGTACGACCCGTCGGCGTCGCGCGAGACGCTCGACCACTCGATCCCCTACATCTTCGCCGTCGCACTGCAGGACGGCGGCTGGCACCACGTCGACTCGTATCTGCCCGAGCGGGCGGGACGGTCCGACACGGTCGAGCTCTGGCGCAAGGTCACGACCGCCGAGGACGAGGAGTGGACAAGGCGGTATCACTCCGAGGATCCGGACGAGAAGGCGTTCGGGGGTCGCGCCGTGATCGCCCTGGCCGATGGCACCGTGATCGAGCGGACGATCGCGGTCGCCGACGCGCATCCGCTCGGTGCGCGACCGTTCGCCCGCGCCGATTACGTGCGCAAGCTCCGGCTTCTTGCCGAGCCGGTGCTCGAACCCGCCGAGATCGAGCGCTTCCTCGCGCTCGTCGAGCGGCTGCCGGAGCTGACGGCCGACGAGGTGGCGCAGCTGACGATCGTGGCGAAGCCGGGCGTGCTGGCCGCCGCTCCGGCCCCGAAGGGATTGTTCTGATGCTGTACGCAAGCACCCCGGCATCCGGCAAGCGCCGTCTGTTTCGAGAGCGGCTCGCGTCGGGGGAGCTGATGCGGCTGCCCGGCGCCTTCAACCCGCTGAGCGCTCGGCTGATCGAGCGCAAGGGTTTCGAGGGCGTGTACATCTCGGGGGCCGTGCTCTCGGCCGAGCTGGGCCTTCCCGACATCGGTCTGACGACGTCGACCGAGGTGGCCGCCCGAGGCGGCCAGATCGCCGCGATGACCGACCTGCCGACGCTGATCGACGCCGATACGGGGTTCGGCGAGCCCATGAACGTCGCGCGCACGATCCAACAGCTCGAGGATGCGGGCGTGTCGGGCGCCCACATCGAGGACCAGGTCAACCCCAAGCGCTGCGGGCATCTCGACGGCAAGGCGGTGGTCGACGAGCAGACGGCGGTCAAACGCATCCGCGCCGCCGTCGACGCGCGGCGCGACCCGGACTTCCTGATCATGGCGCGCACCGACATCCGTGCGATGCACGAGGGGCGGGCGGGACTCGACGCCGCGATCGACCGCGCGAAGGCGCTGGTGGATGCGGGTGCCGATGCGATCTTCCCCGAGGCGATGCGCGACCTCTCGGAGTTCGAGGCGGTGCGGGCGGCACTGGACGTGCCGATCCTGGCCAACATGACCGAGTTCGGCAAGAGCGAGCTGTTCTCGGTCGAGCAGCTGCGCGACGTCGGGGTGAACATCGTGATCTGGCCCGTCTCGCTGCTGCGCCTGGCGATGGGCGCCGCGGAGCGAGGGCTCGAGGACCTCCTGAGCGCCGGGCACCTCACGGGCAGGCTCGACCAGATGCAGCACCGCGCCGACCTGTACGACCTGGTCGACTACGAGGGGTACAGCCGCTTCGACACGAACGTCTTCACGTTCGACGTCCGCCGGCCCTGACCGCCGTTCGTGACCGCCGACGCGGCATCCACCCCACTCATGTCCCACCTTTTCAGCCCACACGGACGCCTATGCCTGCAAAGGTGGGACATGGACGCGGGACGGGGCCACCGATCGGAGGAGAGCGAATGACCGAGACGACCGAGATCAAGAAGGGCCTCGCGGGGGTCGTCGTCGACACGACGGCGATCAGCAAGGTCAACCCCGACACGAACAGCCTGCTCTACCGCGGCTATCCCGTGCAGCAGCTGGCCGCGACCCAGCCGTTCGAGGCCGTCGCGTATCTGCTCTGGCACGGAGAGCTGCCGACGGACGCCCAGCTCGAACAGCTGCGCGACGAGGAGCGTTCGCACCGCGACCTCGACGACAACGTGAGAGCCGCGCTCGATCTGACGCCGCTCACTGCCCACCCGATGGATGCCGTGCGCACCGCAGTCTCGGTGATCGGGGCCAACGACCCCGAGGCGTCCGATTCGTCAGCCGAGGCCGATCTGCGCAAGAGCGTGCGGCTGTTCGCCAAGCTGCCGGCCATCGTCGCCTATGACCAGCGCCGGCGGCGCGGGCAGGATGCCGTCGCCCCTCGCGACGACCTGGACTATGCGCACAACTTTCTCTGGATGACGTTCGGCGACGAGCCGCACGAGGTCGTCGCTGCGGCTTTCGGCGTATCGATGATCCTGTACGCCGAGCATTCGTTCAACGCCTCCACCTTCACCGCACGGGTGATCACATCGACGCAGGCCGATCTGCACTCGGCCGTCGTCGGGGCGATCGGGGCGCTCAAGGGGCCGCTGCACGGCGGAGCCAACGAGGCCGTGATGCAGATCCTCGACGAGATCGGCGAGGCAGACGCGGTCGAGGCGTGGCTGGATGACGCGCTCGCGGGCAAGCGCAAGATCATGGGCTTCGGCCACCGCGTGTACAAACACGGCGACTCCCGCGTGCCGACCATGAAGGCGGCGCTCGACACGCTCGTGGAGCACTACGGCGCGCAGGAGCTCGCCGCGCTCTACGACGCGCTGGAGGCGGATTTCGTTGCGCGCAAGGGCATCTATCCGAATCTCGACTACCCGTCGGGACCGGCATACCGGCTGATGGGCTTCGACACCGAGATGTTCACCCCGCTGTTCGTCGCGTCGCGTGTGACGGGCTGGACGGCGCACATCAGGGAGCAGGCGGCATCCAATGCGCTCATTCGCCCGCTCTCGCTCTACGACGGCCCAGACGAGCGCGCCGTGCCGGGCGCGGATCAGTCGGCCGGGTAGAGCTCCCCGATCAGCGCCCGCGCCATCGTCGTCGCGGGGTCCTGCCCCGCCGCCGTCGGCGCGAGGTTCGCCCAGACGACGAGTGTGACGCCGGCATCGGGTTCGTGTCCCATGAAGGCGTTGTATCCCGGCAGCTCGCCCGTGTGCCCGAGGAAGGGGCCCAGCTGGGCCAGGGCGTAGCCGTAGCGGGGAGCATCGGCCGCGTCGCTCGTCGGCTCGAGGCTGTCGAGGCGGGCCTGGTGCGTCTCGGCGTCGAGCGCCGCACCGGTGCCGAGCACCTCGGCCCAGTCGGCCAGGTCCTCGGCCGTCGAGATGCCGGCCCCCGCCGCCCATCCCCACGAGGGATTCACGAGCGTCTGGTCGTTCGGCAGCAGCGAGCCCTCCTGGGCCGCCGCCTGCAGGTCGGCGGGCAGGGCCGCGACCGACATCGTCATCACGTTGTCGGTGTACATGTAGCCGCGCGAGAAGGGCTCCGGAAGCGTGTTCACGTCGCGGGCGGGCAACAGCGTCTGGTCGAGACCGAACGGTTCGAACAGACGCTCGGCCAGGATCTGCTCGAGCGGCGCGCCCTCGATCTGCTCGGCGATCAGGCCCAGCAGCACGGTGTTGGTGTTCGAGTAGTGGTAGCCCTCGCCCGGCGCGAAGTAGGGCGGCAATGCCAGCCCCATCGCGACGAGATCCTCCGGGTCCCACGCCTTCCCGGGTTCGGCGTCGAGCGCGGCATTGAGCTCGTAGGTCTCGGTGTAGTTGAACAGGCCGCTGCGCATGTTCAGCAGCTGGGCGATCGCGATGTCGTCGCCGCCGGGCACCTCGGGCCGATACGTGGAGACGGCATCATCGAGCGAGAGCGCGCCCTCCTGGGCGAGCTGCAGGATGACGGTGCCTGTCATCGTCTTCGTGTTCGAGCCGATCCGGATGTGCTGATCGGTCGTGACGGGGACGTCGCCGCCCAGTTCTGTCACGCCGTACGTCACGGTCTGCTCGCCGTCGGGTGTGCGCAGCAGCATGACCGCCCCCGGCACGCCCATCTCGAGCGCCATCGTCTCGACGACCTCCTGCAGCTCCCCGGTCTCGCGAGCCTGATAGGTCGGGGCGTCCGGCCCATCGGGTTCGTCGGGTGCGGGCGCGGCGGTGCAGCCGGCGATGGCGATCGTGAGGGCGGTGAGGGTGGCGACGGCGGCTGAGGCGGAGCGGATCCTGGTCACCGCCGCAGGCTAGCAGGGCAGCCCTCCGCCGGTCGGCGCCTGCGACAATCGAGGCATGCGATCAGCGGTCATCGTCGACGTCGTCCGCACGCCCTCGGGTCGCGGCAAGCCGGGCGGGGCGCTCAGTGGTGTGCATCCGGTGGACCTGGCCGCGCTGACGCTGCGCGCACTGCTCGAGCGCAGCGACCTCGACTCGCACCGGGTCGACGACGTGATCCTCGGCTGCGTGAGCCAGGTGGGCGAACAGGGGATGAACGTCGCGCGCCAGGCCGTCCTGGCCGCCGGCTTCGACGAGACCGTGCCGGGCACGAGCGTGGACCGCCAGTGCGGCTCGAGCCAGCAGGCGGTGCACTTCGCCGCACAGGGGGTGATGGCCCGCGCCTACGACGTCGTCATCGCGGGCGGGGTCGAGTCGATGAGCCGGGTTCCGCTCGGATCCTCCACCGCCGATGCCTCGCCCGTCTCACCGGGCCTTCGCGCCCGCTATCCCGAGGGGCTCGTGAACCAAGGTGTATCGGCCGAGCTGATCGCCGCCCGGTGGGGACTGGAGCGCCCGGAGCTCGACGCCTACGCGGCGGCATCCCACGCCCGAGCCGCGGATGCCGCCGCGGCCGGCGCCTTCGCCGACCAGATCGTCCCGGTGCCGCTCACCGGCGCCGAGACCGTCGACGCCGACGAGACGATCCGTCCGGGCACGAGCGTGGCTGCGCTCGCGGCGCTCCCCCCGGCATTCCGCACCGAGGCGACGGCCCGCCGCTTCCCCGAGCTTGACTGGCGCGTGACGGCCGGATCGTCGTCGCCGCTGACCGACGGGGCCTCCGCCGCGCTGATCATGGGTGAGGACGTCGCGGCCAGGCTCGGGCTGCGCCCGCGGGCGAGGTTCCACGCATTCGCGGTCGTCGGCGACGACCCCCTGATGATGCTGACCGGGCCCATTCCGGCGACCCGCCGCATCCTGGACCACGCGGGACTCTCAATCGACGACGTCGACGCCTACGAGGTCAACGAGGCCTTCGCGCCCGTGCCGCTGGCGTGGGCCGCCGAGCTGGGGGCCGACGCGGCGCGGATGAACGCGTGGGGCGGGGCCATCGCCCTCGGTCATGCGCTGGGCTCGTCGGGCACCCGGCTGCTCGGCACGCTGCTCGCCCGCCTCGAGCGCGACGGCGGGCGTTTCGGCCTGCAGACGATGTGCGAGGGTGGCGGGCTCGCGAACGCGACGCTCATCGAGCGGCTCTGACGGGCACGGGGGGCGCGCCCCCGCGCCCTAGAATCGTGGGGGCGGAGGGGTGACGCACGTATGAGCAGCACGGTTCCGGGCGCCTCGCGCCCGCCTGTGGACCCGCGCTCCCCGCACCGTCGCACTCGTTTCGGCCGGCGGATGCTGATCGCTCTGCTGGGCGGCGCCGCGCTGCTGTACGCGGCCGGCATGACCGTCGCGGCGGCGCGCTGGCTGATCAGCCTGGACGACGTGCGCGCGTTCCTCGTCGCCTACCCCGGCGCCTACGCGCTGCCGGCCGGCACGCCGCCCGGCTTTCCCACGTGGCTGCAGTGGCAGCACTTCTTCAACGTCTTCCTGCTGGTGCTGATCGTGCGTACCGGCATGCAGGTGCGCAGGGAGAAGCGGCCCGCGGCGTTCTGGTCGCCCCGGCGCGATCGCAAGCGCCGCATCAGCCTGAACCTGTGGCTGCATCAGGCCGTTGATGTGCTCTGGCTGGCCAACGGGGTGATCTTCGTGGTGCTGCTGTTCGCCACGGGTCACTGGCTGCGCATCGTGCCGACGAGCTGGGAGGTGTTCCCGAATGCGCTCTCGGCCCTGCTGCAGTACGTCTCGCTGGAGTGGCCGACCGAACGCAGCTGGGTCAACTACAACGCGCTGCAGCAGCTCGCCTACTTCACGACGGTGTTCGTCGCGGCGCCGGCGGCGGTGATCACCGGGGTGCGCTTGTCGGGTTTCTGGCCGAGCAACGCTCCACGGCTCGATCGCGCCTACCCCGCCGTGTGGGCGCGCGCGCTGCACTATCCGGTCATGCTCTACTTCGTGGCGTTCACCATCGTGCACGTCGCGCTGGTGTTCGCCACCGGCGCGCTACGCAACCTCAACCACATGTACGGCGGCACCGACGCGGTGAACTGGGCGGGCTTCTGGATCTTCACCGCATCCACCGCACTCATCATCGGGGTGACGGTCGCCGCGCGTACGGCGGTGATCGCGCCGATCGCGGCCCTGTTCGGAACCGTGAAGCGCCGCCGCTGATACGGGGGAAAACCCCACCCGATCACTCCGGCTGACTCGGGCGCGCCCGCAGCCTGCCGCGCTCTACCTTTGAGCCATGACCACTCCTGTTCCCTCCCCGCCCCGCGCCGCAACGGCGCGTCCGTGGCGCGTCGCGGGCGCGATCGCGCAACTCGCGGCACTCGGCATCGTCGGCCCCGTGGCCTTCACCATCCTCATCACGCTCCTGAGCGTGGGCCTCAGCCTCGTTCCGGTGCTCGGCATCGGCCTGCTGCTGCTCATCGGCTTCGTCTACGCCCTCTACGCGCTCGCGTGGCTCGAGACGGCGCGCGTCGACGGGCTCTACGCGTTCGGGCTCGCTCCTCGGGTGCCCCGCCGCAGTCCCAAGAGTGGCTTCGGTGGATTCCTGCACACCCTCTGGCTGCAGTCGATCGACCCCGCCATGTGGCGCGCCGTCGCCAGTGCGGCGATCGCCACCGTGCTGGGCCTCATCGTGCTGCCGCTGGTGAGTCTCGTCGCATCGGGCATCGTGCTCGCCTTCTCGCCGCTGTTCACGCCCGCCGCTCAGGTGCGCCTGGGCGGCACCGGAATCGAGATCCTCTCCGTCTGGGCGGTGCCCACGGGCGCGCTCGCCGCGCTCGTGGCCCTCGCCGCCATCGTGGGTCTGGGGCTGCTGCACGGCGTGCTCGTCCGCGCGATCCTCGTCCCCTCGCGCGAGGCCCAGCTGGCGGCCGAGGCCCGCACGTCGAACGTGCAGCGTGCCGGGGCGGTGCGCGCCGCCGAGGTGGAGCGCACCCGGATCGAACGCGACCTGCACGACGGCGTCCAGCCCCGGCTGGTCTCGGTGGGAATGACGCTGGGGCTGGCCCAGCAGAAGGTCGACGACGATCCCGGTGCCGCCAAAGAGCTCATCGCCGAGGCGCACACGTCGACGAAGGCGGCGATCACCGAGCTGCGACAGCTGGCCCGCGGCATCCACGCCTCGGTGCTCGATGACCGGGGACTGGATGCCGCGCTGTCGGCGCTCGCGGCCCGGTCGCACGTGCCGGTCGTGCTCGATGTGCGACTGACGGCGCGGTGCAGCCGCACGGCCGAGGCGGCGGCCTACTTCTCGATCGCCGAGGCCCTGACCAATGCGGCCAAGCACTCCCGGGCGAGCGAATGCCGTGTGCTGGTGCGTGAACGCGAGGGCGGCATCCTGTGGGCACGCGTGGAGGACAACGGCATCGGCGGTGCACACGTCGTTCCCGGCGGCGGACTGGACGGCATCGCCAACCGGGTGCTCGCAGCCGGCGGCACGTTCGACGTCGTGAGCCCGACGGGCGGCCCGACCACGGTGGAGGTGAGCGTGCCATGCGCATCCTGATCTGCGAGGACTCGGTGCTGCTCCGGGAGGGCCTCGTGCGCCTGCTCGATGACGCGGGCCACGAGATCGTCGCGGCGCTGCCCGACGCCGATGGGCTCGACGAGGCGGTCGCCGAGACGTCGCCCGACCTGTGCATCCTCGACGTGCGCCTGCCCCCCACCTACACCGATGAGGGCATCCGTGCGGCACTGCGACTGCGCGCGGCACGGCCCGATCTGGCGGTGCTGGTGCTGTCGCAGTACGTCGAGGAGCGATACGCGAGCGACCTGCTCGCCGGACGCGGCGGCGCGCTCGGATACCTCTTGAAGGACCGGGTCGCCGACGTGGGCGAGTTCGTCGAGACGGTGGGGCGGATCGCGGGCGGGGCGACGGTGTTCGACCCCGAGGTCGTCGCGCAGCTGCTCGGACGCCGCGCGCTCGACGACCGGATGAGCCGGCTCACCGATCGCGAGTCGACGGTGCTGGCGCTCGTGGCCGAGGGACGCTCGAACCAGGCGATCGCCCAGGCCCTGCACATCAGCGGCGGCAGCGTCGAGAAGCACATCACCGCCGTGTTCCAGAAGCTCGAGCTCGAGCAGGAATCCGGCAACCGGCGGGTGCTTGCAGCCCTCGCCCACATCGAACACGGCGGACACACGCCACAGACAGGAGCATCCCGATGAGCACCACCCTCACACCGCCCCCCGTACCGCCGGCGGAGCCCCCCGCCGGGCCCCCGCGCAAACCGCGGCCCGCCTCGCGCGTCATCGCGATCCTCATGATCGCGCTCGGCGCCGTCGTCGTGCTCGGCGCCATCGCGAGCGCCGCCTTCACGGCGATCGCCGCGGCGAGCGTGCGCACCGACACCCGCACGGTGGATGCGGCGGGTCTCGACGCACTCGATGTGAACATCTCGGGCGGCTCGCTGCGGATCGTCTACGCCCAGGTCGACGAGGCGGCCCTCGACGTGACGAGCGGTTCGGGCGCGGACCGGTGGCGTCTCGACCGGGAGGGAGACACCCTGGTGCTCGAGTCGCCGAACTCGCTCTTCGGCGGATGGTGGTTCGGGGGCAACGGCCGGGCCACGCTCACGCTGCCCGCCGAGCTCGAGCGAACTGAGCTCGACGCCACGCTGGCGCTCGCCGCCGGCGACCTGGAGGCCTCGGGCCGCTTCGGCCAGCTCGCCGTCGAGATGGGCGCCGGCGACCTCACGGTCTCGGGTGCCGCGCGGGACGTCACGGCGGACGTGAGCGCCGGGCGCGCGCAGCTCGACCTCGACGGGGTGAGCCAGGCGCAGATCGCGGTGTCGGCCGGTCAGCTGATGGGCCGGTTCACGGGATCGGCTCCGACGGATGTCGGCCTGACCGTCAGCGCGGGCTCGCTCGAACTGGCGCTTCCCGACGAGACCTACGATGTGCGCGCCGACGTTTCGGCGGGCGATCTCGACAACCGCCTCGACACGTCGAACGCTTCGCCGCGCGTGGTCGAGGCCGAGATCAGCGCGGGTCAGGTGATCCTGCGCAGCGGGCGCTGAGCGCGCGTTTCGTCTCGCGGCTGCGCCGCTCGCTCAACGCCCGGCATCCCGCCCGGTGGTTGAGCGAGCGGAGCGAGACGAAACCGCTCAGCGCACGAATCGCACCTCGGTGATCGTCTCGCCGAGGAACGGCTCTTCCTGGCTGGCCCCGTCGAGGGCGAACCCGTTGCGCACATAGAAGCGGTGGGCGCGGGGGTTGTCTTCCGCGACCCACAGGTAGATCGGCGCGCCCTCGGGTGCGACGGCGTCGAACAGCTTCTGGCCGATGCCCGTCCCGTGCCATGCATCGAGCAGGTAGATGAAGTACAGCTCGCGGTCTCTCGGTGCGTCGTCGTCGCGGGCCGGCCCGGCCCCGACGAATCCCACGATCTCGCCGCCGACCAGCGCCGCGTACTGCACGTAGTCCGGGCCCTGGCTCATCCAATGCGTCCAGAGCTCGGCCATGCGCTTGGCCGACACGCTCTCGAGCGTGGCCTGGCTGACGAGATGGTCATAGGTCTCGTGCCAGCAGGTGGCGTGCACGCGGCCGAGGGCCTCGGCATCCACATCACGGACCGGACGGACGACGACGTCGGCGGGAAGCTCGGCTTGCATGGCCAGACTCTACGACAGCGATCTGACGGTGCGAAATCCTGGTGCCGACGATCGAAACCTTGTATTGATCACACAACGAGATGCCGGATTCGATCACGAATGGCTACGCTCGGCTCCCGTGAATGTGATCTGGCGCACCCTGCTCGTGATGCTCGCGGCGCGACGCCGGCTGCGGCGCGAGGGTGCGGTCGCCCCGTCCTCGCTCGGTCGCCTGCGACTGCGGACCCTGCCGACCGACATCGACGTGCTCCGCCACATGAACAACGGGCGGTATCTGTCGCTGTTCGACCTCGGCCGGTGGGACCTGCTCATCCGGGCCGGACTCGTCGACGCGATGCGCGCGCAGGGCTGGTACGGCGTCGTCTCGGCCGAGACCGTGACTTTTCGCAAGTCGCTCGATCTGTGGCGCCGCTTCACCCTCGAGACCCGGTTCATCGGACACGACGACCGCGCGATGTACCTGGAGCATCGCGCGGTGGTCGGCGGCGAGGTCTACGCCCGCGCGATCATCCGCACCCGCATCCTCCGGCGCGGTGGTGGCACCGTCCCGCACGACGAGCTGTTCGCGGCCGTGGGCAGGCCGGAGGGCCTCCCCGACGTGCCGGACTGGGTGCACGAGTGGGCCGCGGCATCCGCCCTGCCCTCCACCCGGCGCCCCGCGCCGAGCGTCTGGGACTGACGGCGGCGCGTCCCGCCCGGCAGGGCGCCGGGGAAAGGGGCACGCGGCGACCTACTCTGGTCACATGGTGAGCACCGCCGACTCGGACGACGCCGGCACGCCGGCCCCGCACGATGCAGAGCAGGGCGAGGACCTGTCTGCGGCGGCCGTGCGCCTCGCGCATCGCTGGATCGACGAGGGCGGCTCGGCTCCGATCGACGCGGCAGCGGAGCGCCTGGCCGCCGTCATGCGCGACCGGCGCGGTCTTCCCTTCACCCTCGGCTTCGTCGACGGGGTCCTGCGCCCCGAGTCGCTCGTTGCGGCGGCATCCGGGCTTCACCGCGTCGCGCCGCTGGTTCCCGATCTGCTGCCCTGGCACCTGCGGCAGGCCGTTCGGGTGGGCGGCTCGGTCGCGCCCGCCCTGCCGGCGCCCGTCGTCCTCGTCGCGCGACGGATGCTGCGCGAGCTCGTGGGTCATCTGATCATCGACGCCCGGCCGAACAAGCTCGGACCCGCTCTCGAGAAGCTGCGCGCCGACGGCGCCAGGCTCAACCTCAATCTGCTCGGCGAAGCGGTGCTCGGCGAGGACGAGGCGGCCAAGAGGCTGGAAGGCATCCGTGAGCTCGTGCGGCGCGACGACGTCGACCACGTGTCCGTCAAGGTCTCGGCGATCGCGAGCCGCCTGTCGCCCTGGGCGTTCGACGAGATGGTCGACGAGGTCGCCGACACGCTCCTGCCGCTGTATCTCGAGGCGGCCACGAGCGACACGTTCATCAACCTCGACATGGAGGAGTACCGCGACCTCGATCTCACGATCGCGGTCTTCACCCGCCTGCTCGAGGACCCGCGCCTGCGGCGGGCCGAGGCGGGCATCGTGCTGCAGGCGTACCTGCCCGATTCTCTGGCGGCGCTGCGCGAGGTCTCGGCGTGGGCGCGTCAGCGGGTGGATGCCGGCGGCGCGCCCGTGAAGGTGCGGCTGGTCAAGGGCGCGAACCTGCCGATGGAGCGCGTGGACGCCGCGATGCACGGCTGGGCCTCCGCGCCCTACGAGACGAAGGTCGACACCGACGCGAACTACCTGCGCATGCTCGACGAGGCCCTTCGGCCCGAGCGCACGAGGGCGGTTCGCATCGGCGTCGCCGGGCACAATCTGTACGACATCGCCCACGCCTGGCTGCTGGCCTCGGAGCGGGGTGTGCGCGACGCGATGGATGTCGAGATGCTGCTCGGGATGGCGCCGGCGCAGGTCGCGGCGGTATCACGCGATGTCGGGTCGGTGCTGCTGTATGTGCCCGTCGTCCGGCCCGACGAGTTCGATGCGGCCGTCGGCTATCTGGCGCGTCGCCTGGAGGAGAACGCCGCCGCCGAGAACTTCCTCTCGGCGGCGTTCGAGCTGCACCACGACGAGCGGCTGCGCGACCGGGAGCGGGAGCGGTATGTCGCGTCGGTCGAACGCGCCGCCAGCCCGGCGCTCGGAGCGCATCCGCGTCGCCGGCAGGACCGCGCCGGCGGGGAGAGGGCGGTGGCGACGGCGCTCACGGCGGAATCAGCCGGCAGCGATGCGGATCGGGCCGGCGGTGCCGACGTGGACGGTGTCGACAGGGACGGTGCCGACGTGGACGATGCGACCATCCCGATCCGTCGGCCCGCGCCCCCGGCGGAGGAGGGCCTGACGCAGGTCGTGCTCGGGATCGGACGGGGAGCGACCGACGACGGCGCCACCGCCCCGCTCGCGCTCGACGCGCAGCAGCTGTTCTTCGGGGGCGCCGCGCTGGTCGAGACGGCCGTGTACGCGCCGCGGCAGCGGTCCACGGCAGCCGCGGGCGCGCCCGGTTTCGTGAACGTGCCCGACTCCGACCCCGCGGTCGGGGCGACCCGGGCGTGGGCGCGGCGCGTGCTCGAGCAGGTCCCCGGTTCGGCGCTCGGCCGGGACCTCGTCGAGCGCGCCCGCGTCGATGACGCCCCCGCCCTCGATGCCGTGCTCACCCGCGTGCGGGCGGCCGGCCGCTCCTGGGCGCGCCGCGGGGCCGACGAGCGGGCGACGGTGCTCGAGCGGGCGGCGGCAGTGCTCGCCGGTCGCCGAGGCGCCCTCATCGAGGTCGCGGCATCCGAGACCGGAAAGGTCTTCGCCGAGGCCGACGCCGAGGTGAGCGAGGCGATCGACTCCGCCGCCTACTACGCGGCCACCGCACGGGAGTTGGATGCCGTCAGCGGCGCCGTCTTCGTGCCCGACCGCCTCACGGTCGTGGCCTCGCCCTGGAACTTTCCGCTCGCGATCCCCGCGGGTGGGGTGCTCGCCGCGCTCGCGGCGGGCTCCGGCGTCGTGCTCACCCCGGCTCCCCAGGCCCGCCGGTGTGCGGCCCTGATCGTCGAGGCGCTGTGGGATGCCGGCGTTCCGCGCGATGCGCTCGCGCTCGCCGACATCGACGAGGACGAGCTCGGCCACGCCCTGATCACGCACCCGCGCGTGGACCGCGTCATACTCACCGGGGCGTGGGAGACGGCCGCGATGTTCCGCTCGTGGCGGCCGGACCTCGAGCTGTCGGCCGAGACGAGCGGCAAGAACGCGATGGTGATCACCCCCTCCGCCGACCTCGATCTGGCGGCCGCCGACCTGGTGCGCAGCGCGTTCGGTCACGCGGGACAGAAATGCTCGGCGGCCTCGCTCGCGATCCTCGTCGGCCCCGTGGCCCGTTCCCGTCGCTTCGCCCGCCAGCTCGTCGACGCGACGACCTCGCTGCGGGTCGGACTCCCCGAAGATCCGCGCAGCGAGGTCGGCCCGCTCATCGAGCCGCCGACCGGCAAGCTCGAGTGGGCGCTCACGACGCTGGACGAGGGCGAGCGGTGGCTGGTGCGCCCCCGCCCCCTCGACGACGAGCGCAGGCTGTGGAGCCCCGGCATCCGCACGGGTGTCGAGGCGGGGTCGCGCTTTCACCGGGAGGAGTTCTTCGGCCCCGTGCTGGGCGTCATGCACGCCCGCAACCTCGACCACGCCATCGAGCTGCAGAACGCCGTCGACTACGGCCTCACCGCGGGGCTCTACACCCAGCAGCCCAGCGATCTGGCCCGTTGGCTGGCGCGCGTCGAGGCAGGCAATCTCTATGTCAACCGCGGGATGACCGGCGCGGTCGTGCAGCGCCAGCCCTTCGGGGGGTGGAAGAGGTCGTCGGTGGGCACCGGCGCCAAGCCGGGCGGGCCCAATCACCTGGTGGGGCTGGGTGCCTGGCGCGCGGCATCCGGCACGCCCTCGTCGTCGCTGCACCTGCGGGGACTGGACTCGCGCCTGACGACGGTGATCGAGGCCGCGCAGCAGACCCTCGACTACGAAGGGTTCGACTGGGTGCGCCGCGCGGCGCTCTCGGACGCCGTCGCCTGGGACCGCGAGTTCGGCCAGGTGCGCGACGTGACGGGGCTGGGTGTGGAGCGCAACCTGTTCCGCTACCGGCCGGTGCCGGTGGCGGTGCGCGCCTCGGGCGATGCCCCCTGGCCGGCGGTGCTGCGGGTCGTGCTGGCCGGGGTGCGCTCGCGTTCGTCCTTCAGTCTCAGCACACCCGTGGGTCTGCCGGCGCCCGTGCGGCGCGCCCTCGCCGAGCTCGACGTGCCCGTGCAGGTCGAGTCCGAGGCGGAATGGCTCGAGCGGATGTCGCGGCCCGGCGGTGCATCGTCCGCCCGGGCCGACGAACCCCGGCCCCCGCGGGTGCGGTTGGTCGGCGGCGGGGAGTCGGTGCGTGCACTGCGCCGGGCACTGGCCGACGCCGTGAACGGCGACCCCGACCTGACGATCCACGCCGGCGAGGTCACGACGGCCGGGCGCATCGAGCTGCTCACGTTCCTGCGCGAGCAGTCGATCTCGATCACGGCCCACCGTTTCGGCACTTCGGATCCCTGGTCGACCGAGGTGATCTGACCCGCCCCGCGCCCCTGATCGGCATGCGAGACTCGTCGCAGCCCACGATCATGGAGGAGACCATGGCTCTTGCAGATGTCCCCGTCACGACGATCACGGGGGAGCAGACGACGTTCGGAGAGCTGACCGGCGGAGGCGTCGCACTGGTCGTCAACGTCGCCTCGCGGTGCGGCCTCGCACCCCAGTACGAGCAGCTCGAGCAGTTGCAGCGCCGATACGCCGAGCGTGGATTCACGGTGATCGGCTTCCCGAGCAACCAGTTCATGCAGGAGCTCTCGTCGGAAGCGGCGGTGGCCGAGTACTGCTCCACCACGTGGGGCGTCACGTTCCCGATGTCCGAGAAGGTCAAGGTCAACGGCCGCAGCGCCCATCCCCTCTACAAGCAGCTGACCGGCACGCCGGACCTGGCCGGCAAGTCGGGGCGCATCACCTGGAACTTCGAGAAGTTCGTGGTGGGCCCCACCGGCGAGGTGCGGCGCTTCTCGCCGCGCACCGCCCCGGACGCACCCGAGGTCGTGCAGGCGATCGAGGACTGGCTGCCCGTCGACGGCTGAGTCCCGCGGCCTCTGCTCGGCGGAGGAGGTCTGCCGTGGCGAGGTGGCGCTGGCCGGTTTGGGTCCTCCCTCCGGCAGTGCCCCTCTCCCCGGCAGAGGAAGGGCCGGATGTCGGGGCCCGCACTTTCCCTTGATTCAAGCGTTTGAACGACCTATCGTGAAGCACGATATGAATCACCCGACACTGAAGGACGTGGCGCGCCGCGCCGGTGTGTCGGTCTCGACGGTGTCGTACGCGCTCAACGAGGCGAGCACGCTGCCGCTCGCCGCCGCGACGAAGGATCGCGTGCGCCGGATCGCTCGCGAGATGGGCTACGTGCCGAACGGCCTCGCCCGATCGCTGCAGTCCCAGGCGAGCCGCACGATCGGGGTCGTGCTGGGCAAGCCGCTGACCAGCCGCCGCTACGCCGCCATCGTCGAGGGACTCGCGCGGGGACTGGACGCGCGCGGACACCACCTCGCGCTGCTCGCGGAGAGCTCCGCGCTCGCCGCCGTCGACGAGGTGCGGGCGCGCCGCCTGGACGGCCTGGTGTTCATCGGTCACGACGATCAGGGCGTGCCCGATGATCTGGCGGCGGCCGTCGAGGAGTACTCCGTGCCCTTCGTCGCCGTCGACTGCGGGACGCCCGATGCGCACGCGCGCTCGGGCAGCGTGGACTTCGACTACGCCGCCGGCGTGCGACAGGCCTTCGCGTACCTCGCATCGCTCGGCGTGCGAACCGTGCTCTACGTGCGGCCCGACATCGAATCACGTGCCGAGCGCATGCGTGAAGACGCCATCGCGGACGAGCGGATGCGGCATCCGGAGATCGTGGTGACACCGGTGTCGACCGGCGTCACCGTCGACGCGCTCGCACGCCTCGACGCCGAAGAGGCGGGATGGATGACGCGGGCTGCCGCGCTCTCGGCGCGAGTCGCGCAGGCTCTCGACGAAGCGGGTTCCCCGCCGTCCACAGCCGTGCTGTGCGCCTGGGGCACCGACGCCGAACCCGCCTACCAGGCCGCTCGCCGGCACGACGAGCGCGTGCGGGTCGTCGCCCTCGCCGCCGGGGCACTGTCCGACGCCTTGTGGCCGAGGCTTGCGTACTCCCGTCTGCCGCTCGAGACGTGCGGCGGCGAAGCGGGCCGCTTGATCGTCGCGGCCGCAGCCGGCGAAGACGCCGCCGAGCGGGTGCTGCTGGTGCCCGAGCTGGCGACCGAAGACTGAACCGAGAGAAAGAGGCACGAGATGGGTACGCCCAACGTCATCTTCATCATGTCCGACGACCACGCCGCCCACGCCATCTCGGCGTACGGCAGTCGCCTGAACCACACCCCGCATCTGGATCGCATCGCCGAGGAGGGAATGCGCCTCGATGCCGTCTACTGCACCAACTCGATCTGCAGTCCCTCGCGCGCCTCGATCCTCACCGGCACCTACAGTCACGTCAACGGCGTCTCCTCGATCTGGACCGAGATGGACTACCGGGTGCCGACCTTCGTCGAGGTGCTGCAGCAGCGCGGCTACAGGACGGCGATGTTCGGCAAGTGGCACCTGGGCGAGCAGGGGGAGGCGCTGCCGCGGGGCTTCGACGCGTGGAAGATCTTCCCGGGACAGGGCGACTACCTCGACCCCGAGATGATCGACGCGAACGGCTCCGCGAAGGTGACGGGCTACGCCACCGACATCGTCACCGACCTGTCCCTCGACTGGATCGACGGCCTCGAAGATGACGAGCCATTCTGCATGCTGGTGCACCACAAGGCGCCGCACCGGCCCTGGATGCCCGATGAGAAGCACAAGCACCTCTACGCCGACGGCGACATCCCCGAGCCCGAGACGTTCTTCGACGACAACGCGACGCGCAGCAAGGCGGTGCAGGGCGTGCACATGACGATCGCCGACGACATGGGGGCCGAGGATCTGAAGACCCCGGTGCCCGAGCATCTGCGCGGTGAGGAGAACCGCGAGGCGCGCATGCGCTGGAAGTACCAGATCTACATGCGCGACTACCTGCAGTGCATCCAGTCGATCGACGACAACGTCGGCCGCCTGCTGGATCACCTCGACGAGCGCGGGCTGGCCGAGAACACCCTGGTCGTCTACACCTCGGACCAGGGATTCTTTTTGGGCGATCACGGCTGGTTCGACAAGCGGCTCATGTTCGACCAGTCGCTGCAGATGCCGATGCTCATGCGCTGGCCCGCCGAGATCGCCGCGGGCAGCAGCTGCGAGGCGATCATCACGAACGTCGACTTCGCGGCGACCTTCCTCGATGTGTGCGGCGTCTCGGCCGACGAGGCGCTGCCGACGTCGCAGGGACGCAGCTTTCGTCCGCTGCTGCGGGGCGAGCAGGTCGAGGACTGGCCGGATGCCGCGTACTACCGCTACTGGGAGCACGACGACCCGTTCCACGCGGCGCCCGCGCACTACGGCATCCGCACCGCCGACCACAAGCTCATCTACTACTACGGCGCCGGCCTGGGCGTGCCGGGCGCGTCGGACCGGGTGTTCGAGCCCGAGTGGGAGCTCTACGATCTGCAGGCCGACCCGGCAGAGCTGCGCAACGTCGCGGACGACCCGGAGTACGCGCAGGTCCGGGCCGGCCTCGAGGTGAAGCTGGCGGAGTACCAGCGGCACTATCGCGACGAGCCCTACGTGGGGCCGGGTACGCCGCACCCGGAGTGGGCGCCGCACGACGAGGAGGCACTGGTGCGGGTGGAGCGCTACGTCGCGAAGATCCGCGCGACGAGCTGATCCCCCGGCTGCACGCCTCTGCCGAGCCGAGGCTCGTTGCCGGGGAGAGGGGCGAGCCGCCGCATCCGCTCCTCTCCCTGGCAGTCCGCCTCTGCCCGGCAGGGGGCGGGGACGGGATGGGAGGGAAGCGGCAGGGGCGGATGCCGTCGGCGCCTTCCGCCGGCGTCAGGTGACGCGGTACGCCGTGTACCGCACGGCGTCCGCCTCGCGCACGCAGGAGGTGACGTACAGGCTCGCCTCGAATTCACGCAGGCGCGACGCCGAGGTCTCGATCGTCACGGCGGTGCGGAAGTAGTACTCGGAGGGATCAACCTGCTCGCCATGCAGGAGTGCCTCGAGCACGGCGGGTGCTCCGCTTCGCACCCCGACTGAGTGGATGAGCAGCAGCTCACCCTCGTTCGTGCGGGCGGAGTAGTGTCCGTTGATCTCGATCGAGCCGTCGGCGCGCACCACCTGCCAGTCGGCACCGCCGGCCAGCAGCGTGCCCTCGATCTGGCCGGTGATGGTGCCACCCGCGACGGGGATGACGCGGCGATGACCGGCTCGGGTCATGCCGTGGTCCTCGAGCGGACCGAGTCGAGCTTCCACGTCGAAGGCCGGTTCGAGGGCGGGGATCGGAGGGGTGGGAGCCATGCCGGCCACGGTAGCAATCACCGCCGTGCTCTGCGGAGACGAGGAGCATTGCCGGGGCGAGGATCGGCGCGCGGCTCTCGGACCTCGCTTCGGCAGAGACCCTCTGCGGGGCAGAGGGCGAGCCAGGCCACGGGCGTGCCCGCGTAGCGCGGTCAGCCCACCGCCACCGTCACCTCGTGCCAGCCGGTCGCGCCGTCGGGGACGACGCCGACTCGCTCCGAGGTCTGCGTCTCGCCCTGCGCGTTCGTCGCACGGCAGCGGATGCGGTGCTCCCCGGGCTTCGCGGTCCAGGCCAGGCTCCACTGCACCCAGGTGTCGTCCGACATCGCGCGTGCCAGATCCGCCTGCTGCCAGGGCCCGTCGTCGACCTGCACCTCGACGCCCCGGATGCCGACGTGCTGCTGCCACGCCACTCCTGCGATCACTCGCTCTCCGGCATCCACGGAGCCCTGCGGCACGTCGATGCGCGACTGCAGCTTCACCGGGCCCCGCTCGGACCAGCCGCGGTCGGTCCAGTAGGCCGTCGCGGCGTCGAACCGCGTGACCTCGAGATCGACGACCCATTTGGTCGCCGAGACGTAGCCGTACAGGCCCGGCACGACCATGCGCACGGGGAACCCGTGCTCGGCGGGAAGGGGCTCGCCGTTCATGCCGACCGCGAGGATCGCGTTGCGCTCGTCGGTGAGCACCTCGAGGGGCGTCCCCGCGGTGAAGCCATCGACCGAGCGCGAGAGAACCATGTCGGCATCCGCCGAGGGCACGGCTCGCGCGAGCAGCTCCCGAATCGGGTAGCCGAGCCACATCGCGTTGCCGATCAGTCCGCCGCCGACCTCGTTTGACACGCAGGCGAGGGTGACCGCGCTCTCTTCGAGCGGCAGATCGAGCAGCTCCTGCCAGTCGATCGTCACCTCGTTCTCGACCATCCCGTGGATGCGCAGCGTCCACTCCCCAGGGTCGACCTGCGGCACGACGAGGGCGGTGTCGATGCGGTAGAAGTCGCGGTTGGGGGTGATGACGGGCGCCAGGCCCGGAATCTCGAGATCCGCGGCGTCGGGCACCGGCGGCGCGGGGACGGCTGGCTCGGGGAGCCGGATCGCATCGCGCACCATCGTCGCGGTGCGTCGTCCCGCGCCGGCCGCCGCCGAACCGAGCGCCGCGAGCACGCCGAGTGCCGCTGCGCCCCCCGACCACAGCAGAAAGCGACGCCGATCGGGCGCCGTCGTCGCGTCTTCCGGGTCGTCGTCCGGAACGGATGCCGTCGGAGCGGGGAGCCGGCGCACCAGCATCCCGAGCGTGAACATCGACACGATGCCCGCCACGGCCGAGGGCACCCACGACAATCCGGTGGCGTTCGCCCGGCTGAGTGCCGCCGCCAGTCCGAAGGCCGCGAGCAGCAGCAGCGCGACGCGTCCCCACGGCGGCCGCAGAAGCTCCAGCACCCCCGCCGCGGCGGCGACGAGGGCGAGGACGATGCCGATCCCGATGAGCAGGGCGATCTTGTCGAAGGTGCCGAACAGCTCGATCGCGGCGTCCTTGGCCCAGGGCGGCGCGATGTCGATCATGAAGCCGCCGATGGCAGCGAAGGGGCTCGACGGCGGAGCGAGCAGCGCGGCGGTCAGTTCGCCGAGCCCCGCCCCGAGCACGGCGGCAGCGACTCCCGCCCAGGCTGCGCCGACCAGCCCGGTGCGGGTCGGACCGCCCGCGCCGGCGCTGTCGGGGTGCCGCGTGGTCACGCCACGAGCCTAAGCGCGCCGGGGCCCCGTGGGGCCGTTCCGAGCACGTGCGAGGCGGACGCGCGGAAACACCGAGGCAACACCGGCGGCGTTAGGCTCTGACGCATGGGTGATCTCTTCGACGGCTACGGTTCGACCCTCGCGCCGCGGAGAACACCGGACGGCGGGCTGGCGTTCGACGAGATGTTCGGTTCGCCCGCGCATGCGGGGGCACCCGCCGAATCGCGCACCGCCTATCGTGAGCTGTACGCGGCGCTCGCCCGCATGACCCAGGAGGAGCTGCGCGGCCGTACCGAGTCTCTCGCCACCTCGTACCTGGCGCAGGGTGTCACATTCGACTTCGCCGGCGAGGAGCGTCCTTTCCCGCTCGACGCGGTGCCGCGGGTGATCGACTTCGACGAGTGGTCCGAGGTCGAGGCCGGCATCAAGCAGCGCGTGCGGGCCCTCGAGGCGTTCCTCGACGACGCGTACGGCCGGCAGAACTGCGTGCGCGACGGGGTCGTGCCGGCCCAGCTGATCGCGTCGTCGCAGTACTTCTATCGGCAGGCCTACGGCATCCACTCGGCCAACAACGTGCGCATCCAGGTGTCGGGCATCGACCTGATCCGCGATGAGCACGGCAAGATGCGGGTGCTCGAAGACAACGTGCGGGTGCCCAGCGGCGTCAGCTACGTCATCTCGAACCGGCGGATGATGGCGCAGACCCTGCCTGAGCTCTTCGTCTCGATGCGGGTGCGTCCCGTCGGCGACTATCCGAACAAGCTCCTGGCCGCCCTGCGCGCCTCGGCGCCGCCCGGCATCGACGAGCCGAACGTGGTGCTGCTCACGCCCGGCGTCTACAACTCGGCCTACTTCGAGCACACACTGCTGGCGCGGCTGATGGGCGTCGAGCTCGTCGAGGGCCGCGACCTGCTCTGCATGGGGGGCAAGGTCTTCATGCGCACGACCCGCGGTCCCAAGCGCGTCGACGTGATCTACCGCCGGGTCGACGACGACTTCCTCGACCCGCTGCAGTTCCGCGCCGACTCGATGCTGGGCGCCCCGGGGCTGATGCTGGCCGCTCGCCTGGGCAACGTGACGATCTCGAACGCCGTCGGCAACGGCGTCGCCGACGACAAACTGCTCTACACCTACACGCCTGACCTCATCCGCTACTACCTGTCGGAGGAGCCGATCCTGCCCATCGTCGACACCTGGCGGCTCGAAGAGCCCGAGGCCCTCGAAGAGGTGCTCGACCGCCTCGATGAGCTGGTGGTCAAGCCGGTCGACGGGTCGGGCGGCAAGGGGCTCGTCGTCGGGCCCGATGCGTCGCGCTCCGAGCTCGACGCGCTGCGCCAGCGGCTGCTCGCCGACCCGCGGGGCTGGATCGCGCAGCCGGTCGTGATGCTCTCGACGATCCCGACTCTCGTCGAGGACGGCATGCGGCCCCGCCACGCCGATCTGCGTCCGTTCGCCGTCAACGACGGCGACGACATCTGGGTGCTGCCCGGGGGGCTGACCCGCGTGGCGCTGCCCGAGGGGCAGCTGGTCGTGAACTCCAGTCAGGGCGGCGGTTCCAAGGACACCTGGGTGGTCGGCGGATCCGCGCCCGGCCACGTCGAGTACGGGCAGGGCAAGGGTCTCGCCGGCCTCGTCGCCGACCAGGCGAGCGTCACCTCGGCCATCCCGATCATCCGCGACGGCATCGCGCCCGACGCGGACTCTCCGGGCGCGGGACAGCACCGCATCGAGCACTCGCCCGCCGACCGCCCGCGGTCCTCGACGGAGCAGCAGGAGCAGCAGCAGATGCGGCAGGGAGGCGCTTCGGGCGTTGAGCGAGGAGTGCGGCGACGAGACGAAACGGCGCAGTCGACAGGGAGAGAGGCGTCGTCATGCTGAGCCGCATCGCCGAGTCGCTGTTCTGGATCGGGCGCTACATCGAGCGCAGCGACGGCACCGCCCGCATCCTGGACGTGCACCTGCAGCTGCTGCTCGAAGATCCGTGGATCGACGAGGACACCGCGTGCCGCTCGCTGCTCGGCGTCATGGGATCGCTGCCCGCCGACGCCGCCGAAACATACACCAAGGAGGATGTGCTCGCGCGCCTCGCCGTCGACCGCATGAATCCCGCGAGCATCGTCTACTCGCTCAACGCCGCGCGCGAGAACGCACGGCGGGCCAGGGAGATCGTCTCGACCGAACTGTGGGAGTGCCTCAACACGACCAACGCCCGGATGCCGCGGCGCCTGCAGATCGAGAAGGTCAGCGAGTTCTTCGGCTGGGTGCGTGAGCGCGCCGCGCTCGCCGTCGGCATCGTCGACTCGTCGACCAGCCGCGACGAGGCGTGGCAGTTCTTCGCCCTCGGGCGGGCGATCGAGCGCGCCGACATGACGGCACGCCTGCTGGCCACGCGGTCGCTCACCGAGGTGTCGGGGCCGTCGTGGACGACGATCCTGCGCTCGTGCGGAGCGTACGAGGCGTACCTGCGCACCTATCGCGGCATGCCGAGCGCGCGCAACGCGGCCGAGTTCCTGCTGCTGGACCGGCTCTTCCCCCGCTCGATCATCTTCGCGATCCGCCGGGCCGAGGAGTGCATGAGCGCGATCGACCCGCGCGAGGACCGCGTCGGGCATTCCAACCTGGTGCTGCGAGCGCTGGGGCGCATCCGCAACGACCTCGAATACAGCGCGATCAGCGAGATCCTCGGCGAGCTGCCGCATCACATGCTGCGCGTGCAGTCGGTGACGCGGGAGGCGTCGGAGGCCGTCCGTCAGAGGTTCTTCCCCGTGCATGCCGAGCCGAGCTGGATCGGAGAGATCTCATGAAGCGCATGCGCATCGAGCACACCACGGGTTTCAGCTACCCGGGCGAGGTGTCGGCGTCGTACAACGAGGCCCGGATGCTGCCCGGCACCACCGAGAGCCAGTTCGTGCTCAGCTCGGGCCTCGACATCGAGCCGGCGACCTCGGTCAACAGCTACGTGGACTATTTCGGCACGCGCGTCAGCGCCTTCGACGTGCTCTCGCCGCACCGCGAGCTGAACATCACGGCACGCTCGCTCGTCGAAGTCCGCCCCCGTCCGTTCGAGCATGCCGGCATCAGCTGGGCGCGTCTGGCGACCGAGTCGGCGCGCTCGATCGAGCCGGTGGAGCAGCTGGTGCAGACGCCGCGCACCGCCCCCCATGCGGAGGTCGTCGACATCGCCCGTTCCATCGCGGACCGGCACGAGGATCCGAGCCGCGCGGCGCACGACATCGTGTCGGCGGTCGGTGACGCGGTCGAGTACATGCACGGCATCACGGGCGTGCACTCCACCGCCGGCGAAGCGTGGGAGGCGCGCAAGGGCGTCTGCCAGGACATCACCCATATCGCCCTCGGCGCGCTGCGCGCCGTCGGCATCCCCGCGCGCTACGTCTCGGGCTACCTGCATCCGCGGCCCAACGCCGACGTGGGCGCCACGGTGAGCGGCGAGTCGCACGCGTGGGTGGAGTGGTTCGCCGGCGAATGGCTCGGGTTCGACCCCACCAACAACATCGAGATCGGCGACCGTCACGTGCTGGTCGGCCGTGGCCGGGACTACAATGACGTGCCGCCGCTGCGGGGCGTGTACGGCGGGCCGTTCAAGAGTCAGCTGTTCGTGCGGGTGTCGATCACGCGCGAGGCGTAATGCCCTACCCCGAGCGCGCGGCGAACAGCGCGAGCTTGGCATAGAAGTCCTCGAACATCAGGCGGTTGTCGATCGCGGTGTACACGCGCATCGGACGCCCGTCGGGGCGGTGCACATAGCGGCCCCGCTCGTCGATCGCCGGCGTCGGCCGCGTGACGTACGTGCTGGATGACGGATCCGACTCGAACGCGGAATGCAGCGCGGTCAGCAGCACGAGGGGCTGGTCGCCCATGCAGTAGGTCTCGCCCATCGGGAAGTGCTCTTCGACGGACCGCGCGAGCTCGTCGATCGCGTCGGCGAGGCGCCGTCCGACGACACCGTGCGAGCGGACGCGCACCTCGATCTCAGCGCGCGAGATCAGCGCCTGCCGGTAGGTGTCGCGCGGCACCTGCCAGAGTGTCACGTCGGAGTCGAAGACCGCTTGCGCCGCCGGCAGGTCGATCGCCAGGTTGTACTCGGTCTGGGGTGCGGCGGGGAAAGGCAACCCGAGACCGGGGTGCTCCTCGCCGCCGATCCACACGGCCGTGAGGCGCTGCGCGATGCGGGGCTCGGTCAGTACCGCCGAGGCGAGCTCGGTCATCCCGCCGCCGACCGCGATGAACAAGGGCAACTCGGTGTCGTCGCGCAGCGCCTCCCGGATGATCGCCTCGGAGGCGGCGCTCGGCACCGGCGTCCGAGGATCGGCGAGACCGGTGTTGCTGCCGGCGATGACCGGCACGTCGCTGCCGAGCAGGCCCGCCCATTCCGTGGCGACGCGGGCCGCGTTGTCGGCCTGGCTGGTGCTGGGGTCGAAGTGGTCTCCGGGCCGAAGGTGCGAGCCGACGATGAACGGGATCTCGACGGAGGGGCTCAGCAGATGGTGAACGAGTGCATAGAGATCGTCGGGGTCGCCCGAGAAGTCGTTGTCGATGATCACGCGAAAACGGGGCTTCATGCACTCTCCTCGGCTGGGGCTGCGCGGGGAGTCTGCGCAGCAGCATCCACGCTACGCCTGCCGAGGACGCGTGCTAGGGGAGCGGTGCAGAGTTTCTCACGACGAGTTCGGGCGGGAACATCGTGACCGTATGGCGATGCTGATCGCCATCGGTGATCTCGCTGAGCACCTTGCGCACGGCCGCGCGCCCCATTTCGGCCTTCGGCTGGGCGATGCTCGTGATCTGGGTGTCGCCTTCGGTCGCGAGAGTCAGGTCCCCGAAGCCGACCACCCGTGCGTCGATGGGCACCGTGAGTCCGGAGTCGCGCAGACCGCGAATGACACCGAGCGCCAGTTGGTCGTTCGTGCAGAAGATCCGGCGCGGGCTGTTCGTGGATGCGATGCGCCGGCCGATCTGGAAACCCTCCTCGACCGTCATGTGCGGACTCTCGAATTCGACGACCTCGTCTCTCGCTCCGCGCGCGTGCAGCGCTTGCATCACACCGCGCCGGCGGTCGGCGCACTGGGGAATCGTGTGCGGCCCGTTGACGAGAGCGATGCCCTCGCCTGCGGTCGAACCGAGAAGGTGCTCTGCCGCCATCCGGCCTCCCAGCACGTCGTCCATCGCCACGGAGCACCCGTTGTGCTCGTCGACGATGCGGTCGATCAGCACGAGGTGGGTTCCCACCATCTGGAGCTGGGTGAGTCGATCCGCCGACGCGCCGAGCGGCACCGCGATGGCGCCGGCGGCGCGATGCTCGGCGAGCATCTCGAAGTGCCGTAGCTCGGCTACGGGGTCGTCGTGACTGACGCACAGGGCAAGCGCATACCCGCGTGCGCCGGACTCCACCGCGATCGCCTCCGTGATCGCGGCGTAGAACGGGTTCACGATCTCGGGGACGACAAGACCGAGCAGCCGGTTCGACCCCATGCGTAGAGTTGCAGCGGCGCGGTTGGGGACGAAGTCGAGGGCATTCATCGCATCGACGATGCGGGCGCGCGTGGCTTCGGCGACGAGATGCGGACGGTTGATGGCGTTCGACACCGTCGCGACCGAGACGCCTGCTGCTTCGGCGACCCGTGCGAGCCCGAGGCCCTTCGTCGCGGCCATCACCACCTCGCACTTCCCGCTCGATCGATGCTATCGGCACGCTCACGCGTGGAATGACCAAGCTCGTGCTTGACATCAAGGCCTGAGACACTAGTCTTGAAGAAGATTTAATCGATTAAATCACTCGATGGGGAGGTGATGCACGCAAGATGAAGCAGCGAAATGTTGCCGCCGACGATGGCCGCGCCGTGCTCGCGTTGCGCGGAGCGGTCAAGACGTTCGGTCCGGTTGTGGCATTGGCCGACGGCACGGTCGTCCTCGAGGCGGGTGAGATTCACGCACTCGTGGGCGAGAATGGTGCCGGCAAGTCGACGCTCGTGAAGATCCTCGCCGGCGTGCACCATCCCGACGCCGGTGTGTTCGAGATCGACGGCAGACCGGTATCGTTCCGCAGCGTGTCGGACAGCAAGGCTGCAGGCATCTCGGTCATCTATCAGGAGCCGACGCTGTTCCCCGACCTGACGGTCGCCGAGAACATCTTCATCGGCCGTCAGCCGCGGGGCCGTATGGGTCTGATCCGGCGAAGCGAGATGCGCGACGATGCGCGTGCGCTCTTCGACAGACTCGGAGTCCCGATCGACCCTGACCGTCCGGCGGCGGGTCTGTCGATCGCCGATCAGCAGATCATCGAGATCGCCAAGGCGATCTCGATGGACGCGCGCGTGCTCGTCATGGACGAGCCGACGGCCGCCTTGAGTGGGGCGGAGGTCGATCGCCTGTTCGAGGTCGCACGTTCACTGCGTGACGAGGGGGCGGCGATCCTGTTCATCTCGCACCGCTTCGACGAAGTCTTCGCCTTGACGGATCGGATCACCGTCATGCGGGACGGGCGCTACATCGCGACCCACGACACAGCTTCGGCGACGATCGAAGGCATCGTCCGTGAGATGGTCGGTCGTGACGTGGATCAGCTCTTCCCCAAGACGCCCGCCGACATCGGCGAACCCGTGCTGACCGTCGAAGGACTCACTCGCGTCGGGGTCTTCACGAACATCTCGTTCCAGGTGCGTGCGGGAGAGATCGTCGGGCTGGCGGGTCTGGTCGGTGCAGGCAGGACCGAGGTCGCGCGCGCGGTGTTCGGCGTGGACGGCTACGACGAGGGGACGGTGACGCTCAACGAGGCTCGGCTCCCGCGTCGATCCGTTCAGAAGTCGATCGACGCCGGAATCGGCTTCGTCCCCGAGGACCGGCGCAAGCAGGGTCTTGTCATGGATCTCTCGGTCTCGCGCAACGTCACGCTCGCCCTGCGCGACAGGCTTGCTCGATTCGGCATCATCTCGGCGGCACGGGAGGGTCGGAGCGCTGCGGAATGGTCTCAGCGGCTGCGGGTCAAGTCGGGGTCGCTGGAGTACGCGGTCTCGACTCTGTCGGGGGGAAACCAGCAGAAGGTCGTGCTGGCGAAATGGTTGTCGACGCAGCCGTCCCTGCTCATCGTGGATGAGCCGACGAGAGGTATCGACGTGGGCACGAAATCGGAGGTTCATCGCCTTCTGTCCGACCTCGCCGGGCGAGGCATCGCCATCCTGATGATCTCGAGCGAACTCCCCGAAGTCCTCGGCATGGCCGATCGGGTCGTCGTCATGCGCGAAGGTCGCGTGACCGCGACTATCGACCGCAGTGATGCGACCCCCGAATCCGTCATGCACGCAGCCACGCACGCTGCGGCCAACAGCCGATCCGGAGGTCGCTCATGACCGTCGTGCAGAAGACTCCGGCCTCGACGTCCGCCTCGACCCGAACGCCGTGGCTCACGAGCGTGCTTCGGACGCGTGAGCTTCCCGTGACTGTCGCGCTCATCGCGCTGGTCCTCCTCACCTACCTCGCCAACCCGCTGTTCCTTTCTCCTCAGGGCGTCAAGGATCTGCTGCTCAACGCGACGATCATGATGATCCTCGCTGCAGGCCAGACGCTCGTGATCATCACGCGCAACATCGATCTCTCGGTCGGGTCGATTCTGGGGCTGGTCGCTTTCATGACGGGAACGCTCTTCGCCAACGTGCCGGGGATACCGATCTGGGTCGTCTTCGCGGCAGGACTGGCGTTCGGGGCCCTGCTGGGCGCCTTCAACGGGTTCCTCGTCACCGTCGCGGGCGTTCCCGCACTCGTCATCACGCTCGGCACGCTCTACGTGTACCGCGGCTTCAACAACTGGTGGGCCGGAGGCACCCAGTATTTCGCGGATGATCGCCCCGACGCCTTCGGCGCGCTCGCCGTCGACACGATCGTCGGCTTTCCGATCATTACTCTGGTCGCTCTGGTCGCCGTCGCCGCCATCGCCGTGTACCTCGTCGGTGCGCGGTCCGGTCGTGACCTGTACGCCATAGGTTCCGACCCCGCCGCAGCGAAGCTGTTCGGCATCAAGGTCGGACGCCGTGTCTTCGTGGCCTTCGTCGGCAATGGTCTGCTCGCAGGCCTCGCGGGCGTGCTCTATACGGCCCGATTCAATTCGGTGGGCGCGACCACGGGTACGGGCATGGAGCTCGACGTCGTCGCCGCGGCGGTCGTCGGCGGTGTCGCGATCTTCGGAGGGTCGGGGAGCGTGGTGGGCGCGGCGCTGGGCGCCGTGCTTCTGACAACGATCACGAGCGCATTGACCGCCGTGCGCGTGGACAAATTCTGGCAACAGGCCATCGTCGGCATCCTGATCCTCTTGGCGATCGTCATCGATCGCGTCAGCGCCTTGCGAACGGCCCGCCGACTCCGACTCAGTGAGGCCCGAGATGAGTGATTCCGAAACCTCGACGACTCTGACTCCCGAATCGACGTCGACACCCCTCGCCGAAGAACCGAAGGGACGTACGGGCGTGTCGCGCCTGCTGCTGGGGCGCGACGCGATCATGATCTACGTTCTCTTCGCGACGATCGCGATCTTCAGCCTCACCGTGCCGAGATTCGCATCCCCGGTGACGACCGGCTTCCTGCTCCTCGATGTCGTCCCCGTGCTCCTCATGGCGATGCCGATGACGCTGATCATCATCACCGGCGAGATCGACCTCTCGGTCGCCTCGATCGCGGGGTTGACCAGTGCCGTGCTGGGCGTGCTCTGGGAAGGGGGCCTCGACATCGGGACGGCGCTCGTCCTGAGCCTTGTCGTCGGCATGGTGGCCGGCGCATTCAACGGCTTCCTCGTCGCCGTGGTGGGGCTCCCGTCGCTCGCCGTCACCATCGGCACGCTGGCACTCTTCCGCGGGCTCGCCCTCGTCGTGATCGGTGACAACGCCGTCGCGAACTTTCCCCCCGCGCTCAACCAGTTCGTCACCTCCAAGCTCGGGGCCACCGGCATCCCGACCGTCATGCTCATCGCTCTCGTCGTGATCGTGGTCTTCGGGGTCCTGCTCCACTTCACGCCCTTCGGACGCGGGCTGTACGCCATGGGCTTCTCGAAGGAGGCCGCGCGATTCGTCGGCATCGACGTCGAGCGCGCCAAGTTCTGGCTGTACGTCTCAAGCGGTCTGGTCGCCGGTCTCGCCGGAATCTACTGGACCCTTCGCTACTCGAGCGCGCGCTCGGACAACGCGGCAGGTCTCGAACTCACCGTCATCGCGGCTGTGCTCCTCGGAGGGGTGTCGATATTCGGTGGCAAGGGTTCGATTCCGGGTGTCGTGGCGAGCGTCCTGCTCATCGGCACCATCAACTACGCGCTTCGTCTGGGACGAGTCTCGGATGTCGTGCTGATCATCGTCACCGGCGCGCTGCTCATCGTGTCGGTCATCATCCCGAGCATCACCTCCGCGCTTGCCCGTTGGCGGCATGAGCGACGAATGCGACACGAACTTCCCCAGGGCACGTCCTCGGGAACGGTCGGCGCCTAGCACCAGGCGCCCTGCGAAAGGAAGAACAATGGAGTTGAACCTGAATCGAGGTCGCCGAGGGCGACTCGCTCTCATCACGGCACTCGTCGCCTCGGCGACACTCGCTCTCACCGCGTGCGCGGGAGGTGGCGATGCGGGGGGCGGAGCCGCCGATGGTGGCGGCATGGAAGACCTCAGCATCACTTTCATCCCGAAGCAGCTCAACAACCCGTACACCGACGTCGTGCTGGGTGGAGGAGAAGACGGCGCCGAAGCGGCGGGCTTCGCGGCATCAGAGGTGGTCGGGCCGCTCGATGCGAGTGCATCCAGTCAGGTCTCGTTCATCAATGCCGAGACCCAAGCCGGCACGGACGTCCTCGTGATCGCCGCGAACGACCCGGATGCTGTGTGCCCGGCCGTCGAGGAGGCGCGCTCCGCCGGAGCGAAGATCGTCGGCTTCGACTCCGATCTGAACTGCCGCGATCTGTTCGTCAGCCAGGTTGTCGCGAAAGACGTCGCTCTGATCCAGCTCGAGCTCATCTCGGAGCAGATCGGTGGTGAGGGCGAGATCGCGATCCTGTCTGCGACCGCCAACGCCACAAACCAGAACGAGTGGATCGCCTTCATGGAGGAGGAGCTCGCATCGAACCCGGAGTACGCAGACATCGAGCTCGTTGCGAAGGTCTACGGAGACGATGACGACACCAAGTCCTTCCAGGAGGCTCAGGGGCTGCTCCAGGCGCACCCCGACCTGAAGGGAATCATCTCGCCTACGACCGTGGGCATCGCGGCAACGGCCCGATACCTCTCCACCTCGGAGTACAAGGGCGAGGTCGCCCTGACCGGTCTCGGTCTGCCGAACGAGATGCGCTCCTTCGTCGAGGACGGCACGGTGACCGAGTTCGCGCTGTGGGACCCGGCACAACTCGGCTATGTGGCGGCATTCGCGGGGATGGCGCTTGCCGACGGCTCGATCACCGGGGCCGAGGGTGACACGTTCGACGCCGGAGATCTGGGCGAGAAGGAGGTCGGCCCCGACGGTGTCGTCATCGTCGGGCCCCCGACCGTCTTCAACGCGGACAACATCGACGACTACGACTTCTGATCCACCTGGTGCCGGGGTCGGCTCTACCGGCCCCGGCACCCACTCGATCCGGGCTCGAAGGGCATCCGCTGTGCGTGCCCTGCGACCCCGGCTCGATCCTCGGCGGATCCGAGACTCGCACGCTCACGAAGGAGAACACCATGATCGACGGCGCCCACGCGGAACTCGCCCGACTGCTGCCTGCGACGCAGCGCCGCAAGCCCCGCATCGGTCTCGTCGCCGGTGGACTGGGTACGTACTGGCCGCAGTTCCCGGGGCTGCTGCCGCAGCTGCAGGAGTCGTCACGGTATGTCTCCGAACGATTCGCCGAGATGGATGCCGAGGTGGCCGACGCGGGATTCATCTCGGACGCGCAGGAGGGCGCTGCCGCAGCAGAACTGCTCCGCAGGGCGGATTGCGACCTCATCGTCTTGTTTCTCACGACCTATCTCACCAGCTCGATGGTGCTGCCCATCGCTCAGCGTTCGGGAGCGCCGATCCTCGTTATCGACCTCCAGCCGACCGAGAAGATGGATCATGCCTCATTCGACACCGGCGCATGGCTCGCCTACTGCGGTCAGTGCCCCGTGCCAGAGGTCGGCAACGTGTTCGGCCGCGCCGGCATCCCCTTCCGGTCGGTGTCGGGCTGGCTGCGTCAGGAGTCGGCATGGATGCGGATCGAGGAGTGGATCTCGGCCGCACATGTGCGCGCTGCGCTGAGGCATGCGCGCCACGGGCTGATGGGACACCTCTACCCGGGCATGCTCGACGTCTCGACGGACCTGACGCTGCTGCCCGCGACATTCGGCTCACACGTCGAGGTGCTGGAGTTCGACGATCTGCGTGTTCGGGTCGACGCCGTGACCGAGGCCGAAGCGTCCGAGCGCATGGCGCTGGCCAG
Source organism: Microbacterium sp. LRZ72 (assembly GCF_033792225.1). Taxonomy (NCBI): domain Bacteria; kingdom Bacillati; phylum Actinomycetota; class Actinomycetes; order Micrococcales; family Microbacteriaceae; genus Microbacterium; species Microbacterium sp. LRZ72. The sequence goes on from NZ_JANGEX010000004.1 coordinate 148,666, forward strand.
GAAGATCTTCACCCTCGACGACACGATCGTCGACGACGACTTCGCGTGGGGTGCGCGCGTATCCGTCGGGCTCGATCGGCTCGTCGAGGACTTCGAGCTCGACAGCCTGGCCTATTACCACCGAGGGCTCGACGGGGAACAGCACGAGCGGCTCGGAGCCGGCATGATCCTCGGCGCCTCCCTCCTGACCGGGCGAGGCATCCCGACCACGGGCGAGTACGAGTTGCGGACGACGCTCGCCCAACTCGCCACGCAAGTCGTCGGCGCGGGCGGCTCGTTCTGCGAGATCCAGGCGCTCAACTTCGAGGACGGCGTGGTCGAGATGGGCCATGACGGCCCTGCGCATCTTGCGGTGTCCTCCCGGGACCCGTTGTTGAGGGGTCTCGGCGTTTATCACGGCAAGCGCGGCTGGGGGGTCTCGGTCGAGTTCGACGTTCAACACGGTCCTGTGACGCTCCTCGGCCTCGGCCAGGACAGGGACGGATCCATGTCGTTCATCGTCTCCGAGGGAACAGTCGTTCCGGGCCCGCTCCTCGAGATCGGCAACACGACCAGTCGGGTCGACTTCGGCCGCGACCCCGGGGAGTGGGTGGATGAGTGGTCCGCCACGGGTGTCGGGCACCATTGGAGCCTCTCGCTCGGTCACCGCTCGGGTACCTACCGCGCCGCGGCCTCGCTGCTCGGCATCGACTTTCGGGCGGTGTGAGATGCCTGTCTCCGTTGTCGCGGTGCTCACGGCCAAGCCCGGCTGCGGGTCGCGTGTGATCGATGCTTTCCGTGAGGTGTCCGCCCTCGTGCACGCCGAGCCCGGGTGCGAGTTGTACGCTGCTCATCTCGAGCACAAGGGCGACACCGTCATCATGATCGAGCGGTGGGCCACGCAGGCCGATCTGGATGCACACGCCACCGGGGCGCCGCTTGCGCGTCTCAACGAGCTGAACGCTGATCTCCTCGTGCGCCCGTACGACGTGTGGTTCCTCGACGCCGTACCCCTGGGTGACTCCACCAAGGGTGTGCTCGGCCCGGGTGCGCGATGAATCGCTACTGCTTTCAGCTGCAGGTCTCGCCCGAGCATCTCGAGGAGTACCGACGGCGTCACACCTCGGTCTGGCCTCGCATGCAGCAGGCACTGCGTGAGGCCGGATGGCGAAACTACTCTCTGTTCCTGCGGGCGGACGGTCTGCTGATCGGCTATTTCGAGTCCGAGCTGACGCTTGACGCCGCGCTCGCGCTGATGGCCGCGACGGATGTCAACGCCCGATGGCAGGAGTCGATGGCGCCGCTGTTCGCCACCCAGGAGAACGCGGATTCGGCGCTCGTCGTGCTCGAGGAGGTCTTCCACCTCGACGATGAGCCGGTGCCGCCCGATGCGGTGCGCGAGCAGCGGGGTCGATGAGCCGAGCGGCACCACCGGTGTGGTCAGCCCGGCTCACATCCGGGGCGTGAAAACGTCGGGGGACGTGGGGAATGGCTCGGTTTCGACCCCACCACATCGAGATCGGCGACCGCCACGTGCTGGTCGGGCGAGGCCGGGACTACAACGACGTGCCCCCATTGCGGGGCTCGTAGCCAACCGGCGTGACGGACGCGGCCACCGTCGCGCGAAGCGTCTCGAGCGTCGCGTCGTCGCCGAACCATCCGAGCGCGCGCCCCTGCACGAGCACGTTGCCCAGCGCGGTCGCCTCGACCGGGCCGGCGAGCACGGGCAGCCCGGTGCGGTCTGCCGTCGCCTGGCAGAGGGGACGGTTGAGCGACCCGCCGCCCACGATGTGCACCGTCTCGAGCCGCCGGCCCGTCAGGCGCGCAGCGGTGTGCACGGCGTCGGCGAAGGCCTGGGCGATGCTCTCGATGATCGCGCGCACGAAGGCGGGGCGTCCGACGGGCGCCTGTGCTCCCGCTGATCGCAGCACGGCCGCGATGCGGGCGGGCATGTCTCCCGGCGCCGACAGGCTCGGGTCGTTCGCGTCGAAGAGGGGAACGGGCCCGTCGACGCCGGCCGCGGCATCCAGCAGCGCCGGCAGGTCGATGGCGGCGCCGTCCTCGTCCTCCCACGCGCGCAGCGTCTCGCTGAGCAGCCACAGGCCGGTCACGTTGTGCAGAAAGCGCACGCGGCCGTCGACGCCGCCCTCGTTGGTGAAGTTCGCCTCACGCGCGGCATCGGTGACGAGCGGCTGCTCGAGTTCGACCCCCACGAGACCCCAGGTGCCGCACGAGATGTAGGCCGACGTCGCGGGATCCGCCATCGGCACGGCGACGACGGCCGAGGCGGTGTCGTGCGAGCCGACCGTCACGACGTCGAGAGGCGCGCCGACGCGGGCGGTCAGCTCGGGGGTGAGCCTGCCCAGGTGCGTGCCCGGTGAGACCAGATCCGGCAGCAGAGTGGGCGGGATGCCGATGCGCTCGGCGAGAGCGGTGTCCCAGCTCGCGTGAGCCACGTCGACGAGCCCGGTCGTCGACGCGTTCGTGCGCTCGGCGACGCGCGCGCCGGTGAGCAGATACGCGACCAGATCCGGGATCAGCAGTGCGGTGTCGGCCTCGGCCACCGGGGCGTCGACCGCGAACTGGTACAGCGTGTTGAAGGGCAGGAACTGCAGACCGTTGCGGCGATAGAGCTCGTCGAACGGCTCGAGGGCGTGCACGAGGTCCACGCCGGCTTCGGTGCGGTCGTCGCGGTAGTGGAACGGCTCGGCGAGCAGCTCGCCGTCGCGCAGCAGGCCGTAGTCGACGGCCCACGAGTCGATGCCGATACTTGCGAGCTGCGGTTCGCGCGCGACGGCCTCGGCGAGACCCGTCACTATGTGCTCGAACAGGGCGCGGAAGTCCCAGTGCAGCCCGTCTGCGTGCGGTACCGGACCGTTCGGAAAGCGCGCGACGGCCTCGAGCGAGACGATGCCGTCGGTGAGGCGTCCGATCATCACCCGCCCGCTCGTGGCGCCCAGGTCGACGGCCGCGACGGCGCCACCGCGTCCGCCCCCGTGACCACCGGAGCCGCCGGTCACGGCCGGGTCTCCCCTCCGCCGCGGCTGCACTTTTCGGCGCGGGCGGAGGCTATCAGTGCCGCCGCGGCCGAGAAGTGCAGCCCAAAAGGAAGGGGGAGGGCTGCCGGATCGCCCGCCTTCATCGGAGGAAGGCGGCGGCGACGCCGGAGTCGACGGGGATGTGCAGGCCCGTGGTGCGCGAGAGTTCGGGGCCGGTGAGCACGAAGACGGCGTCGGCGACGTTCTCGGGCACGACCTCGCGCTTGAGGATCGTGCGGTTGGCGTAGTACTGGCCGAGTTCCTCTTCTTTGACGCCGTAGGTGGCGGCGCGGTTCGCGCCCCAGCCCGAGGCGAAGATGCCCGACCCGCGCACGACGCCGTCGGGGTTGATGCCGTTGACGCGGATGCCGTGCTCGCCCAGCTCGACGGCCAGCAGCCGCACCTGGTGCGCCTGGTCGGCCTTCGTCGCGGAGTAGGCGATGTTGTTCGGCCCGGCGAACACGCTGTTCTTCGACGAGATGTAGATGATGTCGCCCCCGAGCTTCTGCTCGACCAGCACCTTCGCGGCGGCCTTCGAGACCAGGAACGACCCCTTCGCCATCACGTCGTGCTGCAGGTCCCAGTCCCTCTCGGTCGTCTCGAGCAGCGGCTTCGACAGCGACAGGCCGGCGTTGTTGACGATCAGGTCGACACCGCCGAAGGCCAGCACCGCGTCGTCGATCGCAGACTGCACGCCCTCGGCATCCGCGACGTTCGCGGCGACGCCGATGGCGACATCCGTGCCGCCGAGCTCCGCGGCGGCGGCCTGCGCCTTCTCGAGGTCGAGGTCGGCCACGATGACGCACGCCCCCTCGGCGGCGAGCCGCGTGGCGATCGCCTTGCCGATGCCGGATGCCGCGCCGGTGACGAACGCGATGCGCCCCTGGTGCGGCTTGGGCTTGGGCATGCGCTGCAGCTTGGCCTCTTCGAGCGCCCAGTACTCGATGCGGAACTTCTCCGCATCCGAGATCGGCGCGTACGTCGACAGCGCCTCGGCGCCGCGCATCACATTGATCGCATTGAGGTAGAACTCGCCTGCCACCCGGGCGGTCTGCTTGTTCGCGCCGTAGCTGAACATGCCCACCCCGGGCACCAGCACGATCAGCGGATCCGCGCCGCGGATCGCGGGCGACTGGGCCGTCGCGTGCGCGTCGTAGTACGCCTGGTAGTCGGCCCGGTAGCTCTCGTGCAGCTCACCCAGCCGCGCGATCGCATCCTCCACCGACGCCCCCGCGGGCAGGTCGAGGGTCATCGGCTTGACCTTGGTCCGCAGGAAGTGATCGGGGCAGCTGGTCCCCAGCTCCGCCAGCCGCGGCGCGTTCTCGGACGCCAGGAATTCCAGCACCCGCGCGTCGTCGGTGAAGTGCCCGACCATGGGCTTGTCCGTCGACGCTAACCCCCGGATGGTGGGCGCCAGAGCCGCGGCCTTCGCGCGCCGCTCAGCCTCGGGCAGCGGCTCGAAACCGGCGCGCACCCCGCCGAACGGGGCATCCGCGCCGTGCTGGTCGATGTAGGCGGCGGCTGTGTCGATGATCCACAGCGAGTTCGCCTCGGCCTGCTCCGACGTGTCGCCCCACGCGGTGATGCCGTGCCCGCCCAGGATGCAGCCCACGGCATCCGGGTTCGCGTTCTTGATCGCCGCGATGTCGAGCCCCAGCTGGAACCCCGGCCGCCGCCACGGCACCCACACGACCTTCTCGCCGAAGATCGTGCGCGTCAGCTGCTCACCATCCACCGCCGTCGCGATCGCGATCCCCGAATCCGGGTGCAGGTGGTCCACGTGCGCCGCATCCACCAGCCCGTGCATCGCCGTGTCGATCGACGGCGCCGCTCCGCCCTTGCCGTGCAGGCAGTAGTCGAACGCCGCGACCATCTCGTCCTCGCGCTCCACCCCCGGATACACGTCCACGAGAGCCCGCATCCGATCCAGCCGCAACACCGCCAGACCCTTCTCGGTCAGCGTGCCCAGATCACCGCCCGAGCCCTTCACCCACAGCAGCTCGACCGGCTCGCCCGTGACCGGATCGATCTCCGACCCCTTCGCGGAGGTGTTGCCACCCGCATAGTTCGTGTTCTTCGCATCCGCACCCAGGCGGTTCGACCGGGCGATCAGGTCACTGACGGCGGGGCTGGTCATGAGAGGTCTCCTTGTTCGAGGTGTGCGCTGTCGGGGCGTCGGCGGCGGGCGGAGGGCTTACGCGCCCCAGCCCGCCTGAGCGCCGCCCACACGGTCGGCGTTGATCTGGGCCTGGTAGCCGGATGCCGCATACGCCGCCATCGGGTCGGCCGGCAGTCCGCGGGACTCGCGCCACTGCGCCAGGGCGGGTCGCACGTCGGTGTAGAAGGCGTCCATCAGCACCGCGTTGGCCGCGAGAACGTCGTTCGCCACCTGCGCCGCGGCCAGGGCCTCGTGGTCGACGAGCAACGCGCGCGCCGTCATCTCCTGCACGTTCAGCACCGAGCGGATCTGACCGGGGATCTTCTCTTCGATGTTGTGGCACTGGTCGAGCATGAATGCCACGTCGGGGTTGTTCAGCCCCCCTCCGCGGATGACCTCGAAGAGGATCCGGAACAGCTGGAACGGGTCGGCCGCGCCGACGATGAGGTCGTCGTCGGCGTAGAAGCGCGAGTTGAAGTCGAACGAGCCGAGCTTGCCGAGGCGCAGCAGCTGCATGACGATGAACTCGATGTTCGTGCCCGGCGCGTGATGCCCGGTGTCGAGGCACACCATCGCCTTGTCGCCGAGTGCGGCGACCTGCGCGTACGAGGTGCCCCAGTCGGGAACGTCGGTGTGGTAGAACGCCGGCTCGAAGAACTTGTACTCCAGCACCAGGCGCTGCTCGTCGCCCAGGCGCGCATAGATCTGCTGCAGCGAGTCGTGCAGACGGTCCTGCCGGGCGCGCAGGTCGTTCTGGCCCGGGTAGTTCGACCCGTCGGCGAGCCAGATCTTGAGGTCGCGCGAACCCGTCTCGTGCATGATGTCGATGCACTCGAGGTGGTGATCGATCGCCTTGCGCCGGATGCCGTCGTCGTTGTGCGTGAGCGCGCCGAACTTGTAGTCCTCGTCCTGAAAGGTGTTGGAGTTGACCGTTCCCAGCACCACGCCGTGGTCCTCGGCGTGCCGGCGCAGGTCGGCGTAATCGTCGACCTTGTCCCACGGGATGTGCAGCGCGACGCTCGGGGCGAGCGCCGTGTGCCGGTTGACCTGCGCGGCATCCGCGATCTTCTCGTATGGGTCCCGCGGGGTGCCGGGCGTGCCGAACACGCGGAACCGCGTGCCCGAGTTGCCGAACGCCCATGACGGCAGCTCGATGGCCTGGCCCTCGAGCGCGGTGAGGATGTCGGGGCTCAGCGTGGTGGTCTCTGGCGTCGTCATCGGTGATCGCTTTCTGTCGGTGCGGACACAGCGGCGAGCTGGTCGCCGAGGTGGAAGATCTCGGTGAGGGGCGTGGCGGCCTGGTCGGGGCGCCCCTCGAGCCCGACGAAGAACGGGGCCATCTCGGCCTCCCAGGCCGCGGCGATGGGCGAGGCGTCGAGGTAGGCCTGTGCGGCCCGGTCGTCGTCGGTTTCGTAGTAGCCGATGAGCATGCCGCCCTCGCCGAGGAACAGCGAGTAGTTGCGCCGTCCTGCGGCCGCGATCTCGGCGAGCATCTCGGGGCGCACCGGCGTATGGCGCGCGATGTACTCGTCGAGCATCTCGGGCCGGATCTGCAGGCGGAAGCAGACGCGTGTGCCGTTCGTGCTCGTCATCGAGGGCTCCTTGGGCTGTGAATCGATTCAATCGTACCCGCCGTCGCCGTTCCCGACAACCGTGCGGCGATGACGATCGCCTCGCTGCGGTACTGTCGCAGGACATTCGTGGGTGCGTGTCCACCACGTTCCGACAGCGCGCACGCAACGGGAGGACCGGGTTGGCAGCGAGCGTGCGAGACGTGGCCGCGGCCGCGGGGGTCTCTGTGGGCACCGTCTCGAACGTGCTGAATCGTCCGCACAAGGTCTCGGCCGACACCGTGGAGCGTGTGACGCAGGCCATCGAGCGCCTCGGATTCGTGCGCAATGACGCGGCCCGGCAGCTGCGGGTGGGGCGCAGCCGCAGCATCGGCCTCATCGTCCTCGACACGGCGAACCCGTTCTTCGCCGCCGTCGCGCGCGGCGCCGAGGCCCGCGCCGACGAAGCGGGCATGTCGGTGCTCCTGGGAAACGCCGACGAGGATGCCGAGCGGGAGGGCCGCTATCTCGAGCTGTTCCGGGAGCAGCGTGTCAACGGCGTGCTGATCACGCCGACGACCGAGGACGTCGCCCGGCTCGCGCGGCTGCGCGACGCGGGCACGCCGGTCGTGCTCGTCGACCGCGAGATGCCGGGTGCCGGGTTCGATTCCGTGTCGGTCGACGACGTGGAGGGGGGATACGTCGCCGCGGCGCACCTGCTCGCCGGCGGGCGCCGCCGCATCGCCTTCATCGCGGGGCCCCTCTCGATCAGGCAGGTCTCCGACCGGCTGGAGGGGGCCCGCCGCGCGGTCGAAGAGACGCCCGGCGCGACGATCGAGGTGTGGGAGTGCCCCTCCCTCACGGTGCTCGCGGGCCGCAGCGCCGCAACGTCACTGCTCGAGCGCCGTCCGTCCGAGCGCCCCGATGCGGTCTTCGCGGCGAACGATCTGCTGGCCGTCGGTGCCATCCAGGCCCTCGCGATCATGGCCGGCGTGCGCATTCCCGACGACATCGCCGTCATCGGCTACGACGACATCGACTTCGCCGCAGCGACGGTCGTGCCGCTCAGCTCGGTGCGCCAGCCCGCGTCGGTCATCGGCTACACCGCCGTCGACCTGCTGCTGGCGCAGTTGGAGGACCCGCAGGGCGTGCGCGAGCGCAATGTGAGGTTCCGTCCCGAGCTCGTCGTGCGCGCCTCGACCGGCGGCTGAGGCGGCGGGTGCCCGAGCGCACACGCTGCGCGCGAGTGCACACGAAATCAGCGTGTGGGCTCGCGCACCGCGTGTGCACTCGTCGGGGGATCGGTCTCACTGTCCTGCACCGGCAGGGCGGTGCCGCCGGCCACCTGGTCGCTGAACTGCTCGGGAGCGGGTGCGACCGGTATGGGCATCGTCTCGGAGATGCGCAGCGCGAAGCGGCGGTGCTCGTGGCGCCGGATGCGGCCCGACACCAGCATCCACGTCAGCCCGATGCCGAACGCGAGGATGCCCGCCGAGGCGCCGACGAGGATCGCCACGCGGGGTCCGAACTCGCCCGCGATGGCGCCGATGATGGGAGCGCCCAGGGGCGTGCCGCCCATGAGGATCGCGACGTAGAGCGCCATCACGCGTCCGCGCACCGCCGGGTCGGTGGTCGTCTGCACGTACCCGTTCGCCGTCGTCAGCGTCGTGACGACCATGAAGCCGACCAGGATGAGCGTGAGGGCGTACCCCCAGTACGAGGGCATCAGCACCGAGGCGATCGAGGCGAGCCCGAAGCCCAGCGCGGCGAGGATCAGCACCCGGATGCGGGCGCGGTCCCGCTGCGCCGCCATCAGGGCCCCGGCCAGCGAGCCGACCGCCAGGATCGACGAGAGCAGGCCGAAGCCGTCGGCCTCCTGCCCGAACTCGAGCGCCATCGTCGATGCGAAGATCGGGAAGTTCATGCCCATGGCGCCGATGAGGAACACCATCGTGAACGTCACGATCAGGTCGGGACGGCGGGCGACGTAGCGGAACCCGTCGGCCAGGCGCGCCCCGCTGGGGCTCTTCGCCCTCGGCACGAGCTCGGCGGGCCGGATGAGGAACAGGGCCACGCCCATCGCCAGGAACGTGACGGCGTTGACGAGGAAGACCCAGCCGGTGCCGACCGCGACGATCATGACTCCTGCGACAGCCGGGCCGATCATGCGGGCGCCGTTGAACGACGCCGCGTTCAGGGCGATCGCGTTCGACGCTCTCTCGCGCGCGACGACGTCCGAGACGAAGGTCTGCCGCGCGGGGTTGTCGAAGGCCATGACGACGCCGGACGTGAGGGCGATCCCGTACATCATCCCCAGGGTCATCACGCCCGTGAGCAGCAGGATGCCGGTGGTCAGGGCCAGCAGCAGCAGCGCGCTCTGCGTCGCGATCAGCAGGTGCCGCCGGTCGAATCGGTCGGTCACCCAGCCGCTGACGCTCACGAGCAGGAGGGGCGGGCCGAACTGCAGCGCCATCGTGATGCCCATGGCCGCCGGGTCGTTGTCGGTGAGCTCCGTCAGCACGACCCAGCTCTGCGCCGTGGCCTGCATCCAGGTGCCGATGTTCGACACGAGCGCGCCGATGAACCAGACGCGGTAGTTGAACACCGCGAACGAGCGGAACATGCCGGTCATCGGGCCGCCAGCCGCGTCATCAGCGCCGCCGCCTCGGCGAGGGTGCGGCGCTCCTGCTCGCTGAGCGAGGCGAGGGCGTCGCCCAGCCAGGCGTCGCGCCGCCGCAGCGTCTCGCGCACCACTGCGGTGCCGGCATCCGTGAGCGCGATGATCACCCGGCGCCGATCCTCGACGTCGTTCGTGCGGGTGAGGTAGCCGTCCTGCTCGAGGCAGTTCACGGTCCTGTTCATCGAGGGCGCCGACACGCGCTCGCGCTCGGCGAGTTCGCCGAGGGTGTGCGGACCGCGGAACATCAGCGAGCCGAGCACCGCGATCTTTCCGTCGCTCATCGCGTCGTCGGCCCGCTCGTTGCGGAGCCGACGCGAGAAGCGGATGACGGCCATGCGCAGCGCGGACGTCTCGGACGTGGACTCGGAAGCGGGCGCGTGGTCGGACATTCTTTTCGTCAGCCTAGGTCATTAGCATTGCTAAGCAAACCCTTCGGATGCCACGGCGACCTATGATCGAGCCGTGCCCGAGTTCACCGATGCGCACGGCATCCAGATCGTCTACGACGTCCACCGCGCGCAGGGCGCGGTGCGGGGCATCGTGCAGCTGCTGCACGGCGTGGGCGAGCACGCGGGTCGTTACGGCGAGCTCATCGATGCGCTCACGAGTGCCGGTTTCACCGTGTACGCCGACGACCATCGCGGGCACGGACGCACGGGGATGCGGCAGCACGGGGATGCCGATCGGCTCGGCACGCTGGGCCCGGGCGGGCTGCAGGCCGCGCTGGCGGCGGTGTGGCAGCTGACCGGCATGATCCGCGCCGAGAATCCCGGAGTGCCGATCGTGCTGCTCGGCCACTCGTGGGGGTCGTTCCTCGCGCAGATGCTGCTCGACCGGCATCCGGACGCCTACGACGCCCTCGTGCTCTCGGGGTCGGCCCTGCGCTGGCCGGGTTCGCTCAACGCCGGCGACCTCAACGCCCCGTGGGCCGGGGGCGACCCCACCGGGCTGGCGTGGCTGTCGACCGACCCCGCCGTCGCGGACGAGTTCGCCGCCGACCCCCTGACGACCTCGCGCCCCCTGCTTCGGCTGTTCGGCGTCGTCGACTCCGCCCGCCTGTTCGGGCGCCCGCGCCGCGGGCTGCGCGCGAAGGCCGGGCGAGAGGTGCCGGTGCTGTTGATGGTGGGGCGCGACGACACCGTCGGCGGACCCGTATCGGTGCACCGCCTGGCCCGCGCCTACCGGGAACGGGCGGGCCTCGGCGATGTCACGACCCTGGTCTACCCGGGCATGCGCCACGAGATCTTCAACGAGATCGGGCGCGAACGCGTGCGCGCCGACCTGCTCGCCTGGCTCGACGCCCGCCTGCCGGCTCGCTGACGGTGACGGCGTCCTAGGCTGAATGCATGCACGGCGAGTACAAGGTCCCCGGTGGAAAGCTCGTGGTCGTCGACCTCGACGTGCGGGGCGGGCAGATCGCCGACTTCCGGCTGTCGGGCGATTTCTTCCTCGAGCCGGACACCGCGCTCGAGACGATCGACGCGGCCGTGAACGGACTCGATGAGACCGCCGACGTCAGCGCCATCGCGACCGCCGTCCGCTCGGCACTGCCGCCGGGCACGCAGATGCTCGGCCTGACGCCCGAGGCGATCGGCACGGCGGTGCGCCGCGCTCTGGTCACGGCGCCGGGATGGCGCGATCTGGAATGGGAGGTCGTGCACGACCGGGCCGTCTCGCCGCACATGAACCTCGCCCTGGACGAGGTGCTGACCGGCCGGGTGGGCGACGGCCGACGCCGGCCGACGCTGCGGATGTGGGAGTGGGATTCGTCCGCCGTCGTGATCGGGTCGTTCCAGTCGCTGCGCAACGAGGTCGACCCCGACGGCGCCGCACGGCACGGCTTCGACGTCGTGCGACGCATCTCCGGCGGCGGCGCCATGCTGATGGGGGCGGGGCAGATCATCACGTACTCCCTGTACGTGCCGGCCTCGCTCGTCGCCGGGCTGACGTTCGCCGATTCCTACGCCTTTCTCGACGACTGGGTGCTGCAGGCGCTGCGTTCGCTCGGCGTCGAGGCGACGTATCAGCCGCTGAACGACATCGCGAGTCCCACCGGAAAGATCGGCGGCGCCGCGCAGAAGCGCCTCGCCAACGGGGGCGTGCTCCACCACGCGAAACTCAGCTACGACATCGACGGTCAGATGATGTCGGAGGTGCTGCGGATCGGCCGGGAGAAGCTGTCGGACAAGGGCACGACGTCGGCCGCCAAGCGGGTGGATCCCCTGCGCCGGCAGACCGGGCTGTCGCGGCAGGCCGTGATCGAGCGGTTCCTCGAGACGTTCGGGCGGCTCTACGGGGCGCAGGCCGGGCACATCTCCGAAGAGGAATACGCCGAGGCGGAGGGGCTCGTCGCGAGCAAGTTCGCGACCGACGCGTGGCTGAAGCGCGTGCCGTGAGCGTCGACGACGGGCGAGAGCCCCCGCCATCGGTCGAGATCATCGAGGGGGACAACCTGGCCGCGATGGCATCGATGCCGACGGGAGCATTCACGCTCGCCTACCTCGACCCGCCGTTCAACACGGGGCGCATGCGTGAGCGTACGGTGGCCGGCGACGATGCGGGCACCACGCCGGCGTCGGTGCGCCCCCGCGACATGCAGCGGGGATTCCACGGCCGCGACTACGCGCGGGTGCGCGAGCTGCTGGGGGTCTACGACGACCGGTTCGAGGACTACTGGGGATTCCTCGAACCGCGCCTGCTCGAGGCCTGGCGGCTGCTCGGTGCGGAGGGGACCCTGTACCTGCACCTGGACTACCGCGAGGCGCACTACGCCAAGGTCGCCCTCGACGCCCTCTTCGGGCGCGAGCGGTTCCTGAACGAGATCATCTGGGCCTACGACTACGGTGCCAAGTCGCGGCGACGCTGGCCGACCAAGCACGAGACGATCCTCGTGTACGTCAAGGAGCCCCGCGGGTATCTCTTCGATGCGGATGCGGTCGACCGTGAGCCCTACATGGCGCCGGGGCTGGTCGGCGCCGAGAAGGCGGCGCGCGGCAAGTTGCCGACGGATGTCTGGTGGCACACGATCGTGCCGACGAGCGGGCGCGAGCGCACCGGCTACCCCACGCAGAAGCCGGAGGGGATCCTGCGGCGCATGATCGCGGCATCCACGCGGCCCGGCGACGCCGTGCTCGACCCGTTCGCCGGCAGCGGGACGACGGGGGCCGTCGCGGCTCAGCTCGGCCGCCGCGCGGTGCTTATCGACGCCAACCCCGGCGCGATCGAGGTGATGGGCAGGCGGATGCCGGCGGCCCGGGTCTCTCGTCAGGCGCCGCCGGACGCGGTGCCTGACACGGGGACGAGCGCGGCGGTCGAGGCGTAGGCGTCGTGCATCACGGTAGCCGCGGCGGGGTCCGCGTCGAAGATGCGTGCCGGCCCGGCCGGGCCTTCCGGCGCAGGCGACCACCCTGGCGCCCCCGTCGTGAGGAACGCGACCGCGGCTCGGTGCACGGCGTCGGCCAATGCGCGCGGCGGTGAGGAGCCGGCGATCTCGTCGACGCGCGGCGCCTCGAGCACATCGAAGAGGAACGGCACGTCGAGGCAGTGCAGGGCGATGCCGTGGGTGGGGGAGCGCCAGGTGAAGCGGTAGAGCCAGGTGGCGGCGCGCTCGCCACGCCCGCTCGGTGCCTCGTCGCGGGCCTGCGCGACGGCCGCCGTCGGCGCGCGGAAGATGCGGTCGGTGAGGTACCTGCCCAGCAGCGCGGCGGTGCCGCGACGGTGCACGTCACGGTTCGCGTCGAGGTAGGCGGATGTCTGGGAGCGACCGAGGCCGAGCAGGCGCAGCGCCGGCCGGGCGGGCACGAAGCGCAGCTTCTTCGCAGCGCCTGTGGTGATCATGGTGAACTCGTCGTCGTTCGCGCCCAGCACGAGGGGCTTGTCGGCGCCGACGCCGGCCGCCAGCGAGGCCGGGGTGGGACGCCGGATCAGGTCGCCGTCCACGACCGGACCGTACCCGGAGCCGTCACGGAGCAGCTCGCGGGCGAGGGCGAGACGGCGGATGCCGCGGGCCCGGGGCGCGCGCACCTGGGCCTCGAGGATGCGCTCCTCCGTCACGCTCCGGAACCCGTCCCGGTCGGGCGCGACGCCGAGCTCGCCGGCCAGGCGTGCCGCGGTGGCGCGGGAGCGCTCCTCGGGGATGTCGGCGAGCGCTCCCGACGAGCACCACACCTGCTGGAAGAGGTGCTGTGCCGACGGCATCCCGAGCAGCGTCAGCACGGCCCCGCCGCCCGCGGACTGGCCGGCGATGGTGACGCGAGCGGGGTCGCCCCCGAAGGAAGCGATGTTCTCGCGCACCCATTCGAGGGCGGCGACCCAGTCGCGCACGCCCCGGTTCTGCGGGGCCCCCTCGATCCAGCCGAAACCGTCGAAGCCCAGGCGGTACGACAGCGTCACGGTGACCACGCCGTCGCGGGCGAAGGACGAGCCGTCGTACCAGGGACTCGCCGGCGAACCAGTCGTGTAGCCGCCGCCGTGTATCCACACCCATACCGGCAGGCGGGCGCCGGGGTCGGGAGAGGGCGTGAACACGTTGACGCTCAGCGTGTCGGCGCCGCTCACGGCGGGCTCGGGGATGAGCGTGGTGTCGCCCAGATCCGTGCGCAGCGGCGTGGGCCCGTACGCCGTCGCTTCGCGCACGCCGCTCCAGGGCCGGGGCGGCTCGGGCGCGGCGAACCGCAGTGCTCCGATCGGCGGCTCGGCGTAGGGGATGCCGAGGAACGCGGCGCCGGGGCCGTGCGCGACTCCTCGCACATCACCCTGTCGTGTGCGTGCCTCGGGGCGCTCGCTCATCGTCATGTCTTCCCCTCGCTGCCGTCGCGGCTGTCCGCGCTCCACGTTCGCGTATCGGGGAGCCTTTGCCAAGAGCGCACCCTCAGTGGGTGGGCGGCCCACCCTCCCGTTGCGGCTGCACTTGTCGGCGGCGGCTGCGTCTATATCTGCCGCCCGCGCCGATAAGTGCAGCCCCAAGCGGTGGATGCCGGGAGCACATCGCCCCGGCATCCACCGTCTTTCAGGACTTGAGGAAGGCGAGCAGCTCCTCGTTGACCTCGTCGGCGTGGGTGACCAGCATTCCGTGCGGTGCCCCGGCGATCTCGACGTAGGTGGCCTCGGGCAGCAGCTCGCGAAAGCGGCGGGCCGTCGCGTCGATCGGCAGCACGTTGTCGGACGTGCCGTGCACGATCATGGCGGGCACGTCGATGCTCGGGATGTCGCCGCGAAAGTCGGTCGGCCAGGTGAGGGGCGCCGCGGCGATCGCGGTGTCGCCGGCCTTCTCCGCCACCTGCATGCTCGCATCCACCTGCTCCTGTGTGATGCGGGAGCCCAGGTTCTCGTCGAGGTTGTAGAAGTCCCCGAAGAAGCCGGTGAGAAATGCGTGCCTGTCGTCCGCGACCGCCGCGGCGATCCCGTCGAAGAAGTCCTGCGGCCCCGCGCCGTCGGGATTGTCGTCGGTGACGAGCAGGTACGGCTCGAGCGAGCCGATGAACACGGCGCGGGCGATCCGCTCGCTGCCGTACCGCGACAGGTAGCGCGCGACCTCGCCCGTGCCCATCGAGAAGCCCACCAGCACGGCATCCCGCAGGTCGAGGGCCTCGATGAGCGCGTGCAGGTCGTCGGCGAACGTGTCGTAGTCGTACCCGGTCTCAGCCTTGCTCGAGGAACCGAAGCCGCGCCGGTCGTAGCTGATGACGCGGTAGCCCGCGTCGAGCAGGGCGGCCCCCTGCCGGGCCCACGACTCTCCGTCCAGCGGGAAGCCGTGGATGAGGACCACGGGTTGGCCGGCACCCTCATCCGTGTAGAAGAGCTGGATGTCGGCGGAGCCCTCGGATCCGACGGTGATTCGTCCCATTCGCTTCCCCTTTCGTGCGGTGGCGGATTCGTGCGGTGGCGGATTCGTACGGTGGCGGGCACGATCTGCGCCTACGACCCGACGATAGGCGCGAGCGCCGCGCGGCGCGAGGGGATTGACCTGGCGCGAGGGCTCTTGCGCTCCGGCAGCCCTCGTCCCGTGCGGAAGTCCTCGCGCGGGGCCGGTCCGGCGCCGGCTACGCCTCGCGGCGAGCGCCCGCGGAGGGCACGAGGGGAAAGACCAGCGGCGCGATGAAGCCGCGATCCTCGAATGCGAGGCCCACGGCATCCGTCACCTGCCGGGCCAGGTCGGCGGGGACGAGCGCGATCGCGGCGCCGCCGAAGCCGCCGCCCGTCATGCGGGCGCCGATCGCGCCGGCGGCCAGGGCCGACTCGACGGCCGCATCGAGCTCGGGTACCGAGATCTCGAAGTCGTCGCGCATGGAGGCATGCGAGGCGACGAGCAGCTCGCCGATCGCTCGCGGCCCCCGCTCGCGCAGGGCGCGCACGGTGTCGAGCACCCGCTGGTTCTCGGTGACGATGTGCCGCACGCGACGCAGGGTGACGTCGTCGAGCACACGCTCTGCCCGGGGCAGATCATCGACGCTCAGATCGCGCAGGGCGCCGACCCCCATCCCCGCGGCGCCGGCCTCGCACGACGCCCGCCGTTCGCGATAGCCGCCGTTCGCGTGGGAGTGCTGCACGCGGGTGTCGATGACGAGCAGTTCGAGCCCCGCGGCGGCGAAGCCCAGATCGACGCTCGCGGTCTCGAGCGTGCGGCAGTCCAGAAAGATCGCGGCATCCGCGCGCCCCATGATCGAGGCGACCTGGTCCATGATGCCGGTGGGTGCGCCGACGGCCTCGTTCTCGGCGGCACGGCCGATCCGTGCCAGATCCAGGGGCGACAGGCCGAGTCCCCAGGCGTCGTTCAGGGCGGATGCCGCGGCCCCCTCGATCGCCGCGGAAGACGACAGTCCCGCTCCGACGGGCACGTCGGAGGCGAAGACGATGTCGAGCCCGCACAGCTCGCGCGGGTCGGCGCCCGCGACGCGAAGGGCCGCCCAGGCGACTCCGAGGGGGTAGCGGGCCCACTCGGGGACGCGCTGCCGGTCTGCGGGTGAGTCGAAGAGCGCCGGCACCTCGTCGAGGCGCACGTCGACGGCGTCGTCGGCGAAGGTGGAGGCGACGCGCACGATGCGGTCGGTGCGGCGTCCCAGCGCGGCGTACGTGCGCTGTCCGATCGCCACCGGCAGCACGAACCCATCGTTGTAGTCCGTGTGCTCCCCGATGAGGTTGGCCCGGCCGGGCGCCGACCACACGCCGCCGGGCGCATCATCGGTCAGGTGGGTGAAGGCCGCGACCGCGGCATCCCGGGCCGTCACCCGTGCACCGCCGCACGCAGGCGCTCGGCACTCTGCTCGGGGGGGATGTCGCCGATCCATGCCCCCATCGCCGCCTCGGAGCCCGCGAGGTACTTGAGCTTGTCGGCGGCCCTCCGTGGCGAGGTCAGCTGCAGGTGCAGCCGCGCCGTGTCACGCGCAGCGTGCACGGGAGCCTGGTGCCAGGCGGCGATGTAGGGCGTGGGGGAGTCGTAGAGAGCGTCGATCCCGCGGAGGAGCCGCGGGTAGACGTCGGCGAGTTCGTCCCGCTCCGCCGCCGTCGTCGCGGCCAGATCGGGTGCGTGCCGGCGCGGCGCCAGGTGCACCTCGATGGGCCACCGCGCGGCGAACGGCACATAGGCGATCCAGTGCTCGGCTTCGAGGATCACGCGGGGGCCCGCGGCTTCGAATGCGACGATGCGCTCGAACACGTCGGGCCCTTCGCGCACGATCGCGTCGAGCAGCAGCCGCGTGCGCGGGGTGATGTACGGGTAGGAGTAGATCTGCCCGTGCGGATGGTGCAGGGTCACGCCGATCTGCTCGCCGCGGTTCTCGAACGGGAACACCTGCTGGATGCCGGGCAGTGCCGACAGCGCCGCGGTGCGGTCGGCCCACGCCTCGATGACGGTGCGCACGCGGGTGGGGGGCAGGCTGCCGAGCGACCCCTCGTGCTCGGGCGAGAAGCAGATCACCTCGCAGCGTCCGACGGCGGAGCGGGTGCGCCCCAGCCCGGGAGCGTCGAGGTCGGCGAGATCGTGCGGCGGATCGTCGGCGCGCGGCGCATCGGCGGTCGGGGTGGTGAGCCCCGGGCCGAACGAGGGCGACCTGTTCTCGAAGACGACCACGTCGTACGAGGACGGCACCTCGGAAGGGTTCGATGCGGTCTGGGGCGCGAGTGGGTCGAGGTGAGCGGGCGGCAGGAACGCGCGGTTTTGGCGCCCGGCGGCCACCGAGATCCAGTCGCCCGTCAGCACGTCGCGACGCATCGGGGCGGTCGGCGGCCGGGCGTCGAGCGTGCGGGCGTCGACGCAGCGCTCGGGCGGCAGCGTGGTGTCGGCGTCGTCGTAGTAGATCAGCTCGCGGCCGTCGGCCATGCGGGTCGCGCGGCGCACCACGCCCGCGCCCAGCGCGGCGGGCGTAACGGGGGTCGGGGCGGCGTCGTCGCCATTCCCGGGATGGTCGTCGGCGGGTTCCCCCGCACGGAACTCAGGCATGTTCACGTCAACACGGTATCCGGAGCATCGTGGTAACGTCAACACGCGCGGGGAGACTGAGCTGTGGACGGAGGGTCGGATGACCGAGCGTCGTGTCTCGATGGCCGACGTCGCCGCCGCGGCGCAGGTCTCGGGCCAGACCGTCTCGCGCGTCGTCAACGGCTCGGTGCGGGTCGACCCCGGCACGCGCGCTCGCGTCGAGGCGGCCATGGCCCACCTGGGCTATCGCCCGCACCGCGCCGCACGTGCCCTGCGCACCGGCCGCACGCACACGTTCGGGGTGATCGTGCAGACGCTCGCGACCGTCGGCAACACCCGCATGCTAGAGACGATCGTCGCGGCCGCCGCGCGCAGGGGGTTCGCCGTCGTGGTGGCCAGCCCCGTCGGTTCATCGGGAGCGGATGCCGAGGCGGCCTTCGCCGCCCTCGCCGATCAGGGTGTCGACGGCGCCATCGTCCTCAACGAGGCGACGCCCTCGGCCCTCGCCGCCCGCATCCCTGTGGCGCTGCCGGTCGTCGCACTCGATTCCGGCGGTGACCCGCGCGTCATCTCGGTCGAGTCCGACCACGCCGGCGGCGCCGCGCAGGCGACGCGTCACCTGCTCGCCCACGGCGCCCCGACCGTCCACCATCTCGCCGGACCCGCCGGCTCCTACGCCGCGAACGAGCGCGAGCGCGGCTGGCGCGAGGCGCTGGCCGCCGCCGGTCTCGCGGCGCCCGATGTGCGCCGTGGTGACTGGACCGCGGCATCCGGTTACGACGCCGGGAGGGCGTGGGCCGCGGACGCGGACGTGCGCGCGATCTTCGCCGCGAACGACCAGCTCGCCCTCGGTGTGCTGCGCGCGCTGCACGAGGCCGGTCGCGCGGTGCCCGAAGACGTCGCGGTGGTCGGGTTCGACGACGTGCTCGACGCCGCTGAGTACTGGCCGCCTCTCAGTACCGTGCGACAGGATTTCGCGGCCCTCGGCGAGCAGGCGGTGGCGGCTCTGGTCGAACCGGACGCGCCCCGCTCGCGCACGGTCGTGCCGACGACGCTGGTCGTGCGGGCGAGCAGCGGTTCGATGGCCGGTGCCGCAGACTGGCGGTGGTAACCGCCACGTGCGACGAGAGAGCGAGGAGCACGCCGTCATGCCCGCACCCACCCGTCCCGCACCCGTCGTGGTCGCCCCCGACGCGTTCAAGGGCTCCATCGGCGCCCGCGCCGCCGCCGACGCCCTCGCCGAGGGGTGGCTGAGCGTGCGCCCCGGCGCAGCGATCGAGCGGATGCCGATGGCCGACGGCGGCGAGGGCACGCTCGACGCCTTCGCCGCCGCGATCCCGCAGGCGCAGCGCATGCCGGTGCGGGTGACGGGACCGGAGGACGCGCCGGTCGACGCAACGTGGCTGCTCCTGCCGCCGACGGCCGACGCGCCCGACGGCACCGCGGTGGTCGAGTTGGCGTCGACGTCGGGGATCGAGCTGCTCGGATCGCCGCCCCGGCTGCGTCCCCTCGCCGCACACACGCGAGGTTTCGGCGAGGCGATCCAGGCGGCGCTCGCCCACGGCGTGTCCCGGTTGGTGTGCGCCCTCGGGGGCAGCAGCTCGACGGACGGGGGCGTCGGGCTGCTGAGCGCCCTCGGTGCGCGATTCACCGACTCGTCGGGTGCTCCGGTGCCCGCAGGTGGGCGGGGCCTCGCGGTGATCGCCGAGGCCGACCTCTCGTCGCTCCCGCCGCTGCCGGTCGGCGGCGTCACCGTGCTCGCCGATGTCAGCGCCCCGCTGCTCGGCACCGGCGGCGCCGCACACGTCTTCGCCCCGCAGAAGGGCGCGTCGCCGCTGCAGGTGGCCGCACTCGACGCGGGCCTGGCGGTACTCGCCCAGCGGCTGGGCATCGACCCCGGGCGTCGCGGGGCGGGCGCCGCGGGGGGAGCCGCCTATGGCCTGCTCGCCTGGGGAGCCCGGCTGGTGCCGGGGGCGGATGCCGTGGCCGACCTGATCGGTCTCGACGAGGTCGTGCGCGCGGCATCCATCGTCGTCGCGGGCGAAGGGGCGTTCGACGGCTCATCGGCGGGGGGCAAGGCCGCCGCGCACGTGCACGAGCGCGCGGCATCCGCCGGTGTGCCGGCCGCGCTCGTCGCCGGCCGTATCGCCGCGGATGCGCCCACCGAGGGCTTCGTTGCGACCCTGTCGCTCACGCACCTGGCCGGCTCGGCGGATGCCGCGATGGCGGACCCCGCGCGATGGCTGCGCGAGGCCGGGGCGATACTCGCCCGCACGCTCCCGTCGTGATGCCGGGGCGCGCCGGTCAGCCGCCGGTCAGGCGCCGAGCGCCGCCGAGACCACCGCGCGCGCCTCTTGCTGCACCTGGGCCAGGTGCTCGGGGCCGCGCAGCGACTCGGCGTACAGCTTGTAGACGTCCTCGGTGCCGGAGGGGCGCGCCGCGAACCACGCGTGCTCGGTCTGCACCTTGAGCCCGCCGATCGCCGCGCCGTTGCCGGGCGCGTGCGAGAGCTTGGCGGTGATCGGCTCGCCCGCCAGTTCGGTCGCGGTCACGGCATCCGGCGCCAGTTTCGCCAGGGTCGCCTTCTGCTCGGGCGTCGCCGGCGCGTCGACCCGCTGGTAGGCCGAGGCGCCGAACTGCTCCTCGAGTTCGGCGTAGCGCTGCGAGGGGGTCTTGCCCGTCACGGCGAGGATCTCGGCTGCGAGCAGGCAGAGGATGATGCCGTCTTTGTCGGTCGTCCAGACCCCGCCGTCCATGCGCAGGAACGACGCGCCCGCCGACTCCTCGCCGCCGAAGGCCACCGAGCCGTCGAGCAGGCCGGGAACGAACCACTTGAAGCCGACGGGCACCTCGAGCAGGCGCCGTCCGAGCGCCTCGGTCACCCGGTCGATGATCATCGACGACACGAGGGTCTTGCCCACGGCGGCGTCCACGGGCCAGCCCGGCCGGTGCGAGAACAGGTAGTCGATCGCCACGGCGAGAAAGTGGTTGGGGTTCATCAGGCCGGCATCGGGGGTCACGATGCCGTGCCGGTCGGCGTCGGCGTCGTTGCCCGTGAGGATGTCGTACTCGTCACGGCGCGCCACGAGCGAGGCCATCGCGCTCGGCGAGGACGGATCCATGCGGATCTTCTCGTCCCAGTCGAGCGTCATGAACTTCCAGGTCGGGTCGACGTCGGGGTTCACGACCTCGAGGTTCAGCCCGTACATCTCGCCGATCAGGGCCCAGTAGTCCACCGACGCTCCGCCGAGGGGATCGGCGCCGATGCGCACGCCGGCTTCGCGGATCGCCTCCAGGTCGATGATGGCGGCGAGGTCCCGCACGTACTCCTCGCGGAAGTCGTACTGGCCGAGGGTCTCCAGCACGATGTCGGCGTGCCGCACGCGGTAGACGCCGACGAGGTCGGCCGCGATCAGGTCGTTCGCCCGCTTGGCGATCCAGCTCGTCGCGTCGGTGTCGGCCGGGCCCCCGTGCGGCGGGTTGTACTTGAAGCCGCCGTCGCGGGGCGGGTTGTGGCTGGGGGTCACCACGATGCCGTCGGCGCGGTTCGGGTCGGCGGCATCCAGGTCGCGGTTGTAGGCGAGGATCGCGTGGCTGAGGGCGGGGGTCGGCACCCACTCGTCGCGGGAGTCGATGCGCACGTCGATGTGGTTGGCGACGAGCACCTCGACGGCCGTGCGCTCGGCGGGCCGCGAGAGCCCGTGGGTGTCGCGACCGAGGAACAGCGGACCGGTGATGCCCTGCTCACGGCGGTAGTCGACGATCGCCTGCGTCGTGGCGAGGATGTGGTCCTCGTTGAAGCTCGTCGTCAGCGACGAGCCGCGGTGGCCGCTGGTGCCGAACGCGACGCGCTGCTCGGGCACGGCGGCATCCGGCTTGCTGTCATAGTAGGCGGCGATCAGTGCATCGATGTCGACCAGGTCGGATGCTTCGGCGGGCTGTCCTGCGCGGCTCATCCTCTTAGTCTGCCTCGCCCTGACCCCGATGTCCCACCTTTCCATCCCAAGACGGGCCATGCGCTGTAAAGGTGGGACATCAACGGGGCGCGGGGCGGCGATAGGCTGGTGTTCATGCCGTCGGATGCCGCGATGCCCGAGCCCCGCACGTACAGCTACCTCGGGCCGGCGGGGACCTTCACCGAGGCCGCGCTGGCGCAGGTGCCCGAAGCGCGCGGGCAGCGGTGGCGTCCGGTGCGCAACATCGGCGAGGCGCTCGCGGATGTGGTCGAGGGCCGTTCGCACGCGGCGATGATCGCGATCGAGAACTCGGTCGACGGTGGGGTGTCGACGGCGCAGGACGCGCTCGCCACCGTGCCCGGGCTGCGGATCATCGGCGAGTACCTCGTGCCCGTCAACTTCGTGCTCGTGGGGCTGCCGGGCACAACGCTCGACGAGGTGCGCACGGTCGCGGCCCATCCCGTCGCCTACGGTCAGTGCCTGCGGTGGCTGACGTCGGCGCTGCCGGGTCACGCGCATCTTCCCGCCGCGAGCAACGTCGCGAGCGCCGTCGGGTTGCTCGATGGGACCAGCGCCGCGGATGCCGCCGTCTCGCCGCCGACGATCGTCGAGCATCACGAGCTCGACGTGCTCGCCGAGAACATCGGCGACAACCCGAACGCGGTGACGCGGTTCGTGCTGGTCGGGCGCACGGTCGCGCCGGCGCCGCCGACCGGTGCCGACAAGACCTCGCTCATCGTCGAGCTGCCCGAGGACCACCCGGGCGCCCTGCTCGAGCTGCTGGAGCAGTTCGCCACGCGCGGCATCAACCTGTCGCTGCTCGCCTCACGCCCCATCGGCGATTCGCTCGGTCGCTACCGCTTCGTCATCGACGCGGACGGCCATGTGAAGGACGAGCGGATGGCGGATGCGCTGCTGGGGCTGCGCCGTTTCAGCCCCAAGGTCATCTTCCTGGGCTCGTACCCGCGCGCCGATCGCAGCGTGGTGCGCTACCCCGATCGCTACTCCGACGACGTCTTCGTCGAGGCCCGCGACTGGCTGCGCGGCCTGCTCAGCGGCGAACCCGAGTCGTAGGTTTCTCCCCGCGCCCCGCCCCCGCCGGGTCGCCAGGAAGTGTCGCCTGGGTCGCGCGGAGGCTACGTTTTCTGGCGAGCGATGCCGGGGGTGCGGCATCGGATCGCAGGACGGATGCCGTCAGCCGACGCGCGCCGAGACCCCGGCGGTGACGAGCTCGAGCGTCTGGATGCGGCCGGTCGCGGCATCCATGGGCTCCGCGTCGTACGCCCCCGCGACGGGCGAGAGCATCACCTCGTCGACCCCGTGCCTGGCGGCGAACGCCGTGAGCTCGTCGGCGACGGAATCGCCGGTGCCGACGAACCACCGTTGCCGGGCCGAGGCGACGAACGATTCGGCCAGGGGGTCCATTGGCGCCGACTGCGCCTGCTCGATCGACTCGAGCGCGGTCAGCGGCTTGTTCGTGCGCAGGCGCGCCATCATCCGCAGCTGAGGCAGCGCCCGGGCCTCGGCCTCGTCGGCGGTCGGCGCGGCGACGACGTTCACCGTCAGGAACGTGCGCGGCTCGGGATGCGTCTCGCTCGGCCGGTACTGATCGCGGTAGAGCGAGAGTGCGCGCTCGAGGCCCTCGCCAGAGAAGTGGTTCGCGAACACGTACGGCAGCCCGAGCGTGGCCGCCAGCTGCGCGGAGTAGTCGCTCGATCCGAGCAGCCACACCTCCGGCGCGCCGGTCGCGGCTGGTGTCGCGTGCACGTCGTAGGTGCCCCCGCTGGTGAACCGCACCGTCGCGCCCTCGGGCGAAGCCATCGCCACGATGTCGCGCACGTGGTCGGGAAAGCGATCCACGTCGCTCGTCGTGCCCGACTGCCGGAGCAGCTGCGTGATGACGGGATCGCTGCCCGGCGCGCGGCCGAGCCCGAGGTCGATGCGCCCGGGTGCGAGCGCTTCGAGCGCCGCGAACTGCTCGGCGACGATCAGCGGCGAGTGGTTGGGCAGCATCACCCCGCCCGAGCCGACGCGGATGCGGGAGGTGCGGGTCGCGGCGGCGGCCACCAGCACGGGCGGGGTCGTCGAGGCGACCGCCGGCATGTTGTGGTGCTCGGCGAACCAGTAGCGGCGGTATCCGAGCTCGTCGGCGCGCTGGGCGACGTCGAGGGATGCCGTGACGGCCTGCGAGCTGGTCTGCGCGTGCCGCACGGGTACGAGGTCGAGTACCGACAGAGCGGGGGCGGGTGTGTTCATCGTGGGATGCAACGCGCGGACCGGCCGCCTGCATTCCCGCGTTTCGTCTCGCTGCGCTCGCTCAACGCCCGGACGCGCGGGTGGCCTGCTTGACCTGCTCGTAGGCGTCGAGGGCTTCGGCGCGGGAGCGCTTCAGGTCCACGATCGGCTCCGGTGCGTCCGCACCGCCATGCTCAGGCGCCCAGGCGCGCACGTACACGCCGTCGGGGTCGAACTTCTTCGCCTGCAGCTCGGGGTTGAAGATGCGGAAGTACGGTGCGGCATCCGCCCCCGACCCGGCCACCCACTGCCAGTTGAACGGGTTCGATGCGCCGTCGGCGTCGACCAGGGTGTCCCAGAACCACTCCTCGCCCCGGCGCCAGTCGATGAGCAGGTTCTTGATGAGAAAGGATGCCGTGACCATGCGGATGCGGTTGTGCATCATGCCCGTGCGCCATAGCTCGTGCATGCCGGCGTCGACGAGGGGGATGCCGGTGCGCCCCTGCTGCCACGCCTCGAGCTGCGTCGGCCGAAGCCGGGGCCAGGGGAAGGCGTCGAAGTCGCGCCGCAGGTTCACCGTCGCCAGGTCCGGATGATGGAACAGCACGTGGGCGGCGAACTCCCGCCATCCGATCTCGGAGAGGAACCGCGAGGCCGCGCCGCTCTCGGCGCCCGACTCGCGCGCCGAGACCGTCTCGTGCCACACCGTGAACGGGCTGATCTCACCCCACCGCAGCCGCGGCGACAGCTGCGAGGTGACGCCCGCGGCCGGCTCGTCGCGGGCCCGGTCGTAGTCGGCCAGGTCGTCGTTCAGGAACTGGCGCAATCGCGCCCGAGCCGCCGGCTCGCCCGGCTCCCACGTCTCGCGCAGGCCCCCCGCCCAGTCGGGGCGGGTGGGCAGCAGCTCCCAGTCCTCGAGTCGGTCCGACGCGAGGCGCGTTCCCGCACCGGGCACCTCGCCCGGCTCGGGCAGGGGCGCTCGCGGTGCGGGCAGCGCCAGGCACGCCTTCCAGAACGGCGTGTAGACCGAGTACGGCCCGCCCGCACCCGTCTTCACGGTCCACGGCTCGAACAGCAGCGAGGCGCCGAATGACGCCACCTCGACGCCGTCGTCGCGCAGCGCGGTCTTCAGACCGGCGTCGATCTCGCGCTCGGCCCCGCCGTAGCGGCGATTCCAGAAGACCGCACCGGCTCCGGCATCCGCGACGACCTCACGCACGACCTCGTCGGCCGGGCCCCGGCGCAGCACCAGGTCTCCGCCCTTGTCGCGCAGGCGTTCGCCCAGCGAGGCGAGCGAGCCGTGCAGCCACCATCTCGCTGCTCCGCCGAGGGGCCGGATGCCGGGCGAGGCCTCGTCGAGCACGTACAGCACGATCACGGGCCCGTCGCGGTCGAGCGCGGCGCGCAGGGCGGGGTTGTCGGCCAGGCGCAGGTCGTCGCGCAGCCAGACGATCGAGGGGGAGGGCATGTGCGCCGATGCTACTCGCCAGGCCAGACTGGGGTCACCGATCGCTACCGAGAAGAGTCCCGTGCACCGTTCCGGCATCGCCGTCGCCCTCCCGCTCGCCATCGCGATCGTCGCCCTCGCAGGCTGCACCGCCGATCCTTCGCCCGCGCCCAGCGCTGCGTCGCGCGAGGACGCCCGCCTGGCCGACGACATCCGTGCCGCCGTCACCCAGCAGCAGGAGGATCTCGACCTTCGTGCGGTGATCGTCCGTGTCACGCGCGGCGACCACGAGATCGTGACCGACGCGTGGGGCGAGTCGATGACCGGCGTGCCGGCGACCGCCGACATGCACTTCCGCAACGGCGCGATCGCCATCCCGCAGGTCTCGACCGTGCTGCTGCAGCTCGTCGACGAGGGAGAAGTCGTCCTCGACGACACCATCGACACGTGGTTGCCGCAGGTGCCGCACGCGGACGAGGTCACGCTGGGTCAGCTCGCCCAGATGACATCGGGATACGCGGACTACCTGTGGAGCGAGGACTTCCTGGCCCAGCTCGCCGCCGACCCGTTCCGGCACTGGCAGCCGGAGGAGCTCTACGCGTTCGGCACCGACGAGCCCCTCGTCTACGAGCCGGGCACGAATTGGAACTACTCGCACACCGACTACGTGCTGCTGGGGCTGGCGCTGGAGCGCATCACGGGCGATCCCCTCGACGAGGTGATCCGGGAGCGCATCCTCGACCCGCTGGGGTTGGAGAACACGGCGGCGCCGGGCACCCCCGCGATGCTCGAACCCGCACTGCACGCCCTCGACGCCGAACGCCGCGATCACCTCGGCATTCCAGCAGACGTCTCGTTCGTCGAGGACTCGACCCACTGGGACCCGTCGTGGACGCTCGCACGGGGTGCAGTGCAGAACACGGATGTCGCCGACACCGCGACCCTGTTCCGCGCGATCGGTCGCGGCGAGCTGCTCAGCGACGAGTCCCACGAGCGGCAGATCGCACCGACCCTGCGCGACCAGACGACCGCGGTCGAGGGGTGCCCGTCGTGCTTTCCCCAGGACGAGCGGTACACGTTCGGCTACGGTCTCGTGCTGCACGGCGACTGGATGCTGCAGAATCCGGCCTTCCACGGCTACGGCGGCGTCGCCGCCTATCTGCCGGCGCAGGATGTGTCGGTCGCGGTGGTCGTGACCTATCTGCCCGGCGCCTTCGACGCCGAGGGAGAGGTGGGCAATGGGGCGAACAGCGTCTTCCGCGCCATCGCCGAGATCGTCGCACCCGGCTCGGTGCCCTGATCCGGGTATCGAACGGTCTGAGCGCCGGCTACAGCACCGACGTGTCGTGCCCCTCGGGCAGCACGATGGTCAGCGCGCCGCGCTCGATGCGGCAGCGCAGCCGCACGGCCTCACCGAACTCGTCGCCGTCCAACTCGATGGGCTGACCGGGGCTGGTGGCCAGCTCGATCGCCTCGCCGTGCAGGTAGCGCACCGAGCTGTTCCGGCCCCGGCGCTCGAGCACCCGGCGGCCGGCGCGGAAGCGCCGCAACACGCTGTTGTCCCACCACACCTTGCGCCACACCCCCACCCAGCCGAACCATCCCGCGGGCTGGAGCATGGCGACATCCAGCACACCGTCGGTCACCGAGGCCTCGGGAATCAGCGCGATGCCGGCGGGCAGGGCGCCGCAGTTGGCGAACAGCACGCTCTGCACCTTGGTCGAGTGCAGCTTCTGGCTGCCCTTCATCTGGTACATCACGCGGAACGGCTTGGAGGTCGCCAGCGATCTCGCCGCGCCGTCGACGTACGCGACCCAGCCGACCGACTTCTTCAGCTGCGGATTCGTGTTGGCGATCATCGCCGCGTCGAGCCCGATGCCGGCCATCACGACGAAACCGTGGGTGTCGCGTGAGCCGTCGGCGCGGCGGACGTCGGCGAAGCCGATGTCGACCGGATGGGTCACACCCGCGAACGTGGCGGCGACCATCGGTTCAGCGTCGCCGAGCGGCAGGTTCAGGTTGCGGGCGAGCAGGTTGCCGGTGCCGCTCGGCACGATCGTGAGGGGGACGCCGGTGCCGGCCATCGCCTCCGACACCGCGCGGACGGTGCCGTCGCCGCCCGCGACGAGCACGGCATCCGCCCCCTCATCGAGGGCCTGCCGGGTCACGTCGTCGCCCAGGTCGTCGACCGTGGTCTCGAAGAACAGCGGCTCGCCCCAGCCCGCGGCATCCGACAGGCGGGTGACCGTCGCGCGCAGGGCGTCCTGGTTGACCTTGATCGGGTTGTAGACGAGGGCGGCGCGCCGGCGTGCTCCGTCGGCGGGGGGCCGCATGGGCCTCTTCTCACCCTCGGGCGTGACCTGGCGGGCGGTGCCCTCCTCGCCGTCGGCCTTGTCGGGCTCGACGTCTTCGGGCTCGTGGATCTCTTCGTCGGGCTTCGCCGCTTCGGCGGGATCGGGCGCATCCGGCGCCCCCGGTTCTCCGGGCGAGATGTCCGCCTCGTCGGCCGGCGACGCCTCCGGATCGTCGCCGCGCCCGCGCGCGGCCTCGTCGGGGGGATCGGATGCCGCGGTCATGGCTCCAACATAGAGCCGCTCCGGTGCCGACAGCCGCCGTCCGCGCCGCGAAATGCGGCGCCTAGACTTGCAGAGTGATCGACCTCGCACTCCTCCGCGACGACCCGGACCTCGTCACGCGCTCCCAGGTGGCCCGCGGACACGACCCCGGCACCGTCGACGCCGCGCTGGCGGCCGACCGCGAGCGTCGCTCGGCGATCACCTCCTTCGAGGAGCTGCGCGCCGAGCAGAACGTGTTCGGAAAGCGGGTCGCCGCGGCGTCCAAAGACGAGAAGCCCGCCCTGGTGGCGCAGGTCAAGCAGCTGGCCGAGCAGGTCAAGCAGGCGCAGGCCCGCGCGACGCAGGCCGAGGAGGCCGCGGCATCCGCCCTCGGACGCATCGAGAACATCGTGATCGAGGGGGTCCCCGCCGGCGGCGAGGAGAACTTCGTCGAGCTGCGTCGGGTGGGCGAGATCCCGCACTTCGAGACCGAGCCGCTCGATCACCTCGCCCTGGGCGAGAAGCTGGGCGCGATCGACATGGAGCGCGGCGCGAAGGTCTCGGGAGCGCGCTTCTACTTTCTCAAAGGGGTCGGCGCGCGGCTCGAGCTGGCCTTGATGAACCTCGCGCTGAACACGGCGATCGAGAGCGGCTTCACGCCGATGATCACGCCGACGCTCGTGCGACCCGAGATCATGCGCGGCACCGGCTTCCTCGGCGAGCACGCCGACGAGGTCTATCACCTCGGCGAAGACGACCTCTATCTCACCGGCACGAGCGAGGTGGCCCTGGCCGGGTACCACAAGGACGAGATCCTCGACCTGGCGGCCGGGCCGCTGCGCTACGCCGGCTGGTCGACCTGTTACCGGCGCGAGGCCGGCTCGCACGGCAAGGACACCCGCGGCATCATCCGCGTGCACCAGTTCACCAAGCTCGAGATGTTCGTCTACACCACCCCCGACCAGGCCGAGGCCGAGCACGCGCGCCTGCTGGAATGGCAGGAGCGGATGCTGCAGCCGCTGGGGCTGGCGTACCGCGTGATCGACGTCGCCGCGGGCGACCTGGGCTCCTCGGCCGCGCGCAAGTACGACATCGAGGCGTGGATCCCCACGCAGGGCGCGTACCGCGAGCTGACCTCGACGTCGAACTGCACGACCTATCAGGCCCGGCGCCTCGACATCCGCCACCGCCCGGACGGCGGCAAGACCCAGCCCGTCGCGACGCTCAACGGCACCCTCGCCACGACCCGCTGGCTCGTGGCCCTGCTCGAGACGCATCAGCGCCCGGACGGCTCCGTCGCGGTGCCCGAGGTGCTGCGGCCGTACCTGGGCGGCCTCGACGTGCTGGAGCCCACCGCGTGACCGAATACCGCAGCTCCGGCGACCGTGACGACACGTCGCTGCCCGAGACCGGCTCGGTCGAGATCGTCGAGCCCGAAGAGGCGATCGACCTCGTCGAGGACATCGCGCAGGGCGTCGCCGAACCCGCGGATGCCGCGGACTCGCCCATCCTCGTCGTGCTCGACATCGACGGCACGATCCTGCTGGAGGACGAGACCCTGAGCCCCGGCATCGTCGAGGCGGTGAAGGACGCGCGGGCCGCCGGCAACGAGGTGATGCTCGCGACGGGCCGCAGCTGGGAGGGCACCCGCGGCATCCTGCGGGCCCTCGACATCTCACCCGAGTACGTCGTGTGCTCCAACGGCGCCGTCGTGCTTCAGCGGGTGGATGCCGCCGACGTGCACTACGAGCGCGTGCACACCGAGACGTTCGACGCGACGACCGTGCTGACGCTGCTGCGCGAGCACCTTCCCGACGCGCATTACCTCGTCGAACTGCCGACGGGGGAGCGCATGTACACGCAGTACCTCGAGGACTGGAATCTGCTGGCCGCCCATCGCGTGCCGTTCGAGGAACTGACCCGGCATCCGGTCTGCCGCGTCGTGGTCGTCTCACCCGATCACGACGAGCGCGACTTTCTGACGCTCGTCGAAGACATCGGCCTCAACCAGGTGTCGTACGCGATCGGCTGGACGGCGTGGCTCGACATCGCGCCGCAGGGGGTCGACAAGGGCACGGCGCTCGAGATCGTGCGCACCTGGCTCGGCATCACCCCCGAGCGGGTGCTCGTCATCGGCGACGGTCGCAACGACGTGGGCATGTTCCGCTGGGCGCTGGAGCACGGCGGCCGGGCGATCGCCATGGCGCAGGGCCCCGACGAGGTGCGCGAAGCCGCGGGCGAGATCACCTCGTCGGTCGAGGAGGGCGGCGTCGCCGCGATCCTGCGCGACCTGCCCCGCGGTCGTTGAGCGGCCGTTCCGGCCGTTGAGCGAGCGCAGCGAGCCGAAACGCCGCGACAGGCGACCGGCTAGACTCGTGCGTCGACGGCGCCGCTGCGCGGCCCGCCGGGAGGGTTGTCCGAGCGGCCGATGGAGCTGGTCTTGAAAACCAGTGGGCAGAGATGTCCCGTGGGTTCGAATCCCACACCCTCCGCTGTTGCACACCCTCCGCTGATGCGGCGGAGGCCCCCGGAGGGGGTCGCCGGTCGCACATCGCCCTCTCAGGCGCTCTTGCATATGATGAGCCTCGTCCGTCGATGAGCTGTGTGCGTCGGGGGAGACCGTCGAGCGGAGTGTCGCGGCATGGTTTCCGCCCCCGCCCCTCATGCTCGTCAGGACGGTATTCGTGCCCGAGAGGACCCGTGTGAGCAAGCCGACCAAGGCGCCGAAGCGTCGTGTGACCGTCGCCCGCCACGGCCAGCTGTCGTCGCCGAGCGCCTGGAGCCAGATCTTCCGCTTCTTCGCGGTCAGCCTTGCCGTCGTCCTTGTGGCCGGCATCGGAGTCGTCGCGGTCTCGACCGTGACGGCGGTGAACGACTTCACGGGTTCTTCCGTCGCGCTCGAGGGGCAGGAGAGCGTGCCGCCCAACATCGGCGAGATCGAGGGCGGGGTCAACCTCTTCCTCGCGGGCACGGACGCCTGCGAGCCCGAGTACGCGCACATCTTCGGAGACCGCTGCACGGGGCCGGATGCCGGGGGAGAGCTGAACGACGTCAACATGCTCCTGCACATCTCGGACGACCCGCGCCGGGTCACGGTGATCAGTTTTCCGCGTGACCTGATGATTCCGATTCCGGAATGCACCGACCCGGAGACGGGCGCGACGTCATCGGCGATGAGCAAGCAGCCTCTGAACGCGACCTTCTCGTATGGCGGCCTCACGTGCGCCGTCAAGACGATCTCGGAGCTGTCGGGGCAGAGCATCCAGTTCGCGGCGGCCGTCACGTGGGGCGGCGTGATCGAGATCACCGACGCCATCGGCGGCGTCGAGGTGTGCATCGCCAACGGCATCCAGGACTACCACACGGGTCTCGACCTGCCCGCCGGTGACGTGACGCTGAAGGGGGTGGAGGCGCTGCAGTTCCTGCGTACCCGCCACGGCGTCGGCGACGGGGGCGACCTGGGCCGCATCTCGAACCAGCAGCAGTACATGTCCAAGCTGGCGCGCAAGCTGGTCAGCGAGGACGTGCTGTCGAACCCGGCGACGCTATATCAGCTCTCGACGACGGCGCTGTCGAACATCACGCCGAGCGAGTCGCTTACGAACCCGCTCACCATGGTGCAGATCGCGCTCGCGGTCAAGGATGTGCCGTTCGAGGAGATCGTCTTCGTGTCGTATCCGGTGTTCGCCGATCCGGACGACGAGAACAAGGTCGTGCCCGACTACGCCTCGGCCGATGCGCTGTGGGCGGCGCTCGACGCGAACCAGTCGCTCGAGCTCTCGGGCAAGGCCGGCCTCGGTGACGGCGTGATCGTCGAAGAGGGGGCCGAGCCCGAGGAGACAGCGGAGCCGACCGAGCCGGCCGAACCGACCGAAGAGGCCACCCCCGGTGCCTCCCCGGAGCCCGACGACACCGCGGTGCTCCCCGAGTCGATCGCGGGCTCGACGGCGGCGATGGACACCTGCTCAAACGGCAACGTGCGCTGATCTCGATCGATCGGTCGGTTCGCGGGGTTCGGCCCACGGGCGCACAGCGGTTAGTATTGCGGGGTGCATCCGTGGCTTCGGCGGGCGGATGCCTGGAGACGTCGCATAGTCAGGCCTAGTGCACCACCCTGCTAAGGTGGAGTCCCCTCACGGGGACCGAGGGTTCAAATCCCTCCGTCTCCGCCAGAAAAGACCTGATCAAGGCACTTTTTGCTTGTCGGTCGCCCGCTGATTGCCCACGGTTCGGCGGCACCCATTGCGAATTTTGGTGATGCGTGTATGCGCCTTCACCGCTTCCATCTGGTCAATTGGCGTTTGTCGGCGCGAGTACGGTGCACTTTTTGCTTCATTAGTATCATCCTTAGTGATACAATTCAAGCATGAAAGCCAGGAATGCGCTCCGCGAACTGGCCGAGATGTCTGCCCCACAATGGGGTATGGTGACCTCCGCTCAGGCCGCCGCACGTGGGGTGACTCGGCTCGACCTGTCACGCCTGACTGAGTCCGGCGATCTGGTTCGGCTCGCGCATGGCGTCTACAAGGATGCTGGCGCACCCAGTGGCGCACACCTCGACGTGCGCGCGGGGTGGCTCAGTAGCGAACCCGCTCGCCTCGCAAGCGACCGCCTCGCCGACGGTCATCGCGGTGTTGTGGTGTCGGGGCAGACTGCCGCGTGGCTGCATGACATTGGCGACCTGCGTTCGAACCGCACCGAGCTGACCTCCCCGGTCCGTCGACAAACGCAGCGCGCCGATCTCCACTACCGCCGGCGCGACCTGCCAGAGGAAGACGTTACCGTCCGCGATGGGCTGCCTGTGACGACGCTGGAACGCACGATCGCTGACCTCGTCGAGGACCGCACGGACCTGTCGGTCGTCGCCGACGCACTGCGTGACGCGAGTCGGAAGTCCGAGCTTGATCTCGGACTGCTCGCGAATCGCCTCGCCCCGCTGGCGGAACGCAACGGGCATCGCAAGGGTGACGGCGTAGCCCTGCTCGACAAGCTCCTCGTGATCGCCGGACTAGACCGTGAGACGATCGCTAGGCAGATTGCGTCGCTGGATGGGATCGGTGCGCTTGTGGCGCGGAACTATCTGATGAATATGCCGAAGATCGACTTCGCCGGGCTGGTCGATTCGGCTGCCCTGCAGAGTGCGATGGATGCGGCGGTGCCTCAGGATATTCATCTCGAAGCGGTGCTCACAGCGCTGAGCAGCATGAATGCAGCCACGAACCATGCCGACCGCCAAGATGCTCGAGGGACGTGCAACAAGTGAGTGGTGGGAAAACATGAACTCGGCTCTTCTTGCGCAGATGAAGGCGCTCGATTCCACGCTCGTCGCCCGGTCTGCTGCAGCGCTGGATCGTACGAGTACGGCGCCGCAAGAGGCTGAAGTGTGACCGAACCTTACCAGAGCGCGGCAGCAGTCGAGTCAGCGATTCGCGATGCTGCCCGTAAGGCCTTCGCTGCCGACAAATCCATGTCCACTCAGGACCGGATTCGTCAGGAGTACTTTCGGCGCTTCCTGAGTCGGATCTTTTCCGAACGCGAGGATTCAGACTGGCTTCTTAAGGGCGGCACGGGAGTCCTGGCGCGGGTGGCGTCGGGTCGACGCACCACTGACGTCGATCTCTTCCGCGCCAACAACACCCTTGACGGTGCCCTCGCGGACCTGGTCCGCCTTGCCAGCATCGACCTCGGCGACTTCTTCCGATTCGTCTATACGAAACACGGATCCGTCGTGGGCGGAGACCAACAGACCTATACCGACGGTTACAGCGTCGACTTCGACGTCTATATCGGCGCTGACAGGAAGGAGCCGTTGCACGTCGATCTCGTCGTCGGAGTCATAGTCACCGCCGACGTCACGGTCACGGCACCGGCCAACCGTCTCGATTTGCCGCGACTCCCCAGCAACGATTACCGCCTCTATCCGATCGTGGACCAGATCGCGGACAAGGTCTGCGCAACGATGGCGGACTACAGCGGTAGGCCGTCCAGCCGCGAGAAGGACCTCGTCGATCTCGTTGTCATCGCCAAGACGCAGACCTTGAGTGCCGATGAGCTGGGGCGCGCCATCTACGGGGAGACCCGCGCGCGATCACTTGTCCCGTTCACCGAGCTGATCATCCCCCCAGCTTGGGGACGTTCGTACTCGAAGCAGGCGAAGGAGGTGCCATATTGCGCTGACTATCGTACGACGGAGCTCGCGCGCGAGCTCATGCGCACCTTCATTGACAGGGTCCTGCGGGACGAGGTCCCCGGCAAGGTATGGTTCCCGGATTCGCTCGCCTGGATTTGAGGGCTCGCGTGTTGCCTGGTCAGGGCCATTCACGTCTCGGAGCCGACCGCTAAAGTCCTAATCAGGATGGGCGACAGGCATTTGCCTGCGGGATCTGAGGGCGCCGGATGGGGGATCGCCCCTATTGAGGGCGGGCAGAGGAGGCACCAAATGACCTACCAGTGGTCAAGTCCCCGGTAGTGGTGTAATGCTCGGTCCTTCGATCTGAGGGTTAGGCGCTGAGTTCGAGGGCGGTGTCGGTCACCTCCTCGATGCCGGTGTCTGCGACCAGGGTGAGGCGGCTCTTGGCGAGGATGTCGAGGCCGAGGTAGCGGCGGCCTTCGGCCCATTCGTCGGTCTGCTCGGCGAGGACGGCGCCGACGAGGCGGATGATCGCGTCCCGGTTGGGGAAGATGCCGACGCAGTCGGTGCGGCGACGGATCTCGCGGTTGAGACGCTCGTTCGGGTTGTTGGACCAGATCTGCTGCCAGAGGCCCTCGGGGAACCCGGTGAACGCGAGGATGTCGGCGCGGGCGGTGTCGAGGTGTTCGAACGCGTCGGGGAGTTTCCCATCGACGTAGTCGAGTAGTCGGTCGAACTGGGCGTGCACGGCTGCGGTGTCGGGCTGGTCGTAAACGGAGTGCAGCATCGCTTTCACCGCCGGCCACATGCTCTTCGGTGTCACGGACATCAGGTTCGCGGCGTAGTGGGTTCTGCATCGTTGCCAGACAGCTCCGGGCAGGTTCGCCGCGATCGCTTCCACCAGCCCGGCGTGGGCGTCGGAGGTGACAAGGCGAACACCTGCGAGGCCGCGGGCGACGAGGTCGGCGAAGAAGCTGTTCCACGCCGCCCCGCTCTCGCTGGTCGCGACGCGCAGGCCGAGGACTTCGCGGTGCCCGTCGGCGTTGACGCCGGTTGCGACGAGGACGACCGCGTTGATCACCCGACCGCCCTCGCGGACCTTCATCGTGAGCGCGTCAGCAGCGACGAACGTGAACGGGCCGGCATCACCCAACGGCCGGTGCCGGAACTGCTCGACGTGCTCGTCGAGCTCGGCCGCCATCCTCGACACCTGCGACTTCGACAACGAGTGGATCCCCAACGTCTTCACGAGCTTGTCCATCCGACGCGTGCTCACCCCGGCGAGGTAGCAGTCGGCGACGACGGTGATCAGCGCGGTCTCTGCTCGTTTGCGGCGCTCCAGCAGCCACTCCGGGAAGTAGGTTCCGGTGCGCAGCTTCGGGATTTGAACGCCGATCGTGCCGACGCGGGTGTCAAGGTCGCGGTGCCGGTAGCCGTTGCGTTGCGCGACTCGATCCGTGGACGCCTGGCCCCATTCCGCGCCGACGACTGCGTCGACGTCGGCGGAGAGGAGCGCGTTGATCATGGTCTGCAGCAAGCTGCGCATCAGATCCGGCGACGAATCGGCGAGGGCTTCACCGAGCAGGCGGGCAGGGTCGACAATATGAGGTGCGGTCATCGTGATGATGCCTTTCGAGTGGGATGTGAGAGTTTCCTCGAAGGATCACACGGTGGCCGCGCTCACGTCGTGAGCAACGAGCCGGCCACCGGGCTACACCACTTTATGGGGCCCTACTGAGCCGTCACTCTGGCCAGAACTCATAGAGCACCTCGACGACCTTCCGAACACCTACCGGGATGAGGCATACGCGCGGCTGGAAACAACCCGGATTCGCTTCACGGAGGACGAGCAGTTCGCGGCCTGGGAAGCTCTGGACAAGCTCGCTCGCCGCCACCGTGAACACGCGGAAACCAAATGGGCGCTCGGGGCCAAGGAGCGAGAACGGCTGGAAGAAGTCGCAGCAGATCTCCGGCCGGTGCCTGCATCACTGAGTGAGCGGTGGCTGTTCGATGACTTGATGCCCGACCTCGGCATCAAGAAGGCATCCGATCGGGACAACTACGAGGCGGAACTGAGTCGGTTGCGCGCCGATGCGGTCCGCGCCATCTCGACTGAAGGTGGCCTCAGAGTTCTCCTAGAAGTTGCACAGCAGATAAAGGAACCGTGGTCGTTTGGCTACGCGTCCGGCGCCACGCTCGATCTCCCGCTTGAAGCTGTTGCCGACCTTCTGGACACGGACATCAAGTCGGTTTCCGACTTCGCAACTGCAGCCGTGCGAGCCAAGACCAAGGGCGACTTCACTGAGCTCGAGCCCCTCATAGACTATTTCGAAGGACGCCCCGATGTTCAGGCGCGGCTCTTGCTCATGGTCGATGACTTGCCCAGGGCATGGGCGGCGGCGGAAGCAGCAAGCACTGAGGTCGATGCAAAGTACTGGTCTGGCTTCTACCCCTTCGGCAGGGGCGCAGACTTCCCGCTCGTGAACGAGACGGCGCGAAGACTCGTCGAGCACCGGCGATGGGCGACCGCACTGGATCTCATGAGCCACTTCGTGGAGAACGGGAATCTCGACGAAGCGTTGGTCATCGAAGCATTCACGTCAATGCTTCGCGAGGGCGACCCGGAAACGCGCGTTCTGTCTCAATACGAAATCACCAACCTCGTGACGTTCCTGCGCGAGTCGGATCGCGTCGATGACGGGACGCTCGCCCGGCTGGAGTGGCAGCTGCTGCCGGCGCTCGACTCGCACCCAGACACGTCCACCCTTCAACGCACATTGAGCGAGTCGCCCGAGTTCTTTGTCGAAGTGATCTCGTTGATCTATCGACCCAGAACGGCGACGGAGGAGCGCTCGGCCACCGAAGGAGAAAAGAACATGGCGGGAAATGCCTGGCGCCTTCTTCATGAGTGGAAAAGGGTGCCCGGAACGGTCGATGCCACCCACGAAGTCGACCTCGACGCTCTCGTCGCCTGGTCAGCGAAGGCTCGCGAGCTTCTCAAGGAGGCGGATCGCCTCGAGGTCGGTGAGTCACAGATCGGTCAGGTGCTGGCTTACTCGCCCGCAGATGAGGACGGAACCTGGCCCGCGAAGGCCGTCCGCGACTTCATCGAAGCGCACGGATCCAAGAAGGTGCTCGATGGGCTGAGTGTGGGCGCTTACAACAAGCGTGGTGTGACGTCTCGCGGAATGACCGAAGGCGGAACCCAGGAGTACAACCTCGCCGAGAGATACGCCAAATGGGCGGGAACTGTCAAAGCGCAGTGGCCCAAGACAGCCCGAGTCCTCCGGGACCTGGCTGAGGGTTATCGCCGCGAGGGTCAGCGAAACGATGAGGAAGCGCAACGCGTCCAGGAGGGCTTTCGCCTCTAGGGTCATAGCGTTCCACGCTCCAGCAGTCCTGAATTTGGTTGGCACGGCGGTCGACGCTTGGACCAACGTCGTAGGAGAATTCGTCGATAGCCTTCTCGGCCAGGGGCGCCCCGGCGAGGATTTCTTGCCGGTGACGCTGCTCGGGTGCTCAGCCCTGTTTCGTCAGCAGGTCGGACGGGTCTCGGCCCGTCAGCGCCGTGTGCGCCTGCGGTACCGGCCCATCACCCACTCTTTGCGACGCCACGTACCCGGCTCCCAGACGCGCGCGGCGTCTGGCTGGCCGATTGCGAGGGTGCCCTCGAAGCGGGGAACCGCCTTATGGCTCAGGTCCTCACCGAGGGCGCGATCGGCGATCTCGCGGGCGAACGTGCCGATGCGCTCGGGCATCCGCGCGACCCGATCCGTCGCCAAGCCCGCGGGCAGCTCGGCGACGGAGGTCTCCACGGCGTCGGGCAGTCGCGCAGCCAGTTCGTCGAGGCGCGCCATGAACTCGTCGCGCGGTGTGCGTAGTAGATCGGCGGCGCGGGCGAGGTTTCGGCCGGAGATCTGCCGGTACTTTCGTTCCTTGCCGTAGCGGACGGCAGCTGCGGACCGGTACTTCACCCGGTCGGCGGGCCATATACCGTGTGCCGAGATCAGGTCGTATGCCGGGGCAAGGCGGGAGGCGGGGCCTGCATGCAGCATGCTGTGGTTCTTCGCGTGTGCGTCGACGCCGGCCACGAGGAGGTTGAATGCGAACAGGTCGGCGAAGGCCTGCAGGTCGCTCCTGCGGTACCACGGCGATGAGGTCTCTGCCACAAGCCGCATCATGTCGGCCATCGTCGGCCCGCCGTCCTCCTCGTACTTCAGCGACGGGTAGACGCTGAGAGCCTGGCAGAAGTCCTCCTGATGGATCCGTCTGACGACGCCGTCACGATCCTTGCGTCGGTCAAAGCGCGTTGTGACGAATGCCGGCACGCCCGCGAAGTCGAGGATGTCCACGGTCGCTGCGTGGACCCCAAGCGCGCGCGCAGCGCGCATCGTGACGAACTCCACCGCCTGGACGTCGTTGTCGGTGCGGCCTGAGGCCAGTGCCATCCCGGGCTTGACGATGTGAGTGCTCGGCGCGCGCCCGTTCGGTTCGAACCACGCGTCGCCGATCCGGGCGAGGGCGAACTTGCCCTGTTTGCCACCCAAGGAGAACCGGCTCTCGTCCTCGTCGGTGTCGTCCACCCAGTGGTCTGGGTCATCCAGAATCGCTTGCACGCGTCTCGCGATATCGGCATCGCTGAGCTCCGACAGGGCCCCCATCCCGGCAGGCACCACATCCTCGGGAACGACCTGAACCGATCCTGGCGCATCCTCTCCCATATGGCCCAGCAGTGTGAATGGGTCGGTGCGGCGCTCGTTGAACTTCGCCGCCCAGCGGCTGCGCACCTCCTCCGAATCGGGGAGCAGGTTCGATAGCCACGGCAAGATCGTGTCCGGGCCGTGGGCCGTGGAGCCCTTGGGCATGCTCGCGCCGACAGCGGCGTCGAGGATGGGTCCTCTCGGTAAGCGTCGTCGTAGAGGAACTCGACCTGATCCCGCTCCCCTCGCATGAGCTTGCCGGCGAACCTGCCGTCCAGCCATACGTCCAGAACGTTCTTCACCCGAGGTCCTCGAAGATCTCGTCGAGCACGCTGGACGACTCGCTCCGCTCGAGGGAAACGGTGAATCCCAGCACTGCGGCGACCTCGATCGCAGCGCTGAGTGAAGGCGTCACCTTTCCGGACTCGATGTCGTGCACCCATCGCCGGGTCTTACGTACCGCCTGTGCAAGTTCCTCCTGCGTCATGTCCATGCGAAGCCTGCCGCTGCGCACGAACGAGGCGAACGCGATCGCCGAAGGCAACTGCATCAGATCTCCCCGTTGGTGAAGAATACTTCCCATTAGTTGTAATGAGTAGTTTACTTCACATTATCCGCCAAGGGAAGTATCCTTCTCATTAATTGTGGCGAGAACTACTTTTCTCGATCAGGTTGCTCGTGACGCCGCCGTGGGAGGCGCGTCGGCACGGCTTCGGCTGCGAGTGGGGCGGCGGTCACCCGGTCTTCGGACCGCTGGTGGTATCGGCGGATCAGTGGCACCGAAGTGAGGGCGTGGAGGGTGATGCTGAGGGCGATCGTCGTGACGATCGTGGGGATGACGACGTCATCATCGGGCACGCCCTCGCCGATCGCGATCAGGAGGAACACCAGCGACGCGAGTCCGCGGGGTCCGAACCAGCCGATGAATGCGACGGTCGGCAGTCCCACGCGACTGCCCGCGAGCGCAATGGCAACGGGGATCATCCGCACGATTGTGAGGCTGAGAACGGCGTACATGGCCACCTGCCAGGTGACGAGTGGCAGTGCGAGTGTCACGGCGAGGGCGCCGAACAGCACCCACGTCGCGGCGGCGAGCAGATCGCCTGCGCTCTCGGTGAAGACGCCGATCTCGGCGCGTGCCGTGCCCACGGTGCGCCCGAAGGCGAGGCCGCCGACGAAAGCAGCGATGAACCCGCTGCCGCCGAGAACTTCGGCGAGCACGAGGGCGAAGATCGCGGCGACCAGCGGGAGCGTCTGCCGCCAGCGACCGTCGATCCAGCCCTTCCTCGATGCCAGGCGGAACAGCACCCCGCCGGCGGTGCCGGCGATGATCCCGGCGGCGAAGCCCCATCCGATCTGCTCCGCGATGTTGACCGCGACCGCCGACGGGACGCTCGACTCCAGCTCTGTGTTCGCCACGGACAGGGCGACGAGGAACAGCGGCACCGCGATGCTGTCGTTCAGTCCGCTCTCGACGTCGAGCGCCTGCCGCACGCGCGGCGGAACCGCGGTGTCCTCGACCACACGCTGCCCGAGGGCGGCATCCGTGGGGGCGAGCATCACGGCGATCATCACCACCGAGATCACCGCGATGCCCGGGAAGAGCAGCAGGCCCACGCCGATCCCGCTGAGCACGGTGAGTGGAAGCCCGATGAGGAGGAGGCGGCTCGGCCACTCCAGGTGGCGGCGCAGCGCGCGCAGGTCGATGCGCATCGCATCGCTGAACAGCAGCAGCACCAGCGCGACCTCGGCGATGCGCTCCGCCCCAGCCGGATCGGTGTCGACATCGAGAGCGAACGCATCGGGGAGCACGAGGCCTGCGGCCACGCCGACGGTCGCGAGAAAGAGCGCGGCCGTGACACCACGCCGCTGCAGCGGGCCCGACAGTGCACTCCACGCGGCGAGGGCGAGGAGCACGGTCAGTACGGCGATCACCCCTCGGACGCTAGCCGACTCCGCGCTGGTCGGGAAACATGACGTACAAGACGCGCACGTCATCCCGTCCGGGCGGCGGAGCGCTCCACTCCGTCAAGGACGAAGTCGAGTCCTGCTTCGAAGGAGTCTGCGAAGTCGTAGCCCGGCTGCATGACGTGTTCCGCGGTGAAGCGCAGCAGCGACGGGTACCTCTCGGGCGAGAGCGGAACGACGATCTGCTCGCTCGCCTCGGTGAGATCGCCGCTGGCGTCGTCGCCGAATGGCAGTGCAGCCTCTTGCAGCGCGAAGCCGTACACGAAGGCATCGACGACCGCGATGCCGTGCGCGATGATCGGCAGTGGGAAGCCCGTACCGATCCACGTGGCGAGCATCGCCTCGTGATGGTCGAGGATGTCGGCGCCAGGTGTGCGGCGTGACTCCATGATCGGGATGGCCCAGGGGTGTCGGCGCAGCGCCGCTCGCAACGATCGGGCGCGGTCCGCGATCGCATCCCGCCACGGCGCTGTGGGGTCGGGTCGTTCGATCTCATCGAACACCCGTCCGACCATCCCGTCGACGATGTCGTCCTTGCTCGTCACGTAGTGGTACAGGCTCATCGGGCGCACTCCGAGGTGATCCGCGAGCCTCCGGATGGTGAGGGGATCGAGGCCGATATCGTCGGCGAGCTCGACCGCGCCATCGATGATCCTGTCGCGATCGAGCCCCGCGCGCGAACGCCCGCCCGTTGATGCCATGACGCATTTCCTCCTTCGCTCTTGACTCATCGTACAAAGTATGGCTAACGTTCGACGAATCAGCGTACTTAGTACTAATCGCGAACGAGGAGATGAATGTCATGACCACGTCCACCGCCGCCCCGCCCACGATGACCGCTGTGGTGCAGCGGGGCTACGGCTCCACCGATGTGATGCACGTCGAGCACATCGCGACCCCCGAACCGATGGAGGGGCAGGTGCTGGTGCGGGTGCACGCCGCCGGGCTCGACCGCGGCGTCTGGCACATCATGGCCGGACTGCCATACATCGTGCGGCCGATGTTTGGCATGACGACTCCGCGCCAGCCGGTGCCGGGCCTCGATGTCGCCGGTGTCGTCGTCGCGCTCGGCGCCGGCGTGACCGACGTCGCCGTCGGCGACGCCGTGTTCGGAACCGCCGACGGCAGCTTCGCCGAGTACGCGGTGGCCGACGCCGCCAAACTCGCGCGCATCCCGGCGGGGATCGGATTCGACGAGGCGGCGGCCGTTCCGGTCTCGGGTCTTGCCGCCCTCGAGGCGGTGCGCGAGCACGGCCTCGTCGAGCCCGGGCATCGCGTGCTCGTCATCGGCGCCTCCGGCGGCGTCGGCGGTTACGCCGTGCAGATCGCCGCGGCTGTCGACGCCGAGGTGGTCGGAGTGGCGAGCGCCGCGAAGGCCGACTTCGTGCGCTCGCTCGGCGCGGCGCGCTGCCTCGACTACGCCACGACGGATGTCACAGCTCTCCCGGATCGCTACGACGTCGTCATCGACATCAACGGCCGCCTCCCGCTCGGTCGGCTCGAGCGCATCCTGACCCCGACAGGCGTGCTCGTGATCGTCGGAGGCGAGAACGGCGGCGCGCTCACCGGCGGCATCCAGCGCCAGTTCGGCGCCCGCATCCGCTCCCTCTTCACCCGGCGCCGTCTCGGCTTCTTCATCTCGTCCGAGTCCCGTGCCGGACTGCACGAACTCGTCGGACTCCTCGAGTCCGGCGCCGTCCGCCCGACGGTGGACACCGTGCGACCGCTCAGCGCCGTGCGCGAGGCGATCGACGATCTCTTGGCCGGCCGCATCCTCGGCAAGGCCGTCATCCACGTGACGGACTGACGTCACCTACCCGAAGGAGAACACCACCCATGTCCACTCATGCCGACACCACCCGGCGCACCGCCGCTCGCGTCGCCGGGGGCGGTTACGTCGCCCTCTTCGTGCTCGCGATCTTCGCGAACTTCATCGTCAAGCAGGGGATCATCGACCCCGCCGACGCCGAGGCGACCGTCGCCGCCATCCGCGAGCAGGAGACCCTGTTCCGCATTGGCCTCACCGCCTTCGTCGTCGTCTTCCTGATCGACATCCCCGTCGCCTGGGGCCTCTACGTGTTGTTCGCCCCGGGCGGCCGCGCACGGTCGCTCCTGGTCGCCTGGTTCCGCATCGCCTATACAGTCTTCCTCGGCGTCGGCGCGGTGTTCATGTTCGTCGGGCTGCAGGTCGCCACGGGAGCCGCCGGCCTCGCGCCAGACGTCGCCCTGCTCATGTTCGCGGCGTTCGACTTCGCCTGGTACGTCGGGCTCATCGCGTTCGGGGTGCACCTCGTGCTGCTCGGGGCTCTGATCATCCGTTCGCGCATGGCGCCGCGCGCCGTCGGCATCATCCTCGCCATCGCCGGAGCCGCCTACGCCCTGGACACGCTCGCGCACGTGCTCCTGACCGACTACGCCGCGATCGCCGACGCGATGCTCACGGTCGTCGCGATCCCATCGATCGTCGCGGAGCTGACGTTCACGGTGTGGCTCCTGCTCGCCGGCCGCCGCTCGAGCCCGGTCACTCGCGAGGATGTCCGCATCCCGGTGGCCGTCTGAGGCTGCCGCGTCACCCCACCATCCGCCAGGAGAAGAAGAATGAACATCCGTGTCCTGTTGCCGATCCTCGGGCTCGCTCTGAGTGCCGCCGTACCGGCTGGCCTTGACTTCGCCACGCCGACGACCACCCCGGCCGGGGCGATTGAGCAGCTGATCGACCGCGAGATGCCCGCCTCCGGCGTGCCCGGCCTGGCGTACGCCGTGGTGCAGAACGGCGAGATCGCCTCGGCGGGCGCGCGCGGTGTCCTCGAGATCGGCGGCGACGCCACGGTCACGCCCGACACTCCTTTCGTGATCGGCTCGATCTCCAAGAGCTTCACGGCCCTCGCGGTGATGCAACTCGTCGAGGCGGGCGAGATCGATCTGGATGCTGAGATATCGCGGTACCTCGAGGTCTTCTCGGGCCGCACCTCCGGCGCGATCACGATCCGGCAACTGCTCAGCCACACGAGCGGATTCTCCACCGGGCAGGGGAACGCGCCGCATCCGGGCGCGCTGGAGGAGAAGGATGCGCTCGCGCACGGGGTCGCCCAGCTCGCGGAGGCGACTCCCGCCCACGAACCAGGCTCCACATGGGAGTACTCGAACGCGAACTACGAGATTCTGGGGCGTCTGATCGAGGTCGTGAGCGGCGAGGACTACCAGACCTATGTCACGGCCCGCATCCTCGAGCCGGTCGGCATGCACGACAGCTTCGTCGCCGATGGCGAGGTGCACGACCCCGTGGCCACCGGCCACGTGCCGTGGTTCGGCACGAAGGTCCCGCTGGCCGACGGCCCGACCGACCGTGCGACGGCCCCCCAGGGCGGCATCTTCGCGAGCGCCAACGACATCGCTCGCTATCTGCAGATGATGATGAACGACGAGGACGACGTGCTGAGCGCCGACGGCAAGGCGCAGATGATGCGCCCGGCGAGCGAGGTCTCGTCGTTCTATGGCTTCGGGTGGTACCTGGAGTCAGATGGCGCGGTCTGGCACACCGGGGTGAGCCCGGGTGTCGAGACCCTCGCGACGATGATCCCCGCCGAGAAGGATGCTGTCATCGTGCTC
The DNA here is from genome assembly GCF_033792225.1 of Microbacterium sp. LRZ72. NCBI lineage: Bacteria > Bacillati > Actinomycetota > Actinomycetes > Micrococcales > Microbacteriaceae > Microbacterium > Microbacterium sp. LRZ72. The sequence goes on from NZ_JANGEX010000004.1 coordinate 193,087, forward strand.
GTCAATGCCGGCAGCGGGATGGGCTTCGAAGAAACCGCCGCCCTCCGCGTGGGCGTCTCCGACACGGCGCTCGGCCTTGACTACGACGGCGGTTCGCCGGCGTGGAGCCTCCAGCTGCTATTCCTCGGCCTCGTGACGCTGCCGATCGTCTACTTGCTGAGCATGGTCTGGGCGTGGCTGCGCCGTACCAAGATTCGCGCCAAGACCCGCTCGGGCGCTCCGGGGCTCTTCAGCCTGTGGTTCCCGCTGCTCACGACGACCGCCGCCGCGTGGGTGCTTCTCGGCCTCGTTCCGAGCCTGAACGGCACGCCCCTCATGCGCTGGGCGCTCTTCCAGCCCGATGTCGTTCTGGCGATCGTCGCCTCGGCGGTGACAGGCGTGATCTGGGCCGGGTTCCGTCTCGTGGTGGCGTACACCGGCAGGCCAAACCCGCCTGTCTCGGAAACAGGGTCGAGCACAGTCGTGTCCGATCCGTCCCAGCCCGAGCGTCTCAGACGAACCTGACCCAGTTCGCCCCGGCACCGGTCTCGGCCCGCTGCAGGAGTTCGAGCCGGTCGCCCTCCACGGCGTAGAGCGACACGGTCGTGGAGCGTTCTCCCGCGGCGACCAGGAGCGACCCGTCCGCGCTGAGCGCGAATCCACGGGGCTGCGGCTCGGTCTCGTGGAAGGTCGTCGGCGACGAGACCGCGCCGTCGGCATCTACGGCGGCCGCAGCGAGCGTGCTCTCGGTGCGCTCGGAGGTCCACAGCGCTTGTTCGTCGCCGCCCCAGTGCACGTCGGCGCCCCAGAGGAAGCGGTTCTCGGGAGGGTCGGCGCCGAAGACGCTGTGGCCCAGTCCCCTCGTCGGGTCGGCGACGGACGTCGCGTCGTGAAACGCGAGTGCGCCTGTCGCGGTGTCGCGGGTGAAGTGCAGGATCTCACCCGAGAATTCGGTGATCACGTACACCGCATCCTGTGCCTCGTTCAGCACGAGGTGGCGTGGGCCGCTTCCCTCGGGCGCCGCGACCGTCTCGGGGTCGAGCGGTTTCAGGCGCAGCTCGTCGTCGAGGGCGTACTGGGCGATGAGGTCAGCGCCGAGCGACACGAAGTAGGCGAACCGGCCGTCGGTGCTGGGTAGCACCGAGTGCAGATTCGGGAAGGCGATCGTGCTGACCGGCTCACTGACCACCCCGTCATCGACACGGCAACTGATGCCGTAGCCGCCGCTGTAGGCCGCGCCGAGCAGCGCGGTTCCTGCTCGGCCGAGCGCAAGAAAGTTCATGCCGCCGCCGCGAAGGTCGAGCCGGCTGTGTGGCGTGAGTCTCCCGGTGCTGCGGTCGAGCTCGACGCTCAGGATGCCGGCGGGCTGGCCGGGCTCGCTGCCCTTGACACCGGCGTAGACGAGGTCGCGTGCCGGGTCGACGGCGAACGTGGAGCATCCTGTCAGCCCCTCGTTCACGGCGATGCGCTCCAGCGTGCGGCCGACAAGACGGAAGACGCTGATCGACCCGTCGATCGCATTGGCGACGAGCACGAGAGGAGTGTCGATCATCCTTCGATCGTACGTGCGGGCCTCCGCTCGCCCGTCGCCGCCGTGCCACCCCGCGACTGAACCCGCAGGCAGCGCGTCGGCAGCGGCCGAGGAGCGGTCGGCGGCTCGAGACCCCCGGTAGTGTGAGGGCACCCGTCGAGCGGATCAGCCGGCGCCGGCAGCGAGGGAGGGTGGATGCGCGTCGCAGCCGACACCCCGGACGCCCCGCGTCGGCGTGGCCCGTACCGCAAGTCGGGCGCCCGCCGGCGCGAGATCCTCGACGCGGCCTTCGAGGTGTTCTCGACCGCGGGTTTCCGTGCGGGGTCGCTGAAGGACGTGGCAGGGCGCATCGGCATCGACGCTTCGACGATCCTGCATCATTTCGGCTCGAAGGAGGCTCTGCTGCGGGCCGTGCTCGAGGACAAGCAGGTGCGCGACAGCGGACCGGATCTCGAGTCCCTGGAGCCGGCCGAGGTGCCTCACGGCCTGCTCAAGCTCGCCGAGCGAAACGATCGGGTGCCGGGTCTGATCTCGCTCTACGCCGTCCTCTCCGCCGAGTCCACGACGGCGGATCATCCGGGGGCGGAGTACTTTCGCGAACGCGCGGCACGCACGCGCGATGCGTTTCGCTACGGATTCGAGCGGATGGCGGGGGAGAACCTCCTCGCCCCCGGCGTGTCCGCCTCGTACGCCGCGGAGTCCACGTTCGCCCTGTGGGACGGCATCCAGGTCCATTGGCTCATCGATCCCGACTCGGTCCGCGTGACAGAGGTTCTGCGGCAGCATCTGCGACTGATCACCGTCGTCTCCGTCTGAGTTGCCCGCCGTTTGAGTTGCTCCCCGTCGGAGCGCGGGATAGGGTCTGTCCGACGAACATCCATCGCGTATTGGATTTTCGTGCCTCCCGATCAGAGAACGCAAAGGCGCATCATGAAGAAGACCCCCTTGCTCACCGACTGGTCTATCTCGCCGAAGCGGGGTCTGTTCGACGGCGTCAACGGCAAGACCGCTCCCTCCGTCGCGGTCACTCTCCCGCACGACGCGATGCGCGAGTTCGAGCGCACGGCCGACGCCCCGTCGCTCGAGCACGGCGGCTATTTCCCCGGTGGTGCCGTTGAGTACAGCCGCACCCTCGAGGTGGATCCGTCGGAGCACGGCCTCGTGCACACGCTCGTCTTCGACGCGGTGTATCGCGACGCGATGGTCTTCGTGAACGACAACTTCGCCGCTCAGTGGCCGGGGGGCTACTCCCGCTTCGCGGTCGACCTCGATCCCCTCCTCGTCTTCGACGAGCCGAATGTCATCCGCGTGGAGGCCCGTGCGCACCGCGACTCCCGCTGGTACTCCGGGCTCGGCATCCACCGCTCTGTCTCGCTCGCCACCGGCCCGCTCGTGCACATCGGGCTCGACGGCGTGCGGGTCTCGACGCCCGATGTCGACGACGAGGGCGCGCTGGTGCAGGTAGAGACGACGGTCGCCAACGAAGGGCGTCACACGCGCACCGCCGTCTGTGCGGTGACGGTCACCGGTCCTGACGGGGCGGTCGTTGCCCGCGGTCGCGCACCGATCACGCTGCTCGCCGGCGAATCCGGCGTCGTGCGCGAGCGCTTCTGGGTGCAGACCCCGCAGCGCTGGAGTGTCGATTCACCCTCTCTCTACCGCGCCGAGGTCACAGTCGAGAGCGAAGCGGACCACACCCGCGACGAGGATGCCGTGGCCTTCGGCATCCGCACGTTGCAACTCGATGCGCGGCATGGGCTGCGCATCAACGGCGAGACGGTCAAGCTGCGCGGGGCCTGCATCCATCACGACAACGGCATCATCGGAGCGCGGGCGATCGCTCGCGCGGAGGAACGCCGCATCCAGATCCTGAAGGATGCGGGCTTCAACGCGATCCGCAGCGCCCACAATCCCCTCAGCCCCGAGACGCTCGACGCCTGCGACCGCATCGGAATGCTCGTCATGGACGAGACCTTCGACATGTGGGCCGAGGCGAAGTCGCCGTTCGACTACTCGCTGGCCTTTCCCGAGTGGTGGGAACGGGATGTCGAGTCGCTCGTGGCCAAGGACTTCAACCACCCCTCCGTGGTCTTCTATTCGATCGGGAACGAGATCCCCGAGACGGGGCGCCCGCACGGTTCGCGCCTCGGACGACTCATCGCCGAGAAGGTGCATGCCCTCGACCCGACGCGCTTCACGACCAACAGCATCAACGGTCTCGTCTCGGTCATCAAAGAGATACCGAGCCTCGGGGGCTCGGACGATGCCGCGGGTGACATCAACGACACCATGTCCGACGCGAGCGAGATGATGACGACTCTCGTCGCTTCCGATCTGGTCACCCAGCGCACCGAGGAGAGTTTCGCCGCGGTCGACGCGGCCGGTCTCAACTACGGCGACAGCCGCTACGCGTCCGAGGCCGCGGCCTTTCCGAACCGGGTCCTCATCGGCACCGAGACCTTCGCCACGCGCCTGCACATCGGCTGGCCGCTCATCGTCGCCAACGACAACGTCATCGGCGAGTTCACCTGGACGGGCTGGGACTACCTCGGCGAGGCGGGAATCGGCCGCGTCGACTACGTCGAACCGGGAACCCTCATGAGCTTCGCCGGCACGTCGGGTCCGTTCCCGTGGCAGCTCGCATGGTGTGGCGACATCGACATCACCGGCTTCCGTCGACCGGCGTCGTACTTTCGCGAGATCGTTTTCGGGCTGCGAACCGCCCCTTACATCGCGGTTCACCGGCCCCGCACCGACGGCCTGGTCGCCGTCGGCGGACCGTGGTCGTGGTCGGACAGCGTGTCGTCGTGGTCCTGGTCGGTCGAGCCGGGCACGCCGGTGACGGTCGAGGTCTACAGCGCGTCGGAACAGGTCGAGCTGCTGCTCGACGGCGCGTCCGTCGGCACGGCGCCCGCCGGACCCGAGCACCGCTACACCGCGACCTTCACGGTGCCGTACGCGCCGGGCGAGCTCGTCGCCGTGTCGTCCAGCGGCGGCGCCGAGACGGGGAGGGAGACCCTCCGCTCGGCCGCGCCCGACGTGACGCTCCGGGCCGAGGTCGACCGCCACAGCATCCGCGGCACGCTCGACGACCTCGCGTACGTGACGATCTCGCTCGTCGACGCGCACGGCATCGTGTGGCCGGACCGCGACCAGCAGGTCGAGGTCTCGGTGGCTGGGCCCGCCGAACTCCTCGGTCTCGGCAGCGCGGACCCGCGCACGACCGATCCGTATGGCGCCGCGCACACTCACACGTTCGACGGTCGCGCCCAGGCGGTCATCCGCCCGAGCGGACCGGGCGAGATCACCGTGAGGGTGTCGGCGGAGAGCCACCCTGCGCAGACGCTCGTGCTCCAGGCGGCGGGGGAATGACACGCCCGCTTCGGGTCGCGGTCGTCGGCACGGGCGAGGTCTCTCGCCAGGTTGCGAGCGACCTCGCCCTGACGCCCGCGGTAGAACTCTATGCGGTCTCATCCCGCAGCAACGAGACGGCGGCGGCGTTCGCGGCACGCCTCGGCGCGGAGAAGGCGTACGGCGACTACGACGACTGCCTGGGCGATGCGGAGGTCGACCTCGTCTACCTCGGCACCCCGCACTCCACGCATCACGATCTCGCCCTGCGGGCCATCCGCGCGGGCAAGCACGTGCTGGTCGAGAAGCCGATGACGATGGATGCCGCCCACGCGCGCTCCCTCGCCGATGCCGCACGCACGACGGGCGTCTTCCTCATGGAGGGGATGTGGACGAAGTTCAACGGGGTGATCCAGCGCGTGGCGCAAGTGATCGCCGAGGGCGGGATCGGCGAGGTCCGCAGCCTTCGTGCGTCGTTCGGAGTGCCCTTTCCCCGCGACGAGGGCAGCCGCTGGCATGCCGAGCTCGGCGGCAGCTCCCTCCTCGACCAGGGCATCTACCCGATCACGCTCGCCCGGATGATTCTCGGCGATCCGATCGCGCTCCACGCGAAGGGAGACGTGCGCGAGGACGGGGTCGACCTGACCGGGCATCTGACGCTCGAGCACACCGAGGGACGCTTCGCGCAGCTCGCGTGGTCGATGGTCGAGTTCATCGATCTGTCGGCCGCGATCAGCGGCACGCAGGGGTGGATCACCATCCACCCGGCGTTCTGGTCACCCGAACGAGCGACCTTGGTGCGCTCCAGCGGTCCGCTTGCGGCACCGCCGGAGAGGAGCGAGATCGAGATCCCTCGGCGGGGTCACGGTTTCGTGCCGATGCTCCAGTCGGTGGCCGAATCCATCGAGGCCGGGCACCTCGAGAATCCGCTGCACCCCATGTCGGAGACGATCGCCGTTCTCGAGCTGATGGATCGGTTGAGAGAAGCGCTCTGACCCGAGGTCACCGCCGGCCCCTTCCGAAAAGGAACGCTGTATGAGACACCGGCGTGATCTGCCAGTATCGATCCCATGTCAGACGCCGTCGCACCCCGCTCGAACCCCACCGCCTGGGCCGCCTTCTGGGTCGCGCTCGCCGGCCTCGTTCTCATGCCCATCCCCTTGTTCATCGGGCTGATCGTCGGCGGCGGCCTGTCGCTCGTCGCGGCGGTACTCGCCGTGATCGCGCTGCTCAAGGGGCTCGCCCGCAGCGGCAAGGGCATCGCCCCCGTCGTCTTCGCGGCGATCTTCATCGCGATCACCTGGGGCGGAATCTCTGTCGGCGGCGGCATCATCTGGTGATCGCGCCCCGGACAGGCCGATGCGAGAAGTTGTGCGCATCGGCCTGTCCAACGGCCCGAGGTGCATCGACGTGATTATGGCACGGAGTGCAATAATTGCTCTCACCACATTCAGGAAGGGGTCCCACGATGCTGTTGGAAGGCAAGAACTCTCTGGTCACAGGAGCCGGTTCGGGAATCGGTGAAGTCACCGCGAAGCGGATGGCCCTCGAAGGTGCGAAGGTGCTCGTGGTCGATATCAACGAGGAAGGAGGCCGTCGAGTCGTCGACGAGATCGTGACGGCCGGCGGTGTCGCAGCCTTCCACAAGACCGATATCTCGAATGCCGACGAGGTCGATTCCATGGTCGATACCGCCGTGGAGAAGTGGGGCGGTCTCGACCTCGCGGTGAACAATGCGGGACTTGCCGAACGCCCGGGCCTGTTCCACGAACTCGATCCGGCGGAGTACCACCGGGTGCTCGGGGTCGACCTGCACGGGACGTTCTACTCGATGCGCGCGGAGCTTGCCCACTTCGTGAAGCACGGTGGCGGTGCGATCGTGAACACGGCGTCAGGGGCAGGTCTCAAAGCGACCCCGCGGCTGACGGCCTATTCCACGGCCAAGCATGGAATCGTCGGCCTCACGCGAACCGGCGCGATGGACTACGTGCAGGACAACATCCGGGTCAATGCTGTGGCTCCCGGCACGATACTCACGCCGGCCATGCGGGCCGCGGGTGAGTCTCAGATGGCCGAGTGGGCGAGCCTCGTTCCGATGGGCCGCATGGGTGACCCGGCCGAGATCGCCGCCGCGATCGTCTGGCTGCTCTCAGACCAGGCTTCGTTCGTGACCGGCACCGTGCTCGAGGTCGATGGCGGCTACATGCAGGGCTGACGGCGGGACGGTGCTGCGGCGGCGCCGTCTACCGGATCGATCGATTCGTCGAGTCGGCGTAGCCCATAGCTTCTCGCAGAGTTTCGTGCCAGTCCTCGTCGTGGGGCTGCAGAGTCCGTAGCGTGGGGGAATGGCTCACGACGATTTTCGGCCGGAGGACCTCTACACCGGCCCCATCGACCTCTCCGGAATCACCCTGGACGACGACGGGGAGACCGAGTCTGAGAAGAGCGAGATCAGCTACGACGAGCAGCGCTACCCCGCGCGGCCGAGGCGGCTGCGCCCGCGCGACCAGTTCCGGGCCGGCAGCGTGCGCCGCGTCGCGACCGACCCGCGTACCGCGAACGGTACCAACCCGTCGTACGTCGAGTGGCTCGTGCGGCAGTCGATGCTCAAGGACGGCGACGTGCTCGCCCGGCAGCTCTCGGGGCAGCCCGCGATGTGGCGCAATCCCTACGCTCATCCCGACGCGCGGCGCGCCATCGAAACCAGCGACGTGTGGTTCACGGCGTATCCGATCTCGCTCATCACCCGGCCGGGGCAGTCGTTCCTGGCCGCGCTCGGCGACGACCAGCTGTGGTCGGTATTCGAGCGCGTCGGCATCACCGCGATCCACACGGGTCCGGTCAAGCGGGCGGGTGGCATCGCCGGGTGGCTCGAGACGCCCAGCGTCGACGGTCACTTCGACCGCATCAGCACCTCGATCGACCCCGCCTTCGGCACCGAGGACGAGTTCCGTGCTCTGGCCGACGTCGCCGAGAACCACGGCGGCAGCGTCATCGACGACATCGTGCCCGGCCACACAGGCAAAGGCGCCGACTTCCGGCTCGCCGAGATGGGCTTCAAGGACTACCCCGGCATCTACCACATGGTCGAGATCCCCCCGGAGGACTGGTCGCTGCTTCCTGACGTGCCCGACGGGGTCGACAGCGTCAACCTCGACCCGGCCACCGAGAAGGAGCTCGCGGGCCGCGGGTACATCATCGGCGCCATGCAGCGCGTCATTTTCTACACCCCGGGGGTGAAGGAGACGAACTGGAGCGCGACCGCCCCGGCGACCGGCCCGGATGGCGTCACGCGCCGCTGGGTCTACCTGCACTACTTCAAGCAGGGGCAGCCCTCGATCAACTGGCTCGACCCCACCTTCGCGGGCATGCGTCTCGTCATCGGTGACGCCCTGCACTCGCTCGGCGATCTCGGCACGAGTGCCCTGCGCCTCGACGCGAACGGCTTTCTCGGCGTCGAGGTGAGCGCCGAGGGGCTTCCCGCGTGGTCGGAGGGGCATCCGCTCTCGCACGCGGCGAACCACATCATCGCCGGAATGGTGCGCAAGGTCGGGGGTTTCACCTTCCAAGAGCTCAACCTGGCGATCGAAGACATCCGCGACACGGCGGCGGTCGGAGCGGACCTCTCTTACGACTTCGTCGGTCGCCCGGGCTATCACCACGCCCTCGCCACGGGGCAGACCGAGTTCCTCCGGCTCGCACTCACCACATCGCTGGAGCTGGGCGTGCAGCCCGTGCAGCTCGTGCACGGGCTGCAGAACCACGACGAGCTCACCTACGAGCTCGTGCACTGGGCCACCCGTCACGGCGACGATCTCTTCCGCTTCCGCGGACGCGAGATCTCGGGCGGCGAGCTCGCCGAGGAGGTGCGCGCCGATCTCACCGAGAGCCTGACCGGCGCGGCCGACTTCAACCGCGTGTTCACCCAGAACGGCATCGCCTGCACGACGGCGTCGCTGATCGCGGCGACGCGCGGTGCGGCACGACTCGACGACATCACCGAGACAGATGTCCCCGCCATCCGCGACGCGCACCTTCTGCTCTGCGCCTACAATGCATGGCAGCCGGGCGTCTTCGCGCTCTCGGGCTGGGATCTGACCGGCATGCTCACCGTGCCCTCCGATGTGGTCGCCGACCTGCTGGTGGCCGGGGACACGCGGTGGATCGAGCGCGGTGCACACGATCTGCTCGACGTCGATCCTCAGGCAACCGCCTCCGCGGCGGGCATGCCGCGCGGGCGGGCCCTCTACGGCTCGCTTCCCGCCCAGCTCGACGACCCGTCGTCGTTCGCCTCGCGCCTGTCGCGCATCCTCGACCTGCGACGCGAGCACGGCATCGCGACCGCGACGCAGGTCGACATCCCCGAGGTCGCACACGCGGGGATGCTGGTTCTCGTGCATCGGCTCGACAACGGCGATCCCGAGGCCGAGGCACGGATGCAGGTCACCATCCTGAACTTCTCGCCCGAGGCGACCGAAGGCACCGTGCGGTCGGAGCAGCTCGTTCCGCAGAGCGAGGTGGTGGATGCCGCGTCCGGCGAGACACTCGGACGCGTCGACGATCTGCAGAGCTTCACCGTCTCGCTGCCCGCGTACGGCGCGACCTTCCTCATGCTGGAGCCGGAGGAGCCGGTCGTCGAGTGATCGGCTGATCCGCTCAGGTGAGCGCGGAGTCGATGCCCGCGAGTGGCACCGCGAGCCAGTCCGGGCGGTTGCGGGCCTCGTAGATCGTCTCGTAGACCGCCTTGTCGAGCACGAGCGCTCGCAGCAGCACGGGGTCGAGTTCGGTCGAGCCCGCCGTGCCGCTGTAGGCGGCCAGGAAGCCCGCGTGACACGCGGCCGCCCACCCGGCGGGCGCGCCGCCGACAGCCGCCGCGTAGTCGAACGAGCGCAGCATCCCGGCGACGTCGCGGGGAGGCAGGTCGGGGATCGCCCGCTCCTCCATCGGACGCAGGGGCTCGCCCTCGAAGTCGACGATGCGCCACCCGCCGTGCGGCACGGCGAGAACCTGACCGAGATGCAGATCGCCGTGGATGCGCTGCATGCGTGGCCACGGTCGCTCGAGTGCGGCGTCATACAGGTCATTGACGGCCGGGAGGCGTTCGGCGACGGCCGGCACCTCGGCGGTGGCGATCGCAAGGCGCCGCCGCCAGGTGACAGCCGTCGCCGTCACGTCGTCCGGGCCGGCATCGGCGGTCTCCAGCGTCTCGCCGAGCGCCGCGTGCACCCGCGCGACGGCGGTGCCGAGGTCGCGCGCGGCCTCGGTGAAGTCGCGGCCGTCGCGGGCCGCCTCGAGGGCGATCGCCCACCCGTCGCGCACACCGGGAAGGAACTCCTGCGCGAAGGCGAGAGTCCCGTGAGCGCGACCCGATGTGCGCCCGACATCCGGCCACTCGGCCTCGATGCTCCCCAGGAATCGCGGGACGAAGGGCGAGCCCGCCTCGCTCAGTGCACGTTGCACGGTGACATCGGGGTTCTCCCCATGGTGAAGAGTGCGGAAGATCTTGAGAATGATCGTCGGCCGCCCGTCCTCGTCGAACACGATCGAGGTGTTGGACTGCTCACCCGTCAGCACGCGGGAGCCCGTCACCCGGCTGACGTCGATTCCCATCTCGGCCAGCATCCCCACCGCGAAGTCCGCGTGTCGGGTGGCGTCGACGAGATAGCCGGCGCCGTCGTGCGCGACGACCTCATCCGCGTCGGCGGGCGTCGTGACGAGCGAGAGGGGCACGTTGTAGAGCGCCGGAAGCGACCCCGCGTCGTCCATGAGTAGGTAGCGCGTGGCGGCGCGGGCGGGCTGCGCCTCGAGCATCCGGAACCTCGGCTCGTGACTCTTGCCCGCGTACCACCGCTGCCGAGCCACCCACGTACCCACGTCCTCCGTCACATGCATGCTCCCCACCATGACCCGAAGAGACCCCGCAGGCAAAGGGGTGGACGCGAACTTCGGCGTGGCGTAGTGCCGCGCCGGTCGAAGCACCTTGGCCGCAGTGCGCGCCTCAGTCGTCGGACGCGTCTTCGGCGCGGTCTCGGTCCTGCTCGACGGCCTCGTCGCGCCGGTCATCCGTCACCTCTTCGGCCGAGACCTCGTCGTCATCCGCTGCGGGCGCCGTGTGCGCCGCACCCCCGAACGCCGCCGTTCCGGGCACCGTGGGTTGCGCCGGCGCCTCGGGCGTCCAGCCGAAGCCTGCCTCGTCTCCTGCCTTGGGCATCTGTGGGTCCTCCCTCGTTTGTCGTGCCTGAGAACGTCGCGGCATCGAGCCAACCGCATCCGCTCCTTCTCCGCGAGCGCCTTGTGCTGGAGCAATTGCTCGACTAGTGGCAGAGGGGCATCCGAACGAAGGTCAGGAAGAAGGCGTTGTCTCTCGCCCGAGAGAACCCCGGCGGCGACTCCTGCTCGACCGAGTGGCGTCGAAGACGGCCGCCTCGTACGAGGCTCCGGCATCCGTGAGCATCTGTTCGACCTCGGTCTGAGTCCGCTGCCGCCTCGGCCCGTCAGCGGCGGGGTGCGTCAGCGGCGGGAAACGTCAGCGGCGGGTGCGCGGCGGCGCCGCCGTGACGTCGATCTGCTCCTGGCCGCCGTGCGACGACCATGCGCTCTCGCGCCCCTCGGCCGCGTGCGCCGCGGCGCGCACGGCTCGCTCGTCCGCCCACTCGTTCAGCACGTGGCCCGAGTGCCCGCGCACGTGCTGCAGCTCGGCGTCGGGCAGGCCCGCGGCCCGCCGGGCGTCGCGGGCGACGATCAGCTGTTCGAGGATCTCGCGGTTCTTCACCGGGGCCCCCGCGGCGGTCTTCCAGCCGCGGCGGGCGTGCGCCGGCATCCACTTTGTGTAGGTGTCGATGACGTACCGCGAGTCCGCCTGGATCACGAGGTCGGCGACGCCGGCGTGATCGCGCAGGGCGTTCAGCAGCCCGAGCAGCTCGCCGATGTTGTTCGTGCCCTCGATGATGGACCCGGCGGCCCAGTGGCCGTCCTCGGCGACCCACGCCCACCCGGCGGGGCCGGGGTTGCCTTTGCACGCGCCGTCTGTCGCGACGATATAGCCCTCGGTCACCCCCCTATCCTCTCGCGTCGTGACCGCTGGTCGGGACCACGGGGGTCAGCGGATAGCCTGAGGGACGATCATGAAGAAGCTCAATGACGACGGACGCGCGTTCGCCGACGAATACCACCTCGCCACCCTCTCGACCCTCGGCCCCACCGGCCTCATCCACGCCGTCGCCGTCGGCTTCACCTTCGACGGCGAGGTCGTGCGCATCATCACGAACGACGGCAGCCAGAAGGTGCGCAACGTCGAGCGCGACCCTCGCGCGAGCGTGACGCAGGTCGCGGGCGCGCGGTGGCTGAGCCTCAGCGGGCGGGCCGGCATCGAACGAGACCCGGATGCCGTGGCGCACGCGGTCGCCCTGTATGCGCAGCGCTACCGCACCCCGCGTCCCAACCCGCAGCGCGTGGTCATCCGCATCGTGCCCCAGAAGCTGCTCGGATCCGCCGCGCTGCTCGAGGGCTGACCCGGTGGAGGTGACGACGGCCGGCTGGGCGCTGCTGGCCGTGGCCGCCATCATCGTCGGCCTGTCCAAGGCGGCGCTGCCGGGCGCGAACACCATCGCCGTCGCCATCTTCGCGGGTGTGCTGCCCGCCCGGGAGTCGACCGCGGCCTTGCTGCTGCTGCTGATCGTCGGCGACCTGTTCGCGCTGTGGGCCTATCGCCGGCACGCCGACTGGCGCGCCCTGGTGCGACTGGCGCCCGCAGTCGTCGTGGGACTCCTGCTCGGCGCGCTCTTTCTCGCGGTCGCCGACGACGCCTGGGTTCGGCGCACGATCGGGGTCATCCTGCTGCTCGTCATCGCGGTGACCCTCTGGCGTCGCCGTGCCGCGAAGGCGCCCGTTCCAGGCCCGACACCGGTGCGGCCGCGCTGGCCGGCTGCCGTGGGTTACGGCACCGTCGGCGGCTTCACGACCATGGTCGCCAATGCCGGCGGTCCCGTGATGTCGATGTACTTTCTCGCGTCGGGCTTCCGTGTGATGGCCTTCCTCGGCACCGCCGCGTGGTTCTTCGCGCTCGTCAACCTCGCCAAAGTGCCGTTCGCGATCTCGCTGGGACTGCTCACCCCGCAGACGCTCCTGCTCGATCTCACGCTGGTCCCCGCCGTGCTCATCGGCGCTTTCGCCGGGCGCGCCATCGCGTCGCGCATCCCCCAGGCCGTGTTCGAACGGGTCGTGATCGTGCTGACGGTTGTCGGCGCGGTGTACCTGCTGCTGTGAGGCGGCCGCTCGCCGTGGATCCCCGCCGGGCCGCGTGCGACCTATTAGTGTCGGATCCATGGCACCGACGCAGCATCCGCCCGACGACGAGGTGGATCTGATCATCGACGCGTGGTCGCGACTGCTGCCCGACGTCGACCTCACCCCGCTCGATGTCATGTCGCGGTTGCGCCGAGTGTCGCTGCGGCTCACCCGACTTCGCGCGAAAGCTTTCGCATCGGCCGGGCTGACGGTGTGGGAGTTCGACGTGCTGGCGTCGCTGCGCCGTGCCGACGCCCCCCACGAGCTGAGTCCCGCGCAGCTGATCGACGCCACCATGATCGGCAGCGCGGCGATGACGACGCGACTCGACAAGCTCAGCCGGCGCGAGCTCGTGGCCCGGCGCCCCAATCCGCTCGACGGGCGGGGCGTGCTCGTGCGGCTGACCGACGACGGCGCCGCGCGAGTGGATGCCGCGATGACCGAACTCGCGCGCGTCGAGGCCGTCGTGCTGCGCGGGATCAGCCGTGAGGATCAGGCGACGATGGTGCGGGTGCTGCGGCAGCTCAGCTGACGGGTCGCGCGGGCGCGACGGTGCGGAATCCCGCGTTGCCCATCGACGAGTCGGGGGTGTTCGACGAGCGGGCCGCGTTGCGATACCGGTTGCAGTACGAGATGTGGCAGAGGTAGCTGCCACCGCGCAGCACGCGGGCGGAACCGCGTTCGGGGCCGCCCGGGTTGCGGGCGGGAGAGCGGCCGTAGTAGCCGGGGTCGAACCAGTCGGCGCACCACTCCCAGACGTTTCCGACCGGCTGCCACAGGCCGTAACCGTTGGGCTCGAAGGTACGCACGGGCGCCGTGGTCAGCCACCCGTCCTCACGGGTGTTGTGGCGCGGGAACTCGCCCTGCCAGATGTTCGCGCGCCAGCCGTCCTCGTGCGGCTCGGCGTCTCCCCAGGGGTACTTCGCGCTCCCGATGCCGCCGCGGGCGGCGTACTCCCATTCGGCCTCGGTCGGCAGCCGTCTTCCGGCCCACTCGGCGTAGGCGACGGCGTCGTTCCAGCTGATGTGCACGGCCGGATGGTCTCCCAGCCCCTCGATCGACGAATCGCGACCGCCGGGGTGCGCCCAGTCCGAGCCCGTGACGCCGAACCACCACGGGGTGCCGGCGGCGGCGCCCATGATGTCTTCGCGCGGCGCCGCGACGGCCAGATGGAACACCGCGGAGAAGCCGAACGTCTCGGCCTCGGTGCGGTAGCCGGTGTCGGCGACGAATCGCGCGAACGCATCGTTGGTCACGCTCGTCGCATCGATCTCGAACGCGTCGAGCGTCACCTCGTGCAGGGGCACCTCGCCGTCGCCCGGGTTGCGGTCGCCGGAGGAATCGCCCATCACGAACGTTCCCGCCGGTACGGAGGCCTGGGGGATGCCATGCCGGCCCGTCGCGGTCACCTCGGACACGGCGGCGCCGGGCGGGGGAGTGAGGTCGACGAATGCGCTGCGTCCCGGCGCCCCGCACGCGCAGGATTCCGCGTCGCACGCGGTGGGCTGGTCTTGCTCGGCCATGCCTCCACCGTATCCGCCGTGGGCCGGGCGCCGGCGGTCAGAGGATGCTGAGCACGCCCAGCGACAGCGCGCCGAAGGCCACGATCAGCAGGATGTCGGGCACCTTCGCCACGCGATGGATGAACGGCACGCTCGCGGCGAGCACGATCGATCCCGCGATCGCGACCGCCGGCGGCATCCCGGCCCCCTCGGCGATGCGCCCGCTGGCGTGCAGCAGCGATACGGATGTCGAGGCCAGCAGACCGCAGATGACCGGGAGGATGTAGGTCGAGATGTTGTGCACGAAGACCGAGTCGCGGGCGCGGTCGTAACCCGCGAGCAGCATCAGGGCGAGCGCCGAGCACACGCCGACGGCGATGAGGAACGCCCCGGCGGCGAGAGCGACGCCCACGATCACCGACCCGGTCTCGGCGCCGACGGCGTAGGCGACACCCGCGGCGATCTTGACCAGGATGGGACCCGGCAGGGCGTTCGCGACAGGAACGATCTGCCCGTAGAACGTCGCCGAGTCGACCAGGCCGGGCACGACGAAGAACCCGTCGGCGACCCCGACGTAGGCCTCGCCGCCGCCGAAGGACGACACGGTCGAGACGAGGATCAGCCCGAGCAGCGATGCGGTGTCGCCGTCGGGCGACATGGCCAGGGCCACGCCGAACCCGGCGACGCAGACGAGCAGGAACACGAGTACGCCCGTGAGAGCGCGGCGCGCACCGGCCGGTGCGTGCGACGGGTCGGTGGCTGCCGCGCGACGCGGGCCGCGCAGCAGCTGCCACAGGCTCACGATCGCGATGCCCGACAGGGCGACGAGCACGAGACCGAGCGCCGACAGCTCGGGCAGCATCCAGGCCGGTTCGAGGTCGGCGAGGTCGTGGCCGAGGGCGAGGGTCTTGCCCGCGCCCGTGAGCAGGAACGCGAGGATCGCGATGGCAAGCGGAAGCAGCTGCAGCCGGCCGCCCGGAGCCAGCACCTTCATGACGTAGTGCGCGAGCAGGTACAGGATGAACGCTGAGATGCCGAGAGCCGCGTACTCGATCACCGAGATCGCACCCGCCCCGAGCACCGAGAACATCGCCAGCAGGGCGACGGTGGCCGCGGTGCCGGGAACCGCGACTGCGAGCGCCCCACCCACGGCCGCCGTCTTGCCGCTCAGCTGCGTACCGGCCAACGCGGCGATCTTCACCGGCAGCGCTCCCGGCGTGATGTTCGCGATGACGGTGTCCTGCACGAACTCGCCCTCGCGCAGCCGCGTCGGGTGTACCAGCTCCTTCTCCACCACCGGGATCAGGGCGCTGCCGCCGCCGAAGCCGATCACGCCCACCTTGCTCATCGACAGGACGTGGTGCCACCGGCCGCCGCGTCGCTCGGGTGCCGGGGAAGACGAGGCATCGCTGCTCACGGGAAACCGTTCGGGGAGGAGACTGGGTGCGCGGATGCCGCGCGGGTACTGTCGATTCTGACATTGCTCCACGGCGTGGAGAAATTCACCATCGCGAGAGCGGACGACGAGGAGGTGCGGCGGGTGGACAAGCGGTTCCCGAAGCGCGTGTTCCGGCAGGGTGCGGATCCCGATCCGCGTTTCAGCCTGGCCAACGAGCGCACCTTCCTCGCCTGGATCCGCACGTCGCTCGCCCTGGTCGCGGCCGGGGTCGCGCTCGAAGCCCTCGACGTGCCGATCGACCCGCGCTTCCGCGTCGCGGCCGCCGCCGTGTTCGTCGCGCTCGGGCTTCTCGCCGCGGTGCAGTCGTGGGTCGGCTGGGTGCGCACCGAGGCTGCGATGCGCGCCGGGCGCTCGCTGCCCGGACCGGCCATCGGTGCGGTGATCGCCGTGGGTCTCGTCGTGGCCGTCGTGCTCGTGGTCATCGGCTCGTTCTTGTGACGCACGAGCCCCCGTTCGACGCCGGGCTGCAGCCCGAGCGTACGCTGCTCGCGTGGCGGCGCACCGCTCTGGCCCTCGCCCTCGGGAGCCTCGTCGGGCTGCGCTTCACGCTGTACGACTTCGGTCCCCTCGCCGTCGCGGTCGGCGTCGGCGGCACAGTCGCCGCGGCCGCGGCCTACGTCTCGGCCGCGGCCCGCTATCGGCGCACGCACCGGGCGCTCGTGGCCGGGGGCACGCTGCCGCCGCAGGCGCGCGCCGTCGCCCTGCTCGCGATCGCCGCGCTGCTGGTCGCCCTCGCCGGCGCAGGCTACCTGCTGACCATCGTCGTGCCGTTCATGCCGTGACGCGACGTCCGCTCAGCGACCGGCCGCAGCCGCGTACACCGCGTACTCGAGAGCGAGCGCACCCCCACCGCTGACACCGGCATCCGGCAGCTGCGTGCGGCGGATGCGCACCGCGTCGCGCACCAGGGGGAAGACCCGGGAGCGGGTGCGGCTCGTCAGGTCGGCGAGCATGCGGTCGGGGGCGTCGCGCAGGGCGCCGCCGAGCACGATGTCGGTGGGGCTCAGCAGGTTCACCACCACCGCAAGTGCCCCCGCGAGGGTGTCGATGGTGTCGTCGCGCAGGGCGGTGCCGCCCGGGTGCGGGGCGGCGTGCTCGAGCGCGAGGGCCAGCGGCGCGTCGACGCCCTCCGGCGGCTCGATCCCGACCGCGCGCAGCGCCGTAGCAATCCGCGGAGCCGAGAGCACCGTCTCAAGGCACCCCCGGCCGCCGCAGGCGCAGGGCTCGCCCGGCTCACGCACGCGCAGGTGCCCCAGCTCGGTGACCGCGTGCGACCCGCCGAAGAGCGGTTCTCCGCGCAGTATCAGCCCGAGCCCGACGCCCGTGCGCACGTAGACATAGGCCAGGCTGTCGGCGCCGAGCGGGGTGTAGCGCGCCTCGGCCAGCGCCATGGCACGCACGTTGTGATCGATCACGACGGGAATGCCGAGCTCCTGCTCAAGGCGGTCTGCGATGGGTACGTCGTGCCAGCCGAGGTTGATCGAGAGCAGGTTGCGCCGGTGCGCGGCATCAACGACGCCGGGGGCCGCCACACCCACGGCGATCGGCTGGGCGCCGCCGTGATCGTCGCTCACCGCCTGGAGCAGCTCGGCCGCCTGGCCGAGCACCTCGATCGCACGGGTCCCGACCACGATCGCCCGGGTGGCCGTCGCGAGCACCACTCCGCGCCCGTCGACGAGTCCCACCTTGAGCAGGCCGGCGCCGAGGTGGATGCCGCCGACGATGATCTTCTCGGGGACGAGCGACAGCGAGATGGCGGGTCGCCCGGCACCGCTCGTCGCCTCCGGCGGGCGACGGGCCTCGCGCACCCACCCACGCTCGAGCAGGGGCGTCACGAGCTTGGTGACGGTCGTGGGCGCGACGCCCGTGAGTTCGGCCAGCTGCGTCCTCGACCGCGGCCCACGGTCGCGCAGGATGCGCAGGACGGCGCTCGTGCGCGGATCGGATCCCCCGACCGGGTGTGAGAGCTGCCCGCCCACGGCGGCCGATTGATGAGACACACGCCCATCCTCCCCGATCGGTGCGGGTGGGCGTGGCCGCAGTCACCCGACGGGGTAGGGACGCTCCTGCAGCACGGCGGCCAGGTGGGCGGCGTTGCGCGCGGCGCCCGCAGTGGCGCTGGCGGTCGGCGACGGCGTCTCGTCCAGATCTTTGTAGTCGGTGGTGTGCATCGCCTGGCCGTTCCAGTACGTGCCCCCCTGCGAGGGGATGCTGAACCCGGCGTCCGCGAGGGCCTGGTAGAGGACGGCGGTGATGTGATGCGCGCCGTCCTCGTTTCCCACGACCGCGGTGATCGCGACCTTCCCGCTGAGGATCGGGCGGCCGGCATCGTCGGTCTCGGCGAGCTCCGCGTCGAGGCGTTCGAGCACTCGCTGCGCGATGCTCGAGTGCTGACCCATCCACGTGGGCGTCGCGAGCACCAGGATGTCGGCGGCGAGCACGCGTTCCCGGATCGTCGGCCACTGGTCCCCGGGGCCCATGTGCTTCTCGACACCGGGGGCGATGTCGTAGTCGACGACGCGCAGCTGCTCCGTCTCGACGCCGTGCTCGGCCAGCTGCTCGAGCACCTGGTGGGCGAGCAGGCCCGTGCTGGATTCGCCGGGCGACGGCGTGAGGGTGCAGTTCAGTGCGAGTGCGCGGAGCATCGGTCGTCCTTTCGTCGGCGGACTCCCGACGGTAGGACACCGGGGCCGCACCGGTCAGGCCCTTGACAGGTCCTCACCGATGGGACACGGGACCGAGGGGCCCGTGAAGGGCCCCTCGCCGGTATGGGGAACGTCGCCCCCCAGCGCATTCCGCGTACCGGTCAGTCAAACGGAGAGTTCCGCTGCCACCCGAACTGCCGCAGTGGGTCTCCGTGTGTAACCGTGTCGCAGACGACGCTAAGCGAGGTTGCGAATATCGGGCTGGGGGTTGTGTCGCACATAGCCGTCTGATAGAAAACGGCCTGCCGAGAAGCGCTCCTACGAGCGCCCGGTGTTCGAGCGGCTGCGGCCCCCGCGTGAACCGCGGCGGCGGCCGTTGCCGGACCCCTCGCCCCGCGGCGCGCCGGGACGGCTCGGCTCCGAGCGCGAGGCGCCGGATGCCGAACGGGTCGCACCCGAGGCGTGTGCCGCCCCGCGCCCGCCGCCGTGGTTGCCGCGCGATCCACCGCGACCGCGTGCGGCCGGCTGAGCCACCACGGGCGCGGGCGTGACGTGCGGAGCCGCTTCGCCGATGAGCTCGACGATGGCGGGGTGCCCGGCCTGCACGGGCTCGAACGGCGCAGAGATCTTGGCCTTGCGCAGCAGATCGGTCACGTCACGCCGCTGCGAGTCGACGGCGACCGTCACCACGGTGCCTGCCGCGCCCGCGCGGGCGGTGCGCCCGGAGCGGTGCAGGTACGCCTTGTGCTCGACGGGCGGGTCGACGTGGACGACCAGCTCGACGTCGTCGACGTGCACGCCGCGCGCGGCGACGTCGGTGGCGACGAGCACGCGCACGCCGCCCTTGCCGACCTCGGCGCCGAAGGCGGCGAGGTTGCGCTCGCGCGCCGCCTGCGACAGGTTGCCGTGCAGGTCGACGGCGGGGATGCCGGAGGCGGTCAGCTGCTTGGCGAGCTTCTTCGCCTGGTGCTTGGTGCGCGTGAAGAGAATGCGGCGGCCGTGGCCCGAGGCGAGCCGGCTCACGAGGTCCGGCTTGCCGGCGGCATCCACGACGAAGACGCGGTGCGTCATGACGCCCTGCGGCTCGTCGGCCTCGGCGACCTCGTGACGCACCTCATCGCGCAGGAAGCGGCGTACGAGCGTGTCGACGCCGCGGTCGAGGGTGGCGCTGAACAGCATCCGCTGCCCGCCCTGGGGCGTCGCGGTGAGGATGCGCGTGACGCCCGGGAGGAACCCGAGGTCGGCCATGTGGTCGGCCTCGTCGAGCACGGTGATCTCGACGCGGTCGAGGCCGATGACCTTCTGCTTCATGAGGTCCTCGAGACGACCGGGGCAGGCCACGACGATGTCGACGCCGGCGCGCAGCGCCTGCTCCTGCGGGCGCTGGCCGACCCCGCCGAAGATCGTCGTGACGTTGAGCCCGACGGCCTGCGCGAGAGGCGCGATGGTCGCCGCGATCTGCGTGGCGAGCTCGCGGGTGGGAGCCAGTACGAGCCCGCGCGGCTTCATCGGCGTGCGGCGGGCCGCGTGGGCGCCGCTCAGACGCGCGACCATCGGCAGCGCGAACGCGAGGGTCTTGCCGCTGCCGGTGCGACCGCGGCCGAGCACGTCGCGTCCGGCGAGCGAGTCGGGCAGCGTGTCGTTCTGGATGGCGAAGGCCTCGGTCTTGCCCGAGGTGGAGAGGACGGTGGCCAGCGGTGCGGGCACGCCGAGATCAAGGAAAGAAGACATAGAGGAAGAGCTTTCGGGTGTGGCACGACCGAAGGGAACGTGCGGGTGGGGCGACGGCGCGGGATCGCGCATCGGTTCGCCGCTCGAGAAGACCGCGGCCCGAGGGGCCGGAGAGCGTATCGACGACGCAGGCGCAGAGAAGCACCGTGCCCAACACTAGCAGTGCCCCCCGCGTGAACGCTGTGTGACGCCCGCCTGAGCATCCACCGCACATCGCATGCCATATACGCGGGCATGCATGACGCGCCCCCTAGTCTGGCGAAAGCGATCGGCATCCGCCTTTGGCTTCACCAGCGGTCGGTGACCCGGCTGCCGATCGAGTAGGTGCGATATCTCCGCCACTGCCACTCCCGCGCCCGTTGTCAGCGGCCTGGGCGCGATCCGCCAGACGTACGCCTCGAACGACACCTTCCCGCATCTGACGCGCGCCTACACCGAGGTCTCGCAGGTCGTGCGCGAGACCGGCCTGCTCAACCGTGCACGCCGGTTCTACGCCGTCGTCGGCGGTGTGCTCGCCCTCGCGTTCGCCGGCTGCGTGGCGGGGTTCATCCTGCTCGGCGACAGCTGGTTCCAGCTGCTCATCGCCGGCGCGCTCGGCATCATCTTCACGCAGGTCGCATTCCTCTCGCACGAGGCCGCGCACAAGCAGATCCTGGCCTCGGGTCCCGCCAACGACCGCCTCGCACGGTTCCTCGGCAACGGGATCGTCGGAATGAGCTTCTCCTGGTGGAACTCCAAGCACACCCGCCACCACGCCAACCCCAACCGCGTCGGCCGCGACCCCGACATCGAGGTCGACACCATCTCGTTCCTCGAAGAGGACGCGGCGAAGGCATCCGGCTTTCTGGGCTTCATCACCCGCCGCCAGGGCTGGCTGTTCTTCCCGCTCCTCATGCTCGAGGGCCTCAACCTGCACTTCATCAGCATCAAGCACCTGCTCTCGCGCGGCGAGGTCAAGGGGCGCTGGACCGAACTGGCCATGATCACCGTGCGGTTCGCCATCGTGCTCACCGCGGTGTTCTGGATGCTGCCGCTCGGCATGGCGTTCGCGTTCCTCGGTGTGCAGCTGGCCGTCTTCGGCGTGTACATGGGCGCGTCCTTCGCCCCGAACCACAAGGGCATGCCGGTCATCGCGCACGACGCGAAGCTCGACTTCTTCACCAAGCAGGTGCGCACCTCGCGCAACGTCTCGGGCGGCTGGTGGGCCACCTGGCTGATGGGCGGCCTGAACTACCAGGTCGAGCACCACCTGTTCCCGAACATGCCGCGCCCGCACCTCGCCCGCGCCCGCGACATCGTGCGCGACCAGTGCGCCACCCTCGGGGTGCCGTACACCGAGACCACGCTGTGGCGCTCCTACGCCATCGTCATCGCGTACCTCAACCGGGTCGGGCTCGCGGCGCGCGACCCGTTCGAATGCCACATCGTCTCGCGGTTCCGCAAGGCGTGACGCACGACCGGCCCTGACCCGCCCCGCGCCGCCCCCGCCCGAGTCTGCGCGCCCGGCGGCCTCGGCTTCGCGCGAGGACTCTCGCGCGACACGAGGACGGGTGGGCGCGAATCATCCTCGCACGGCGCGTTAGTCCTCGCGCCGCGCCGGACCTCAGCGGATCGGTTCGCCGCGGAAGTGACGGTCGAGCACGCGCCGCCACCGGTTGGCCGGCAGGCTCGGGTCGAGCGCGGCGAGCCCCGTGCCGTACTTCGACAGCGAGGTGGGGCGGATGCCGTGGGCCCAGAGCGCGCGGTCGAGGGCTCCGGCCTGGCGCCCCGACTTCGTCTCGACGATCACCGCCGCGGGCAGGGTCAGGCTGGCATTCGCGTGCGGGCGCTGCCAGGCGAGATCGACGTCGATCGTGCCGCGCGAGGTGTCCCGGTCGCCGGAACCGGGGATGAGCAGGGTGACGCGACGGTAGGCGGTGATGAGCTCTTGTCGCAGGCGCAAGGCGATGCCATCGGCATCCCGGATGCCGGCGGCCGCGAGCGTCTCGGCTGCGTACGCCGTACCGCGGGGATCGAGGCGGCCCGGCGAGTCGGTCGCGAGCGGCATGCGCTCCTTCACCGTCGTGGAGAGCCCACCCCGCGTCTTGACTTCGAGAAAGCTGACGCCGGAGTCGACGTAGCGGCGAGCGCGCACCTTGAAGCGCCGGCGCCGTCCCCGTGCCGCCCCCGCGTAGCTGGTCAGCTCCGGGGTGTCGAAGTAGTGGGATTCGTAGCGCGGGGCCCACTGATCGTCGTGTTCGAGCAGGCGGGTGCCGGCGGGCAGGGTGCGCAGCACGGCGCCGAGCTGCGGCAGCGGGAGGATGTACTTGCGGTCCACGCGGGTCTGCAGCTGGGCTTCGGCGTTGAGCTGTTCGAGTGTGACGGAGTTCAGGCCGACGACCGGGTCGAGGGCTCGGGCGACGGAGGACGCGAGCCGACCGTTCACGAGTGCACCTCGGAACGGCGCGGCGAGGCCCAGTCCTGGGTGGGGACGATGCCCGTGTGTACCGCCGGAGGGAGGGCCTTCTTCGGCAGGGCATACCGCACCGAGATCGAGGTGGTGTCGTTCACGAGGTCGAGTTCGGTGACCTCGAGCACCAGCACGCGCGCCCCGAGCAGGCCCTCGACGTGCGAGCGCAACGCGACCTCGTCGGTGTAGGCGCGGTCGAGCCGCAGCGTCTGTTCGCGGTAGCGGTGCAGCATCCGGCGGTTGTCGATGACCGCGAGCACGCCGACGACGAGGGCCATCAGCCCGGCAGCCGACCAGACGGCGGCGAACGTCGCGTCGGTGGCGGTCGTCGCCGCGGCGGCGGAGAGACCCGCGATGAGACCGAGGGCGAGGGCGGCGAAGTAGTAGGCCACCTCGGTCTGGTCGATCTCACGTGAGCGCAGGCGGATGATCGAGAGCACACCGAACAGCCCCAGCCCGAGCCCGGCGCCGACGGTGCTGGTGCCCAGCACGAGCGACACGGCCAGAACGCCGACGTTGACGCCGACGAAGGCGACGGCGAGATCTCGACGGCGGTTGCGGGGAAAATAGACGGCGAACGCGAGCACGCAGATCGCGACGAGGTCGAGGGCGATGACGATGATCTGAACCATGGGTCCTCCTGATTGGTGGACTCATTCAGCGGCACGGCGCTATGAGGCGGCTATGGCGCGCTCCAGGGGCGGTTGCGAATGTGGCGCGAGTCGCGGGGCGGGTACCCTCGATACAGGGGGTGCCGTGAGCCCGAAGACATCGCCGGACGTGCCGGAGGCGGCAGCAGCCGCGGCCGGGGCCGCGTCGCGCGCGAAGCCGCCGAAGCTCGCCGAGGTCGTCTCGGAGGGCATCTATATCGCGGCCGCCGCGACACGTCTGCGGCTGAAGAACCGCATCCTGATGGAGACGATCGCCGGCGGCGAGGGGTACGACCTCGAGCGCTTCATCCCCGACGCGCGCGAGGCCCTGCTCACCTTGGCCGAGGAGGCCGAGGATGTCGTCGCCCGGCTGCGGCGGGAACGCAAGGACGCCTGGCGGCACTTCTCCGACCCCGACAGCACGCACGACTACGGCACGCGCGATCTGCGCAACCTGCGGCGCCGGCTGCGGCAGTCCAAGCGCATCGCCAAGGAGCTGCGACTGCGTGCCGCGGACGAGGACGAACTGCGTCGTCTGGTGGTCGCCGCTCGGGATGCCGCGTGGGATGAGCTCGCGCTGAACATCGACCGCACCCTGCGCATCGAGGCCGCGCGGCCCGACCTCGAGCCCGACTACGAGCAGATGCGCGAGGCCCGCATGCAGTCGCTGCGCCTTGTGGACCTCGCCGCGCTCAGCTCGCAGCAGCGTCGCCGGGTGAAGGCGCGCTCGGCGTCGGACGATGCCGATGACGAGCAAGCGGCGCCGTCCCCCGATTCGCCGTGAGCGCGGGCGTGGGGTATTCTGGTCGCTGGTGTGCGCGAGGGTTTCGACCCGAAACGCGCACCGGGCGCCCGTAGCTCAATGGATAGAGCATCTGACTACGGATCAGAAGGTTGGGAGTTCGAGTCTCTTCGGGCGCACACTGTGTTGAGACAGTGCAAACACGAAAACCCGCGGATATCCGCGGGTTTTCGTGTTTGTCGCCGGTCTCAGTGGCGCGGCTTGCGGTCCTCGCGCTTGGCCGAGTTGCCGAAGCGATCGGGGCGCAGCTCAATCAGCTTGCCGCCGATGCGCGTGTTCTCGAGGCGCTTGAGGGCGTCGCGCGACAGGTCCGACGGCAGCTCGACGAGCGAGAACTCCGGGCGGATCTGGATCGCGCCGAAGTCTTCGCGCCGCAGCCCGCCCTCGTTGGCCAGGGCACCCACGATCTGCCGGGGCTCGACCTTGTGCCGCCGGCCGACCGCGATCCGGTAGGTGGTCCTGGCGCCGTCGCCGGAACGGGGGCGGCGCTCGGGCCGCTCGCGGCCGTCGCGCGCGGGCCGGTCGCGTTCGAACCGCGGCTCGGGGGCGGCATCCGGATCGAGCAGCAGGGGAGTGTCGCCCTGCGCCACGACCGCGAGCGCTGCGGCGACGTCGGCCTCGGGCACGTCGTGGTGCTCGACGTAGTGGGCGACGATGTCGCGGAAGACGCTCACCTGCTCCGGGTCGGCCAGCGCCGCGGTGATCGCGTCGTCGAAGCGCGTCAGGCGGGTGGCGTTCACGTCTTCGACACTCGGCAGCTTCATCTCGGTCAGCGGCTGACGCGTCGCCTTCTCGATCGAGGTCAGCATCCGCCGCTCACGGGGGGTGACGAAGCTGATCGCGGCGCCCGTGCGACCCGCGCGTCCCGTGCGGCCGATGCGGTGCACGTACGACTCGGTGTCGATGGGAAGGTCGTAGTTGACGACGTGACTGATGCGCTCGACGTCGAGACCGCGGGCGGCCACGTCGGTGGCGACGAGGATGTCGAGCTTGCCGCTCTTGAGTTGGTTGACCGTGCGCTCGCGCTGCGCCTGGGCGACATCGCCGTTGATCGCGGCGGCCGTGTACCCGCGGGCGCGCAGCTTCTCGGCAAGCGTCTCGGTCTCGTTCTTGGTGCGGGTGAACACGATCATCCCCTCGAAGTTCTCGACCTCGAGGATGCGGGTGAGCGCATCGACCTTCTGCGGGTACGAGACCACGAGGTAGCGCTGGGTGGTGTTGGCCGAGGTCGTCGTCTTGGACTTGACGGTGATCTCGTCGGGATCGTTCAGATACTGGGCCGAGATGCGGCGGATCTGCGCGGGCATGGTGGCCGAGAACAGCGCCACCTGCTTGCCCGTCGGCGTGTCGGCGAGGATCGTCTCGACGTCTTCGGCGAAGCCCATCTTGAGCATCTCGTCGGCCTCATCGAGCACGAGAAAGCGCAGCTCGGACAGATCGAGCGTGCCCTTGTCGAGATGATCCATGATGCGACCCGGCGTGCCGACGACGATGTGCACCCCGCGCCGCAGGGCCGAGAGCTGCTGGCCGTAGCCCTGACCGCCGTAGACGGGCAGCACGTGCACCCCGCGCAGGTGCGAGCCGTACTTCTCGAAGGCCTCGCACACCTGCAGGGCGAGCTCGCGGGTGGGCGCCAGCACGAGCGCCTGCGGAGTCTTCTGCGACAGATCGAGCTGCGACAGGATCGGCAGCGCGAATGCGGCGGTCTTTCCGGTGCCGGTCTGCGCGAGACCGACGACGTCGCGGCCCGCGAGGAGCGGGGGGATCGTCGCGGCTTGGATCGCCGATGGCGTCTCGTAGCCGACGTCCTTGAGGGCCTTCATGACGGCGGCGTCGAGACCGAGTTCGCTGAAGGTGGGTTCGGCGTCCGCGGGCGCTGCCTCGACGGGGGTGTTCTCGGTGCTGGGGGCCATCCTCCGACGGTACCGGAGCGGTCGCCGCAACGCGCGGCCTGCGGCATCCGGGAGCAGGATTCTGTGGCGATCGGTGAGCGGGGGATGCCGCGGCGCCCGCTCGGATCACCGGTGCGCGACCAGACCGAGTCCGATGAAGACCAGACCGCCCGCCCCGAGGATGGCCGCCGATGCCCAGCGGTAGTCCGTGCGCATCAACCTTGCGTACAGGCCCGTCACCCGTCCGGAAAGGGTGGGGACGCGGGACCAGAGCCAGGCGAGGGCCACGAAGGGTCCGACGAGCGCGAGGAGGAAGACGGTGTAGGCGACGAGGCGAAGAGCGATGTCGGAGCTGAGCCCCGCCGTGACGCGACCGGTCATGTACATGATCGGCAGCGTCGTGAAGCCGATGACGGCGCAGCTCAGCCCGAGCGGAAAGTACGTCATTGAACGCGCGTTCGGGGTGCGCTCCCGTCTCGGGTGCACGGCACGCACCGGGACGCGGAGCGCCCACGCGGCGAGAACGGCGGCCGCGACGAGAAAGATCGATCCCGCGGCGATGTCCACGCCCCGGCTGAGCAGGGCCCTGTCGACGTCGCCGCGCACGGCGGTGACGAGGCTCGTCGGGTCGAAGGTCTGCAGCAGCGCGAACAGCACCGTGGCGCCCGTGACCAGGCCGGCGACCATCCACCCCATGCGTGCGGCGACCTGCGTATTGCGGGCGAGCATGTCGGCGGTGGCGCCGTAGAGCGCGGGATTGAGACCCATCGTCAGTCCGAAGCCCACGAGAGTCGACAGGGCGACGACCCACTTGGCCAGCTCCTGCACTCCGTGATCTCCTCTTGACCGTTGCTCACCCGCATCCGCGCGGCACTGTCCAGCGGGCCGCCACGCTCGCGTCTCTGCATCGTAGCCGTGGCCTTGCTCTAGGGTGGGCACACCCTATTTCTCCTCATCGGAAGAGCAATCGATGCGCGTACTGGTCACGAGTTCGAGGAACACCTTCGCCCTGGACGCGATCCGAAAGCTCGGGAGCACGGGCCACACGGTCGTGGCCAGCGACACGTACGGCGGGGCCGTCGGCAGCCACTCGAAGTACCTGAAGGCACACGCGGTCACGGCCTCCCCGCGCTTCGAGACGGATGCCTTCATCGACGACGTCAACGGCATCGTCGAGCGCTACGAGATCGACCTCATTCTGCCCACCTTCGAGGAGGCGTTCTACCTGGCCGCCCGAGCGGGCGACCTGCCCGATGGCGCTCGCGTCTATGCCGGCCGCTTCGACAAGCTCGCGCGACTGCACGACAAGGCGAGTTTCAAGCGGCTCGTCACCGAGGCGGGCGTGCCCGTTCCGCAGACCGTGGTCGCGACGGACGATGCCTCTCTGGCCGAGGCCATCGTGCGGTTTCCCCGGTACTTCGCGCGCGCCGCGTTCTCGCGCGGAGGCGTGGGTCTTCTCACCAACACCGGCCCCCTCGCCGGCAAGATGTCGGCGAGCGACTGCCACCCGACTCCCGATCAGCCGTGGCTCGTGCAGCCGTTCGTCGATGGGCCGATGGTGTGCACCTACAGCACCATCGTCGACGGCCGTGTGACGGCGCACTGCACCTATCGCGCGCCCGAGCAGTGGTCGCACAGCACGGGCATCACATTCCTCGCCGTGGACAGCACCGAGACGCTCGACTACACCCAGCGCATCGTCGACACCCTCGACCCCGGCTTCACCGGACAGCTGTCGTTCGACTTCGTCGACAACGACGGCGAGCTCTTGGCCATCGAGTGCAACCCCCGCCCGACCAACGGGATCATCCTGCTCGGCGCGGAGGAGTTCTCTCGCGCTCTGACGGGCGAGGCCGACGAGGTCGCCGTGGTGCAGCCGGGGGTCGAGCGCCAGGTCACGCTGGCCGTGCTCGCGGATGCCTTCGCCGAGCCCCTCAAGCACCTGCCGACCTCGCTGCACGACCTGGTGCACGTGCGGGACGTGGGGTGGAAGTGGCACGACTCGCTCGCCATGATGTGGAGCCCGGCCACCCTGGTCCACGGAGCCGAGCTCAGCCACGGGCAGCGCAAAGAACTGCTCGCCGCGCTCAGCGACGACATCGTCTGGAACGGTGAGCGGATCACCGGGATGACCGAGGCAGACGCCGAAGCCCTCGAGGCCGTGCACGCACAGCAGGTCTGAGGTCTCTCAGCGGCGCGAGGCGCCTTCGAGCCGCACCCCGGCGCGAAGCCAGCTCGGCAACCGCCCCGCCAGGCTGGGACGCGGCAGGCGATCCAGCCGGGAAGCGAGCGCGGGCAGCCGGTGATGACGGCCGGCGGCGAGATGCCGCATGGCGTTCAGCAGCACCGCCGGATGCGTGTCGAGCGCGCTGTGGCCGTTGTCGATGCCGACGATCGTCGCGTCGGGGAGGCCGGACGCGACACGTCGCGCGGCATCCGGCGGTGTTCGCAGGTCGCGCGCGCCGACGAGCAGCACGACGGGCCAGGTGAACGCCCGGGATTCTTCGAGCAGATCGAAGGGCTCCCCGTCGAATCGCGGAAACCGATGCGCGAGTGCGGCGTAGGTGCCCGCAGGATCGAGAGGATGGCCGTCCGGCGGAGCACCGTAGTGCAGCTCTCGGAACCCGATCGCCCCCGCGATCGCGAACTCGTAGTGATACGGGATGCGAACGATGGACTCGTCGCGCCCCGCGTACATCTCGAGCGCCTTCCATGTGAGGCCCCGTGTGCCGGCGAGCCGGGCCGCCACGAGGGGGCGGACGAGGCGCTCGCCGTCGAGCTCGAAGGCCGCGCGGATCACTTCGAGCAGGTGGGGTCCGCCCCCGCCCGTGGCGTGCAGGCGTCGCACGGCGTGGGCGATGTCGTCGTCGTCCCAGAACAGTTCTCGGATCCGCTCACGTTCGAGGGTGAGGACGCTCGTGGACTGGAGCGTCGAGTCGAGGATCATGCCGGCCACGCGATCGGGATGCCGCGCGGCGAACGACGACGCGAGGTAGCTTCCATACGATGAGCCGACGATGAAGGCCGACGTGACGCCCTGGTCGTCGAGCACGGCCGCGATGTCGTCGATCACCTCGCGGATCCACATCGCCGAGAAGGGGAGCGGCCGGCCCGACTCGTCGCGGCGGGAGTGGCCCACGCCGCGATGCTCGATCATGATGACGTCGAGCCCGCCGCGCGCCGCGTGGCGCCGAAGTGCCCGGTACGGCTCGATGGACGCGAGTCCGGGGCCACCCGGGATGACCACGATCGGCGTCTGCGACCGCGGGCCGGTCCGCACGTAGGCGAGCGAGAACGCGGGTGCGCGGGCGGTCGCCGGTCGGAGGACGCGGTGGATGCGTGTCACCCCCCGAGCGTATTGCGTGCGTTCCGCTCCCCGCCGAAGGCGATGCCGCCCCAGGGCCAGCCCGCGTGGTGTTAGGTTCACCTCAAGCACGACGGGGACGACGGGGGATGTCATGAGACTGCTGCAGGTGGCCCAGCGGGCCGAGGATCTGGACCGCGCGGCGGCGTTCTATGCGCGCCTGCTGGACGCCGCACCGATCGCGCGCTTCGCCGCGCCCGACCTCGTGTTCTTCGAGATGGCGGGGGTGCGTTTGCTGCTCGATCGCGAGGCGCCGTCGGCGGTGTTCTCGTTCGAGGTCGACAACGTGCACGAGGCGATCGAGCGGCTGGGGGGCGAGGCGCACGTGCTGCAGCATCCGGCCGTTGCGGTGCGTCATGAGGACGATTCGATCGGTCCGACCGGATACGACGAGTGGCAGTCGTTCATCGGCGACAGCGAGGGCAACCGCATCGGACTCGTGTCGTTCCAGCGGCCCTGAATTCTGCTCCCGCAGGGCTGGCACTCGACCATGGAGAGTGCTAATCTGAAGCTACTTGAGTCGATGTGACTCAAGTACCGAGAACCTTCAGAAGAACCAAGGAGAGCATCATGGCGACGTATGACCCGTTCCGTGACATCGACCGCCTCGCGTCGAGCCTCTTCGACAGCCGCCGCGGACCGCGGCGCATGCCGATGGACCTCTACCGCGATGGCGACCACTACGTGCTGACCGCCGATCTGCCGGGGATCGATCCCGGCTCGGTCGACATCGACGTCGATGGCCAGCTGCTGACCATCCGCGCCGAGCGCACGCTGGCCGCCGGCGAGGGAGTCAAGTGGATCACCCGCGAGCGCGAGGCCGCAAGCTTCCTGCGGCAGCTCAACCTCGGACAGGGCATCGACACCGAGAGCATCTCGGCGACATACAGCAACGGCGTGCTGAGCGTGACAATCCCTGTGAGCGAGAAGGCCAAGCCGCGCAAGGTGGAGGTCAAGACCGGCGCCGATGCGCCCGTGCTGACCGCGCACGAGAACAGGGCTGATCAGAACGGGGCCGGCGAGGCATCCGAGAGCAGGGTGTCGCAGAACGCCGCCGCCCAGCCGCGTCCGGTCGAGTAGCAGTACGAGACCGTATGGGTGCCGCGGGTCTTCGGGTCCGCGGCACCCGTCGTCTCAATCGCAGGAGGTCCGCAGCTTGGCGGTGAGCTCGCGCAGCGTGCACAGCTCGTCGTCGGTCAGCTGCGACATGCGCTTGCTGATCGTGCGCGCGTGGCGCGTGGCCGTCTTGCGGAACGCCGCGGCGCCGTCCTCGGTGGCCGTGACGAGCGCCCCCCGCCCATCGGACGGGTCGGAGCACTTGGTGACGAGCCCCCGGGCGACCATGCGATCGACGAGGCGCGACACCGAGGGCTGGCTGACGAGCATGAGCGAGGTCACGTCGCGCAGCCGCGCCGTCATCCCGGGCGCGCGGGTGACGGTGAGCAGCACGTCGTACTCGGCCTGGCCGAGCTCGCCGTGGCGAAAGTCGTCGCTGATCTCGTCGAACACCTCGTGCTGCGCACGGAAGAGGCTCTCCCAGGCGTCGACGGCGAGGTGGCGGTTCTTCATGCGCAACAGAGTACGCCCTGACGCGTGTCAGCGGCGGGGGTTGCGGTGACGCCGCGGAGTCCTCTCTAGGCTGGCGGGATGCAGAGCGAACATCGGCGGTGGCGGGGAAGGTTCGCCGCCGCCGCGGCATCCCTGACCGTCCTTATCGCCGCACTGGCCGTCGTGCCCGTGCAGGCGGCGACGGCGTCGACCGGGGACCCGGACGACTTCTCGTTCGAGAGTCTCGAGGTCGACTACACGCTGACCCGGGCCGAAGACGGCACCAGCCGGATGCGGGTGGTCGAGACGTTCGTCGCCGAGTTCCCCGACAGCGACCAGAACCGGGGGATGCGCCGCGCCATCCCGGAGAGCTACCTCGGCATCCCGCTGTTCGCCGAGTTCGAGTCCGTCACCGATGAGGACGGCGATCCCCGCCCGCTCGAGGTCGAGGAGGGCGACGATGCGCTCGTCGCGACGTCGCGCGCCGACGAGTATCTGCACGGAGCCCAGACCTTCGTCTTCACCTACGAGCTGCAGAATGTGACCCGCTACTTCGAGGACACGGGCGTCGACGAGTTCTACTGGGACGTCAACGGCACCGAATGGGAGCAGCCGTTCGGGAGCGTGCAGGCACGACTGCATCTGGAGGGCGCGCTCGCGGACGCGTTGACGGGGGATGCTGCCTGCTACGTGGGGGAGCAGGGGTCGACGCAGGAATGCACGGTCGTGATCGACGACAGCGCCACCGGCGCCGTGGTTCGTGCCGGCGCCGACGACGTGGGTGCCGGTGAGACCGTGACGATGGCGGTCGCCTTCGAAGAGGGCACCTTCACGCCCTTCGACACGTCGCCGTGGCGCTCGCCGTTCTGGTGGCTGCAGCTGGCGTCGTTCGCCGGTGCGCTCGCCGCCGTCATCGCCGCGGCGGTGGTGCGTGCGCGTCGACTCGGCGACGCGCCGGGGCGTCCGACCGTGATCGCGGAGTACGCGCCGCCGCGCGGCATCGATGCCCTCGAATCGGCTGTGCTGATGGGGCAGTCATCCCGCGGGATCCCGGCCGAGGTGCTCGAACAGGCGATCGCGGGCTCGATCCGGGTTGTGGAGGGGCCCCGCAAGTGGGGCAAGACGACGTTCGATCTGCAGCTGATCGATCGTTCCCGAGCCGACGAGAACGGGCGTGAGCTTCTCGACGGCATGTTCGCCGGCGGGCGCACGGAGTACCGCCTGGGACGCAGTGACTCCCGGCTCTCGCGCACCGCGAGCGGGATCCTGAAGGACGCTGCGGCGCAGCTGCGCCGAGACGGTCTGCGCCGGCGGGTGCCCGGGCACGTGCGCGCGCTGCCCATCGTGGTCGCGGTCGCCGCCGCGGTCGGGGTCTTCGCCTTCGGCATCACCGCGATGTCGGCGGGCGTCGACCCGCTCGGGCCGCTCCTGCTGATCGTGGCCGCCGGAATCATGGTGTTCGTCGTGGCCGCTCTGGTCTCGCGCACGCCGTTGACGCCCGAGGGCGCGGAGGCGCGCGACCACCTGCGCGGGGTGAAGATGTTCATCGAGTGGGCCGAGGCCGACCGCATCCGCATGCTGCAGTCGCCCGCCGGCGCCGAGCGTCGGGCCGTCTCGGTCGACGACTCGCGCCAGATGCTGCGACTGTACGAACGCCTGCTGCCGTACGCGGTGGTCTTCGGGCAGGAGACGGAGTGGGCCAAGCGGCTGGCCTTCTACTACGAGGACTCGGCGCCCGGGTGGTACTTCGGGCACGGGGCGTTCAACGCCGCCGCCTTCTCTGCGAGCGTCGCGTCGCTGTCGACGGTGTCGGCCTCGAGCACCGCCTCCTCGACCGGAGGCTCGGCCGGCGGCGGCTCCGCCGGTGGCGGCGGTGGCGGCGGCGGTGGCGGCGGCGTGTAGGCGCCGCGCACCTCAGGTCCTATGAATGGGGGGTCCTGAAGTCCTTGTGGGCCGAGGGGCTCGTCGTGCAGATTGATGGCTCATCGCCGGGAATGGGCCCGGGATGCCGACATGCAGCGGCGGCCCTCGGCTGACGGTGCCCGCACCGGTCCGCCGACCCCGCTGGCTCGCCCCAACCCTGCCGCACCGATTCGATGTCCCACCAATGGGGCTCTTCACGAACGAGGGTGTAGTGCGGGTCTGAAGCCTCCGGCTTCGAGTAGCGAGCGGGCGATGTAGTTCGT
>NZ_JANGEX010000005.1:0-223681 GCF_033792225.1 Microbacterium sp. LRZ72
GAACTACATCGCCCGCTCGCTACTCGAAGCCGGAGGCTTCAGACCCGCACTACACCCTCGTTCGTGAAGAGCCCCATACGCGGGTGCCCGGCTCCGGGGCGGCCCGGGCACCCGCTCAGGTGATCAGGAGCCGATGGCCGGAGCCGACGTGCCACCCGTCTTCAACGCCGCGAGCCGCGCCTCGACCTCGGTGAGCTCGCCGATGTCCTCGAGGCTCTCGAACTGCGCGTCGACGCTCGACGCCGCCAGCTCGGCCTTGCCCTGCGCGAGGGCCTCCTGCCGGCGCACCTTGTCCTCGAACCGTCCGATCTCGCTGGTCGGGTCGAGCACGTCGATCGAGCGGACCGCGTCGTGCACCTTGGTCTGCGCCTCCGCGACCTTGGCACGCGCGAGCAGTTCGGAGCGCTTGGTCTTCAGCTGCTCGAGCTTCTGCTTCATGCCGTTCAGGCCGTCCTTGAGGCGATCGACGACCTCGGTCTGCGTCGCGATCTGCGGTTCGGCCGAACGTGCTTCGTTCTCTTCGCCGATCTGGCGCTGCAGGGCGATCTTGGCCAGGTTGTCGAACTTGTCGGCATCCGCGGTGTGCCCCGAAGTCCGCAGCTCGTCGGCCTTGCGACTGGCGGCGAGCGCCTTGTTGCCCCATTCGGTGGCGGCCTGCACGTCCTCCTGGTGATCACGCTCGAGCAGCCGCAGGTTGCCGATCGTCTCGGCGATCGCCGCCTCGGCGTCGGCGATGTTGTTGGTGTAGTCGCGCACGAGCTGGTCGAGCATCTTCTGCGGGTCTTCGGCCTGGTCGATCAACGCGTTGACGTTCGCCTTCACGAGTGTCGAGATGCGGCCGAAGATGGACTGCTTTGCCATCTGTTCTTCCTTCCGTTGGAGTGTTCAGGGTCGTGAGGGGCGAGGGGATGCCGCTTCAGAAGCGGCCGCCTCCGCGTCGTCCGCGTGAGGTGCGAAGGCCGCCGAAGCCGCCGCCGCCGCGACGCGAACGCGACGAGCCGCGCGCGCCGCCTCCCCCGCCGAAGAGGCCGCCGGGGATCGCCCCGCCGAAACCGCCGCGGCGCGATGCTCCGCCGAGCATGGAGGACAGGACGACACCGCCGATCAGGGCACCGAGCGCCGATCCGCCGGCGCCGCCGCCGTGATCGGCGGTGAAGCCGCGCAGGTCGTGCTGCGCCTGCTGCAGGGCCGCCGCCGCGAGTTCCGCCGCACGCTGCGCACCTGCCGTGGCGGCGGCGGGACCGGCGGCGCCGCTGCGGGCCGACGCCAGCACCGTATCGGCCTCGGCCAGGCGCGTGCGCGCGGTCGCTCCGACGGCGCCTCGGCGCGCGGCGATGAAGTTCGATGCCGCATCGATCTGCGCCTGCGCGCCCGCGAACGCGGCGTCGCGCGCGCGTTCGGTGCGCCGGGCTCGTTCGAGGGCATCCCGTGCATGGGCCAGGGCCTCGTCCAGCCGGGCATCCGCGGACCGCAGGACGTCGAGGGCGGCCAGGGGTCGGCGGGGCGGCTGCAGCAGCCGGCGGGCCTCGCCGATGCCGGCCTCGGCGTACGAGAGCGCGCCCGCCACGCGGCCGTCCGCGTCGGGCAGGACGCGCGCCGCCGCCGCGTCGGCGACGACCTCGGCGAGCAGTTCCGCTCCGCGCCGCTCGGCCGCGGAGAGGTCGTCGCCGCGTGCGGCGATCGCGGCTTCGAGACGGCCCGCCTGCGCGATCGCATCCTCGGCCGCCGTGATCTCGAGGGCGGCGTCGGCGGCGCGGCCCGACTCGACCGCCCGCGTCGCCTCGTCGAGCCGCTCCGCCGCCCAGTCGAGGCGATCGCGCGCCTGGGCCGGATTGTCGACGACGGGCGAGAGCTCCTCGGGCGCGAAGCGTCCCTGCAGCTCTGCGAGTGCGGCGGCGGCCGCATCCAGACCCGACTCACGGGCGGCGTGTGCACCGCGAGCCGCTTCGATCGCGGCAGGAGCCGTGCGCTCCAGTTCGCGCAGCTCGTCGAAGGCCGCGGTCTTCGCGTCGAGCGACGCGCTCGCGCGTTCGCAGAGTTCGAGGATGCGCGAGCGCCATGCCCGCACATCCGCCGCGGCGTCGGGTTCGTCGTCGTCGAGGCGCTGCTGCAGTGAGAACGCCTCCGCCAGATCTGTTCGCGCCCGCGCGAGCGTGGCCGCGAAATCGGCCGTCGCGGCGTCGCCGAACTGGGCGCGCGCAAAGTCCACCTCCTGCGCGCTCGTGCGCACGGCGTCGTCGGTGGCGATCAGCGCCGACGCCGTGCGCCGGGCGAGTTCCTCGTCGGTGACGGGGGCGTTCATGCCGACGGTCGGCGCCTTCGCCCCGGGCGGTGTCGTCCTGCCTCCGGCCTGCGCCGTCGCACCCCGCCGCGTGCGGCGCGCCAGCACGATCGCGACGATGACACCGGCGAGCACGAGCAGACCGAGGACCACGACGAGTGCGGTCGGGAACGAACCCGCCTCGTCGTCGGGGTCGACGGCAGCGGCGACGCCGTCGACCGCGGCGTTCACGGCGCCGACCCACTCACCGGCTGCGAGCGCAGGCTGGATGTCGTTCTGCTCTATCTCGCCCAGCCGGTCGAAGGGCACGGGTCCGGCGGCATCCCCCGAGACATAGAACTGCCTGGTCTGCACCGCCACCGCCAGCAGGTACTGGTGCGGTCCGAGACCGTTGAGCTCGGCCGTCGCGTTTGCCCACGCCTCGGGGCTCGCCGGGTCGGCGAAGGCGTCCACGAACACCACCCACAGGTCGATGCCCGTCCGCTCCTGCAGCCGCTGGAGGGCCGCCTGGGCATCTGCTTCCTCCGCGGCGGTCAGGACACCGGCCTCATCGACGACATAGCCGGCGCCGAGGGTGACCGGGGCCGCCGCGGACGCGGCCCACGCCGGAGCAAGCACCAGCAGCATCCCGAGCGCGAGCATCAGCGGGACGTTGGCCCGGAAGAGCCCGGGCCGTGTGCGTCCGCCCATCACGCCACCGCCCTCGAGGGTCCTCGGTATCCCCACGACGCCCCAGTCTATGCGGGCCGCGGCATGGGCGGAACGGGCTACGCCGCGTGCGTCCCCGCTCGGGTGTCGCACCGCCGCGCTGCCGTGTGATCGCCATAGGCTGGCGCGGTTCGGGAGGATGCATGGACGACAGATACGGCGCTGATGTGCTCGCGGCGGGCTGGCGCGAGCGACGCAGCACGCCCGTGCCGCGTGTGCCCGTCGAACTCGGAATGGTCGTCGAGCTGGCGGGCGACGACTGGTGCGGCGCCGTCACCGATGTGCGCTCCGGCACCGTGGAGCTCGAAGACCGACACGGCCGCCGGCGCCAGTTCCCGCTCGGGCCCGGATTCATGATCGACGGGGCGCTCGTGCAGCTCGACCCTCCGGCGCGCGAGAAGCCGGGCGCGCCGGGGCGCACGGCATCCGGCTCTTTCGCGGTCGCCGACGCCCCCGCCCGCACGGCGCGCGCCAGCAGGATCCTCGTCGAAGGCCGCCATGACGCCGAGCTCGTCGAGAAGGTCTGGGGGGACGATCTGCGCGTCGAGGGCGTCGTCGTGGAGTACCTCGAGGGGATCGACCACCTGCCCGCGCTGCTCGAGAGCGAACCGCCCACGGCGCGCCGCCGGTACGGCGTGCTCGTCGATCACCTCGTCCCCGGGTCCAAGGAGACGCGCGCGGCCGAGGCGCTCGCGCGGTCCCGCCACGGAGCGTACCTGCTCATCGTCGGCCACCCGTGGGTGGACGTCTGGCAGTGCGTCACGCCCCGAGCGCTCGGCATCACCGCGTGGCCGGACGTGCCCCGCGGCCAGGACTGGAAGACGGGGGTCTGCCGCGCGCTCGGGTGGCCGTCGGAGACCCCCGCCGACCGGGCGCGTGCGTGGCGCCGCGTGCTGGGCGCGGTGTCGTCGTATCGCGATCTCGAGCCCGCGCTCCTCGGTCGCGTCGAGGAGCTGATCGATTTCGTGACGGCCGAATGAGCCGGCGCCGCGGCGGCCGGTCGGTAGCCTGGGGAGGTGCCCGACTTCGACATCGACCAGCCCCGGCGTGGATTCCGCGATCGACCCCTGTCGTTCGTGCGCCGCAGCGGACGGATGTCGGAGGCGCAGGATCGCGCGTGGCGCGAGCTCTCGCCGCGCTATCTGCTCGACATCCCCCGCGACGAGGGGGCGACGTCGGTGCACCCCGACGCCCGGCTCGAGCCGGAGCGGGAGTTCGGTCGCCGGGCCCGGCTGATCGTCGAGATCGGGTCCGGCCAGGGTCACGCGATCGTGCACGCCGCGGCGCAGCATCCGCACGATGATTTCCTCGCGATCGAGGTCTTCCAGGCCGGTCTGGCACGCACGATGCTGGATGCCGATCGGGCAGGGGTGACCAACCTGCGGCTGATCGAGGCGAACGCTCCCGAAGTGCTCGCCTCGCTGCTTCCGGAAGGGGCAGCCGACGAGGTCTGGGTGTTCTTCCCTGACCCCTGGCACAAGCAGCGTCACACCAAGCGTCGCCTCGTCCAACCCGATTTCGCGCCGGTGCTCGCACGTGCCCTCGCCGACGGCGGGATGCTGCGGGTCGCCACGGACTGGCAGGCGTACGCGGTGCAGATGCGCGACGTGTGGGACGCGTCGCCCGAGCTCGATCGCGCTTTCGAGGGCGACTGGGCGCCGCGCTTCGAGGGGCGCACGATGACCGCGTTCGAACGCAAGGGGCTTCGCGTCGGCCGTCACATCCGCGACCTGCGTTACCGCCGGCGGGACCGGCCGTGACGGCGCACGGAACCCCCGTCGCCGCGACCCGGCCGCGGCTGCAGATCGGGCTGCTGCCCGCTGTCGTCGTCTGCCTCGCCGCACCGGCCTTCTTCGTCGCCCGCATCACGTGGCTCGGCTGGGTGCTGCTCGCCGTGGGGGTGGCGCTCGCCTGGGTGCTCGCCGGCCGGATGCCGGATCGCGCGGGCGCTGCGATCGAACAGGGGGACGCGCGGTCTTCTCGCGCCCCGAGCCTGTTCCGCGACCTCGCTCTGATCGCGGTGGGCATGCTCATCGTGAGCGTCATCCCGCTCAAGGCCGAGCTCGACAACGTCGCCATGGTGCGGTTCGGACTGGCGCTCGGCGGAGCCGTGGCGGTGCCGTACCTGCTTTCGCGCTTCGCCTTCGGCGATTACGCCATCCGATTCCCCTGGCGCGGCGGCGGCCGATGGTCGTGGTTCCAATGGTCGTGGCTCGTGCTCGTGCTCGTGCTCGGCTGGCTGATCCTGCCGTACTACTTCATCACGTCGGGCGTCTACGCGAACTGGCCCGTCGTCGACACGCCGTCGCTCATCGCGCGGCTGTTCGTCGGCGTCGGCGCGGTGGGGATCTGGGACGAGCTGTTCTTCATCTGCACCGTGTTCGCGTTGCTGCGGCGACATTTTCCGGACTGGCAGGCCAACCTGCTGCAGGCCGTCGTCTTCGTCTCGTTCCTCTGGGAGCTGGGGTACCAGGCCTGGGGGCCGGCGCTGACGATCCCGTTCGCCCTGCTGCAGGGATTCATCTTCATGCGCACCCGGTCGCTCGCGTACGTGGTGACCGTCCACCTTCTCTTCGACGCGGTGGTCTTCCTGGTGCTGGTCCACGCCCACAACCCCGGCGTGCTCGACGGGATCTTCCTCCTATGAGCCTGGCAGGTCGTCTTCGGGAGGGAGTCGCGGGGGGGGGGGGGGGCCCCCCCCCCCCCCCCCCCCCCCCCCCGGGGGGGGGGGGGGCGGCGGGGGCCCCCCCCCCCCGGGGGCGGGGGGGGGGCGGGGGGGCCCGCGGGGCGCCGGGGGGCGCCCCGCGACCGGTCAGTGGGAGAGGGTCTGGAAGAGGTCGAACGCCTCGTCCGGTGTGAGAGCGTCGTGGACGACGCCGCGCACGGCCGACAGCATCGCCTCGGGGTGCTCGGACTGGAACACGTTGCGCCCCATGTCGACTCCGGCGGCGCCCTCCTGGATGGCGCGGTACGCAACGCGCAGAGCTTCCTTCTCCTCGACCTTCTTGCCCCCTGCGATGACGATCGGCACCGGGCAGGCACTCGTGATGGTCTCGAAGCCCTCCTCCACGTAGTACGTCTTGACGAACGCCGCCCCCAGCTCCGCGCTGATGCGCGTTGCGAGACGGAAGTAGCGGGCGTCTCGCACCATGTCACGGCCCACGGCGGTCACCGCGAGTACGGGAATGCCCGCGGCCTGGCCCTGGTCGACGAGCGTCGTCATGTTCTTGATCGACTTGGTCTCGTTCTCGCCTCCGACGAAGACCTGGACGGCGAGGGCAGCGGCATCCAGACGCACCGCGTCGTCGATCGACACGGCGAGCTCCTCGTTCGAGAGCTCCTTCAGCACGCTGGGTCCGCCCGATGCCCGCAGCACAACGCCCTTGCCGTTGTCGGCGGGGATCGTCGTGCGCAGGGCGCCGCGTGTGCACATGAGCGCGTCCGCCTGCGGGACGAGCGGGAGGATCGAGCGATCGAGACGCTCGAGACCCGATGTCGGACCCTGGAAGTACCCGTGGTCGAACGCCAGCATGACGGTCTTGCCATCGGCGGGGCTGAACACGCGCGACATGCGGGCCCGCAGGCCCCAGTCCTGGCCGGACATCCCCTTCAGCTGCGAGCCGGTCTCTCGGGCGTCCGCTCCGGTGTAATCGGTGCCTTCGCGGATGTCGTCGAGGTCAGCCATGGATGGTCTCCTTCTGTGTCGATGGGGAAGGCGTCGCCGTCGGCGAGCCGGAGGAAAACGAGTGGCGGAGGCGTCGCAGCGTGTTGCGGCCGGTTCCGGTGGTCGCGGAGGCGACGACCACGACCAGCACGACAAGAACGCCCTTGAGCACGTTCTGTGCGCCGACGGACCACCCGACGAGGTTGAGTAGGCCCGAAAGCAACACGAAGAAGAGCGCTCCCGTCCAGACTCCGACGGGCACGGGACGCCCACCCGCGATGAGGGTGCCGCCGATCACGACGACGGCGATCGAATCGAGCATGTAAGAGGTGCCGAGCACGGTGCTGGGCGAGATGTACGCAGCGAGCAACCCGCCGACGAGGCCGGCGAAACCGGCGCTCAGCAGGTAGGCCGTGGCGGTGACAGCGGCGACGCGGATGCCTGCGCGCTCGGCGGCCCGCGAGCTCTGGCCCACCGCGATGATCGACAAGCCGAGATGGGTGCGGCGCAGCATGAACCAGATCGCCAGGGTGATGAGCGCGACCACCAGCGCGATCACCGGCACGCCGAGGAGCTTGGCGTTGACGAAAGCGCGCAGCGCAGGGTCGGCACCCCCACGCGCCTCACCGGCGAGCAGCAGCGTCGCGCTGGTGACGATCAAGCTCGTCGCAAGCGTGGCGATGATGGGCGGCACGCGAAGCAGCAGGATCGCCAGAACGCTGATTCCGCCGGCTGCGAGTCCCGCCCCGAAACCGGCAGCGAGACCGGCGACGGGGCCGGCTGCCGCCCCCACGGCGACCGAGACGTACGAGCTCATCGAGATCACGGTGCCGACCGAGACGTCGATGTTGCCCGGCCCGAGGGTGATGACCAGCATCTGTCCCAGCGCAACGAGAGCGAGGAACGGCGCGAGCGAGAACGCCTGCCCGAGGGGATCGAGCGGGGCCCCCGGGCGCACGATGATCGTGACGATCCAGACCACCGCGACTCCGAGGAGCGACCAGCCCCACGGGGGCCACGGAAGAGCGCGACGGGCAGAAGCGGAAGGTGAGGCAGAGGTGTTCATCGCGCGAGCTTCTCCGTGACGATGCGGCCGGCGAGGACCGCGAGGACGATGACGCCCTGTGCCGCGGACTGCCAGCTCGAAGGAAGGTTGATCAGGCTGAGCAGCACCGTGATGAGGCCCAGGGTCACCGCGCCGAGCGTGGTGCCGATCGGGAGCGCGCGGCCTCCCGAGAACGTTCCGCCGCCGAGGATCACCGCGGCGATGGTCATGAGCGTGAACTCCCCCGCCGAGTTGATGTCGCCCGACCAGGTCTGCGACGCCAGGAGCAGGCCGGCGAGCACCATCAGGACGGCGGCGATCGCGTAGGCGGCGATACGGGTGCCGAGCAACGACACGCCGGCCTTCTCGAGCGTCGCGGGCTGCGAGCCGAGTGCCCGCATCCGCGTGCCGATCAGGGCGCGCCGAGTGACGTACCAGCCGACGAGTGTCGCGAGGACGATGAAGACCAGTGGCGCCGGGAACCATGTCGGACGCCACTGCGACAGTGCCGACAACCACAGCGGCGTCTGACCGCCCGGGGTGGGAAGGATCTGCAGCCCGAGGCCCAGCCAGACGAACGACATCCCGAGCGTGACGATGATCGATGGCGCCGACCACTTCTGCACGGTGACGGCGATGAGCCCGTAGACGCAGACGATGCCGAGGATCATCGCGACGGCGAGCAGGGGCGTCTCCGCCAGCACGGTCGCTGCGATGACGGTGATCAGGCCGACGAGAAATCCGACGCTCAAATCGATGTCGCCGACGCTCATGATGACCATCTGTGCCTGCGCCGCGAGCACGAGCGGCACCGACGACATCAGCATCAGAGTCAGGCCCGGCACGCTCAGGATGCCGGGCTGGAGCGTCGCGGTGATCACGAAGATCACCACGAGGGCACCGAGTGCCAGCAGTGCGGGCGAGCCGTTGACCGCGCTGGAGCGCAATCGCTGGGGCGAGGTGGGAGTGGAGGCGGGGGCGGTGGTCGTCATCGGACCGGCTCCTCGGTTCGGGACTCGCCGAAAGAGTCGGCGATGATGCGGTCTTCGGTGATCTCGTCGCCCGACAGCTCGCTCACGATGCGTCCCGAGCGGAAGACATAGACGCGATCGCAGTGCGCCATCTCGCTGTTCTCCGTCGAATACCAGACGATCGAGCGCCCCCGTGAGGCTTCGACTCGCATGAGGGCGTACAGCTCGTTCTTGGTGCTGACATCGACACCGCGGAACGGGTCGTCCAGGAGCACCAGCGCGGCATCGGCGGCGAAACCGCGAGCGACGAGAACTTTCTGCTGGTTGCCACCCGAAAGCGACGTGATGGGGGCTCTGGCGCCGCCCTTGACCTTCAGGCGGTCGACCCATTCAGCTGCGAGCCTGCGCTTGGGGGCCGAGCGGATGACTCCGGCCACGGACAGACGCCGTGTTGCCGAGACTGTGAGGTTCTCAGCCACACTCCAGAGCGGAAAGATGCCGCTGGTCTGTCGGTCGCCGGGAACGTATGCCCGCCTCTTGGTGACCGTCGCCCCGCGGGCGTTCGCCCACAGCCGGCGCAGCAGGGCATCCTGGCCGTGTCCGGCCAGGCCTGCGAGCCCGACGATCTCGCCCGCTCCCACGACGAAGGGTCGCGACCCCGCCTCGGCCACGCGGGCGACGACCCCTTCCGACCGAGCGCCCTTGTCGCCGGCGTCGGACGTCACGCGACGGAACGTCGCCGTGTCGGCGCGCACCTCTCCGCCCATGGCGGCGAGGAGAGCGTCCTCATCGGTGGAAGCGGTGGCCACCACCTCGACGACGCGGCCGTCCTTCATGACAGCGATGCGGTCGGCGGCGGCGAGCACCTCCTGCATGCGATGCGAGATCAGCACCATGCTGATGCCCTGCTCGGTGAGCCGGCGTAGGTGTGTGTACAGCTGACGGGTCGCATCGACGCTCAGCGACTCGGTGGGCTCGTCGAGGATCAGCATCGACAGACGCGGGGTGCACAGTGCCCGCGCGATCTCGACCATCTGCCGTTGCGCCATCGACAGGTCGCTCGTGCGGCGTACGATGCTGATCCCATGGCCGGGAAAGACGGTGTCCAGGGCATCGGCGATGTCGCGCTCGGCGCGACGCCGCCACGTCCATCCGCGAGCCGCCCGGTCCGACAGCGCGATGTTCTCGGCGACCGTCAGGTCCGGGCAGAGCGCGAGTTCCTGATAGATCATCCGGACGCCCGCGTCCGCTGCGCTCTTCTGCGTCCACTCGCCGCCGGCATGCCAGGTGACGCGACCGTCATCCGGCCGCTCCCGCCCGGCGAGTACGCGCATCAGGGTGCTCTTGCCGGCACCGTTGTGGCCGACCAGTCCGAGGATCTCCCCTCGCCCGACCGCGAGGTCGATGTCGGCGAGGGCTGTCGTGCTGCCGTAGCGCTTGGTCACGCCGACGGCGGTGAGCACGGCGTCACTCACTTCAGCGGTGAGGGCGCCCGGGTTCTCCGGTGCAGCTGTCATGGGGTTCTCCTTCGAACTGGTCGGCCGGGTCGCTACTCGACGACCGGAGCCTGGACCTCTTCGCCGTTGAGCAGCGCTTCGATGGCCGCCTGAGTCGATTCGGCATCCCAGGCGTTCGCCGCGTACTCATCGGTGCTCAGTTCGGCAACCCAGGTGTCAAGGTTGTCCTGCGAGATCTGGACGAGAGGCAGAACGACCTCTTCGGGGACCTCTTCACCGCTCTCCTTCGCGATCGCGACGTGGAGCGCCGCGATGACCTGGCCCGGGTCGGTGAGCGTCGCGAACGAGCCGTTGTCGATACCGCTCTCCTGCCAGAACTCGAGGGATTTGCCGTCCGTGTCGAACACCACGACCGGGGCCTCCCGGTCCGCCGACTCGAAGGCCTGCACGATGCCCATGCCGCCGATGCAACCCGGCACCGCGTCGATCTCGGGCAGTGACCCGAGGATCGCGACGATCTCCTTCTGCGCCGTGGCGGAGTCGCAGTATCCGTTGACCTCGGCGCTGACCTCGACGTCGGGGTAGTCCTCGAGGATCTCGAGTTGACGCGCGTGGAAGGCCTCCTCCGGCTGAGAGCCGATGACACCGCGATTCAGGACGATGTTCCCCTCGCCTTCGATCGCCTCGAGGGCGGGCATGAGGGAGTCCTCGCCCCACTGGGCGTAGTCGTTGCGCACGACGGTGCCACAGCTGGTCTCCATGTCGGCGTCGAGGATGATGACGTTGATGTCTGCGGCGCACGCCTCTTCGATCACGGGCACGAGGGCCGAAGAGGAGGCCGGGATGACCATCAGCACGTC
Organism: Microbacterium sp. LRZ72; assembly: GCF_033792225.1. Taxonomy (NCBI): domain Bacteria; kingdom Bacillati; phylum Actinomycetota; class Actinomycetes; order Micrococcales; family Microbacteriaceae; genus Microbacterium; species Microbacterium sp. LRZ72. The sequence goes on from NZ_JANGEX010000005.1 coordinate 10,987, forward strand.
GGGGTTCTCGAGCATGAGGCTGCGGATCTGCGACGCCTGTTCGGTGGCGCTGTTCTCCCCCGGGGCGTTCACGACCGAGTAATCCGCGATGATCCCCTCGTCCTTGAGCGCTTCGGCCTCGGTCTCGAACTTGTCGATCAGGGTGAGCCGCCACCCGTTGACAAACCCGTTCGAGAGCGCGACGTTCAGCCCTTCCGGTTCGCCGCCGGCGTCGGCATCCCCGCCGCCCGAGCCGCCGGCACAGCCGACGAACATCGCCGTGGCCGCGGTGATCGCGAGTGCTGCGCCGAACGCGCGGCGCGTCTGTGAAAACTTCATCGTCCTGGTTCTCCTGTTTCGCTTCGTTGCGTGTGTCGGGCCGCCGCGGTGTCGTTCGTGCTGTGTCCTGCCGACCCATCTGAAACGCGGCAACTTGTCATGATGAGTATGACATGATGAGTTGGTGATGATCACAGTAGAGAGCACCGGCCGCACTGTCAAGCACGCCGTTGGTACGCTGTGACCGCCATGAGCCAGGCGAGGGAGGGGAGCGCGATGCCGGCGACGTCACCGCCCGCAGTGTTGGATCGGAACGCCGATACCCCCCTGTGGCAGCAGTTGGCACGCGTGCTGCGCGAAGACATCCAGAGTGGTCGCCTGGGCCCCGACCAGGCCCTGCCCTCGGAGTCCGAGCTCATCGACCGCTTCGGCGTCTCTCGCACGGTCGTACGGGAGGCGCTCGCCGAACTCGTTCGTGCCGGCCTGATCTACAAAGTGCGGGCACGCGGGTCCTTCGTCTCACCGCAGCGACCCGATCTGAAGTTCATCGGCTCGATGACCGGTTCCTCCGACGATCTCGCCGCCGCCGGACGATCGATGACGACGCGGGTGCTCTCCTTCGATGTCGGGATCGCCGACGCCGACGACGCGAGTGCGCTGCGGATAGAGATCGATGATCCCGTCGTCCGGTTGCGGCGCCTCCGGCACGTCGATGGCATCCCCTGGCTGCTGGTCGACACCACCCTGCCCGCGCACCGCTTTCCGACGCTCGTGCGAGCAAACCTGGTGAACCGGTCTCTGTACGAGCACCTGCGCCGCAACTTCGGCGTGCAGCCGAGCGGAGCCGACCGGTGGATCAGCGCCGTGGTGCCATCCGCCGAGGACGCCGAGCTGCTCGAGTTGGACCAGGGCCAGCCTGTCTTGGCGATCGAGTCGATCGCATGGGACGCCGACGGGGTGCCATTCGAGCGGTACCACGCGCTGCACCGCAGCGACGAGGTTCGATTCCACGTCGGCATCCGCTGAGGCGGGCGTCGGCAGCTGGACGGCCGGTGAACCGTCGCGCGGGCCGGGACTAGGGCGACAGCTCGGCCTCGAGCCGCGCGACATCCTCGGCGCGGCAGAGCTGCGTGCCGGGCATCATCGCGGTGGCGCTGCCGGCGGCGACGGCCGTCGTGAACGCCTCGTCGAGCGGCCTGCCCTCGGCCAGGCGCAGCACCAGGGCGGCGAGAAACGCATCGCCCGCCCCCACCGGGCTGGCGACCTTCACCTTCGGCGTCGGCAGCCGCAGGGAACGGTCAGCCGAGACGAGGAGGGCGCCCGCCGACCCCAGGGTGAGGGCGACCACCTGCGTGCGCCCCGCGCTGATCAGGTCGTGCGCGGCCGAGAGCTGCTCGTCGGGGCGCAGCTCGCGGTCCACGCCGACCAGTTCGGCGAGCTCGTCCCGGCTCGGCTTGATCAGGAAGACACCCTCGGCGAGCGCATCGCGCAGGGGGCGACCCGACGCATCCACCACGAGGCGCACGTCGTGCGCGGCGACCGCGCGAGCGATCATCGCGTAGAAGTCCGTGGGCGCACCGGGTGGCAGGCTGCCGCTCGCAACGAGATACCCGCCGTGCGGGAGCCGCTCGACGACGACCTCGAGACACGCGCGCCACTCATCCTCGCTCAGCGTCGGCCCCGGCAGCACGAAGCGGTACTGGTCGCCGGTCGCGGTCTCGTCGACGGTGAAGCTCTCGCGCGTCTCACCACTGATCTGAACCACGTGCCCGGCCACGCCGGCATCCGCGGCGAACCCCTGATACGCGGCCCCGATCGTTCCACCCAGCGGATAGACCGTGACGGGGCTGCCACCCAGATTCTGCATCGCACGGGAGACGTTCACCCCGCCGCCCCCGGGGTCGGAGCGTGCCGGCCCGCAGCGCATCTTGTGCTCGGGGCGCACCCGCTCGACCGAGCTCGAGATGTCGAGGGCGGGATTCATCGTCAGCGTGACGATCGGTGCGTGCATGCGTCGCTCCCTGGCAGCCGTCGTGCGCCGCGCGAGGCGGACACGGCGCTGTGCGATCGACGATAACCGACCTACCGCCCGCGCGCGCCGCCGCTTACTGTGAGAAGGGCAGCGGAGTACGAGCAGTGCTGCGAACACGAAGGGACCACTCACGTGAGCGAGAACACGGATGCCAGGCCGATCATCGTCGGAGTCGACGGGTCGCCGCCCTCGATCGATGCCCTGCGAAAGGCGGCGCAGCTCGCCGATGCGCTCGACGCGCCGATCGAGGCCATCACCGCCTGGCAGTTCCCGATGATGTACAACGCCTCGTTCGCGTTGGAATCCTGGTCTCCCGAGGAGGATGCGACGGCGACGCTCGCGGACGCGATCGACGCGGCCTTCCCGTCCGGGCCACCCGAACGCCTCACCCGCTCGATCGCCGCGGGTCCGGCCGCGGGCGCCCTGGTGGCCAGGAGCGACGGCGCCGAGATGCTCGTGCTCGGCAGCCGGGGCCGCGGCGGGTTCGCCGGCATGCTGCTCGGCTCCGTCAGCGCCGCGTGCGCGCAGCACGCCCGCTGCCCGGTGCTCATCATGCACGGCCCGGGCCAGCGGACGAGCAGCACCGTCACGGGGTGAGTCGACGTGCCGCCTGCACGCCCACCCCGCCCGCCCGAAGACCTCACCCACCATCCCGCCGCCGCAGCGGGCTCCCCCAACCGGCCCCACGGGCACCCCGCCGGCGAGGTTCTCGAGGGCCTCGACACCGCTCACGCCGGGCTCGAATGGCACGAGGCCGACCGGCGCCACGAGCACTTCGGACCCAACAGCCTTCCCGAGCCGACGCGCACGCACCCCGTCGTGCGGTTCCTCGCCAAGTTCAACAACGCCATCATCTATGTGCTCCTCGCCGCAGCCGTGATCAAGCTCATCTCGGGCGATTACATCGACGCGTCGGTGATCCTCGCGGTCGCCGTGATCAACGCCATCATCGGCTTCGTACAGGAGGGGCAGGCCGAGAAGGCGCTGCGCGGCATCCGGCGCATGCTCTCACCGCACGCGACGGTCAGACGCGGCGGCGACTGGCACGATACCGAGGCTGTGGCGCTCGTGCCCGGCGACATCATCCGCGTGCACGCGGGCGACCGCTCCCCCGCCGATGCGCGGCTGGTCGAGGCGCGCGACGTGCGGGCGGATGAGGCCCCGCTGACCGGCGAGGCCGTGCCCACCGCCAAGCACACCGACACCGTGGAGCACGATGCGCCGCTCGGCGATCGCCACAACATGCTGCACGCCGGGTCCGTCATCGTCGCGGGACGGGCGATCGCGGTCGTCACGGCAACGGGGGTGCGCACCGAGCTCGGGCGCATCCAGCAGCTGGTACGCGACGTGGAGCGCGCCGACACCCCGCTCATCCGCTCGATCAACCGGCTCGGGCGCCAGCTGACGGCATCCGTTCTCGTTCTGACGGTCGTGATGATCGGGCTCGGATTCGTTCTGCACGCCGACCCGCTCGAGACCCTGCTGTCGTCGGCCATCGCCTTCGCCGTGGCGGCCGTGCCCGAGGGCCTGCCGGCGGTCGTGACGATAACACTGGCACTCGGGGTGCGGCAGATGGCCGCGCAACGGGCGATCACCCGCCGCCTCGCGGCCGTCGAGACGCTGGGCTCGGTCACGGTGATCTGCACCGACAAGACCGGCACCCTGACCAAGAACGAGATGACCGTGCGGGCGGCGGCGACCGCGACGGCGCGGTACACGGTCACGGGCGAGGGATACGAGCCCCACGGGGCCGTGCGACGCGACGACGACGGACCGGCGCCGGGCGAGGCGGGGGAGCCGTCGGAGCCGTCGGAGGTGCGCGAGATCGCACGCATCCTGGCGCTGTGCAACGACGCTCAACTCGAGCACACCGCGACGGGCGAGTGGCGCGTCGTCGGCGACCCCACCGAGGGTGCGCTGGTCACCCTCGGTCGCAAGGCGGGCATCGACCTGACCGGTTTCACCCGGCGGGATGAGATCCCCTTCGATTCCGACGCCAAGTACATGGCCACCCTCGATCGATCGGCAGAGGGAGCGGCATCCGTCTCGGTCAAGGGCGCCCCCGACCGCCTGCTGACGCTGTGCACGCACCAGCTCAGCGCCGAAGGGGGCCACGAGCCGATCGACCGCGACCGGTGGCAGTCGCTCGTCGATGCGTATACGGCGCAGGGCATGCGGGTGCTCGCGGCCGCGCGTCGAGACATGCCCCCGGATGCCGCGAGCGTCGAGCCCGCGGATCTTCGCGACCTGGTGATGGTGGGCATCGTCGCCATCGCCGACCCGCCGAGGCCCGAGGCGACGGCCGCGATCCGGGAGTGTCGGGAGGCCGGGGTGCGGGTGAAGATGATCACCGGCGACCACGGCCTCACCGCGCGCGCGATCGCGAGCGAGATGGGGCTCGGAGGGACGAAGAGCGAGCCGGCCGGCACGGACGTGCTCACCGGCACGGACCTCGACGGGATCGACGACGAGCAGCTACGGGCGCGGGTGCCGCACGTCGACGTCTACGCGCGCACCAGCCCGGAGCACAAGCTGCGCATCGTCGGAGCGCTGCAGTCGCTCGGCGAGGTCGTGGCCATGACCGGCGACGGGGTGAACGACGCGCCGGCCCTGACCCGCGCCGACGTCGGGGTGGCGATGGGCATGAAGGGGACGGAGGCCGCGAAAGACGCCTCCGACGTCGTGCTCGCCGACGACAACTTCGCCACGATCGAGCGGGCCGTGCGCGAGGGCCGGCGCGTGTACGCCAACCTGCAGAAGGCGATCGTCTTCATCCTCGCGGCGACCCTCGGCCAGTCGCTCGTCGTCTTCACCGCGGTCGTGGCCGGTTTCGCCGACCCCCTGCAGCCCACGCAGATCCTCTGGGTCAACCTCGTCACCGCCGTCACCCTGTCGCTGGCCTTCGCCTACGAACCGGTCGAGCCGGGCACGATGCAGCGCCCTCCGCGCGCACCGGGCGAGTCGATCCTGTCGGGCAATCTCGTGGCCATCACCGGGATCGGCATCGTCGTGGCCGCCGCGACGACGACCGCGTTCTTCGCCGCGCTGGCCTCCGGTGCCGAGCTCGATGCCGCGCGCGCCGCAGCCGTCACAGTGCTGGTGGTCGTGCAGGCCACGACCCTGTTCAACGTGCGCCTGCTGCACCGGTCCGGCTTCACCCGGCAGGTCCTCACCGGCAATCGGATCATCTGGGTCTCGCTGGCCGCCCTCGCGGTGCTGCAGACGGCCTACACCTACCTGCCGCCCTTCCACGTGTGGTTCGGCTCGGCACCGCTCACCGCGGGGCAGTGGGCGGTCGCCCTGGCCTACGGGCTCGTCTGCTTCGTCGTCATCGAGGCGATCAAGGCGGCGGGGCGGATGCGGGGCGCGCGGCGGCGCAGTGCGGGTGCTTCCGTTCCCTGACTGAGCCGCCGGCGGGCGGATGCGGGGATGCGGGGCCGCGGCCGAGCACAACTGCGGCTGCGGGCGACGACGCGCCGCGGCATCCGTCACTTCGCCGGGGTGTCGGCCGGGCGCCCCGCAGTTGTGCACGCCCGCCCGTCCGGCTCGGGCCACAGCCCGCACCCGGTAGTTTTGACCCGTGGGAAACACGCGGCCACACAACCGAGGTTCGGGGGGACATCGATGAAGGGCATCATCCTGGCCGGGGGCTCCGGCACCCGGCTGCATCCGATCACCCTCGGGGTGTCGAAGCAGCTGGTGCCGGTGTACGACAAGCCGATGATCTACTACCCGCTGTCGACCCTGATGCTCGCCGGCATCCGCGACATCCTGGTGATCACCACCCCTCACGACGCGGCGCACTTCCGGCGACTGCTCGGGGACGGGTCGCAGTTCGGGGTGTCGATCACGTTCGCCGAGCAGCCCTCCCCCGACGGGCTCGCGCAGGCGTTCACGATCGGCGCGGACTTCATCGGCGACGACTCCGTCGCCCTCGTGCTGGGTGACAACCTGCTCTACGGGCCGGGCCTGGGCACCCAGCTCAAGCGCTACCGCGACGTCTCGGGCGGCGCGATCTTCGCCTACTGGGTCGCCGAGCCCTCCGCCTACGGCGTGGTCGAGTTCGACGGCGACGGCCGGGCGCTCACGCTCGAGGAGAAGCCGGCCGCTCCTCGCAGCAACTACGCCATCCCCGGGCTCTACTTCTACGACAACGACGTCGTCGAGATCGCCCGCGGTCTGAAGCCCAGCGCACGCGGCGAGTACGAGATCACGGATGTGAACCGCGCCTACCTCGACCGCGGCGACCTGCAGGTGCAGGTGCTGCCGCGCGGAACGGCATGGCTCGACACCGGGACGTTCGACCAGATGACCGACGCGAGCGACTACGTGCGCACCATCGAGCGCCGCACCGGCATGAAGATCGGCGCCCCCGAAGAGGTCGGCTGGCGGCAGGGGTTCCTCAGCGACGACCAGCTGCGCGAGCGCGCCGAGAAGCTCGTCAAGTCCGGCTACGGCGGCTACCTGCTCGAGATCCTGGAACGGGGCCTTCAATGACACGTCTTCTCGTGACCGGCGGCGCCGGCTTCATCGGCTCGAACTTCGTGCACCACGTCGTCGCCCACACCGACCACCACGTCACCGTGCTCGACAAGCTGACGTACGCCGGCAACCGCGCCTCGCTCGCGGGGGTACCCGAGAGCCGCGTCGCCTTCGTGCAGGGCGACATCGCCGACGCGGAGCTGGTCGACCGGCTGATGGGCGAGGCGGATGCCGTCGTGCACTACGCCGCGGAATCCCACAACGACAACTCGCTGCACGACCCGCGGCCGTTCCTCGACACCAACATCATCGGCACGTACACGCTGCTCGAGGCCGCGCGCCGCCACGGCACGCGGTTCCACCACATCTCGACCGACGAGGTCTACGGCGACCTCGAGCTCGACGACCCCCAGCGGTTCACCGAGGCGACCCCCTACAACCCCTCCTCCCCCTACTCGTCGACCAAGGCGGGCAGCGATCTTCTGGTGCGCGCCTGGGTGCGCTCGTTCGGGGTGCAGGCGACGATCTCGAACTGCTCGAACAACTACGGCCCCTTCCAGCACATCGAGAAGTTCATCCCCCGGCAGATCACGAACGTGCTGCGCGGCATCCGCCCCAAGCTCTACGGCGCGGGCGAGAACGTGCGCGATTGGATCCACGCCGACGACCACTCCTCTGCCGTGCTCACGATCCTCGACCGGGGCGAGATCGGCGAGACCTACCTGATCGGCGCCGACGGCGAGAAGAACAACAGGGACGTCGTCGAGCTGATCCTCACCCTCATGGGCGAGCCCGCCGACGCGTACGACCACGTCACCGACCGCGCCGGTCACGACATGCGATACGCGATCGACTCCACGCGGCTGCGCACCGAACTGGGCTGGGAGCCCCGATTCCGCGACTTCGAGGCGGGGCTGGCCGCCACCATCGAGTGGTACCGCGAGAACGAGGCGTGGTGGGCCGGCGCCAAAGACGCGACCGAGGCGTTCTACGCCGCGAAGGGGCAGTGATTTTGACGGAGTTCGGCAAGGACCTGCGCCGCACCGAGACCACCATCCCGGGCCTGACGCTCTGGGACCTTCCCGTGCACGGCGACGCGCGCGGCTGGTTCAAGGAGAACTGGCAGCGCCAGAAGATGGTGGATGCCGGGCTGCCCGACTTCGGGCCCGTGCAGAACAACGTGTCGTTCAACGACGCGGTCGGCACGACCCGCGGCATCCACGCCGAGCCGTGGGACAAGTGGGTCTCGGTCGCCACGGGACGCGTGTTCGGCGCGTGGGTGGACCTGCGCGAGGGACCCACGTTCGGCGCCGTGTTCACCGCCGAGATCGACCCGTCGCGCGCGATCTTCGTGCCCCGCGGCGTCGGCAACGCCTACCAGACGCTCGAGGCCGACACCGCCTACAGCTACCTCGTCAACGAGCACTGGTCGCCGGATGCCGCCTACACGTTCCTGAACCTCGCCGACGAGACGGCCGGCATCCCCTGGCCGATTCCGCTCGATGAGGTCGAGGTGTCGGCGAAGGACCGCGCGCACCCCCGGCTCGCGGATGTCGCCCCCGTGCCGCCGCGCAAGACGCTGGTGATCGGGGCGGACGGGCAGCTCGGGTCGGCCCTGCGGGCGCAGTTCGCGGATGCGGGCCACGTGGAGTTCGCCGACCGGACGACGTTCGACCTGACCGGCGACGCCGGTTCTGCGCGGCAGTGGAGTGAATACGACACGATCATCAACGCGGCCGCGCACACGGCGGTGGATGCCGCGGAGACCGCCGAAGGCCGCGAGCAGGCGTGGGCGGTCAACGCGACCGCCGTGGCCGGGCTTGCCCGGGTGGCCGCCGCGCACCGCCTGACGCTGGTGCACGTGTCGACCGACTACGTCTTCGACGGCACCCTCGACCGGCCCTACCGCGAGGACGACCCCGTGCGCCCGCTGGGCGTCTACGGCCAGTCGAAGGCGGCGGGCGAGCTGGCGGCATCCGTCGTGCCCGCTCACTACGTGCTGCGCACGTCGTGGGTGATCGGCGAGGGGAAGAACTTCGTGCGGACCATGGTGTCGCTGGCCGAACGCGGCGTCGACCCTCGCGTCGTCGACGACCAGGTCGGGCGGCTGACGTTCGCGGGCGAGCTGGCGCGGGCGATCACGCACCTCCTGCGGGAGCGGCCGGCGGCGGGGGTCTACCACGTCACGGGCGGCGGCGAGCCGATGTCGTGGGCGGATGTCGCTCGCGCCGTGTTCGCGGCGGGTGGCCACGACCCGGCCCGGGTGACGGGGGTGTCGACGGAGGAGTATTTCGCGGCGGCGACCGACCCGGTGGCGCCGCGCCCCCGCAACAGCGTGCTGGACCTGTCGAAGATCGAGTCGACCGGCTTCGTATGCCCCGATGCCGCGGCCGGGCTGCGAGAGTACCTCGCAGGCTGAGCCGTCGGGGTGGGGAGCCTCCTCCCGACCTTCCCGTCCGCACGCTCCCGGCGGCACCCGCGCACTGTGTGAAAGACCGGGCCGAGCACCGACACACGGCACCGTCGGCCCCGGCGCGCGGCGAGTCACCTCCAGCGCCGGTCTTTCGTCCGAGACCGCGGCCGGGGGTCGGCCGGCCCCGGCGGCCGAGTGCTCTCGCGCCACCGGATGTCGGCAGGCACGTCTCCGACCGCTGCTGGCGGGGCGGTACCCGCGATGCGAGCCTCCAGCAGCGCGAAGAGCTGCACGCCGAGGGCCGCGGGCTGCAGGTCGACGGCCGAGACCGGCGGCTGCGCCAGCTGCGCCCGGGTGCTGTCGGTCGTCGCGATGATCTGCACGTCCGCAGGGATCCGGCGACCCGTGGTCGCGATCGCTTCGAGCACGGCGGGCAACGCGGCCTCGACAGCCAGGTAGATCGTGTCGACGCCCTCGCGGCACGCTCTGCGCACGCGCTCGAGCGCATCGCGTGGGTCGAACGGCAGCGGCAGCACGGCGACGTCGGCCCTGACGTCTGCACGATCGGCGGCCCATTCCTCCACTGCGTCCGCCACGTCCGTCATATAGCTCTGCCCCGCGTCGGCGGTCACGAGCAGCACATCGCGCATGCCGCGCTCGTACAGGCCATCGAGCGCCGCGCGGGTGATCGCACGCTTGTCGTTGTCGACCACCCAGTCGGGCGGCTCGGCCCGCGAGATATCGCGGCCCAGCGTCACGTGCGGCACCCCTCGCTCCTCGAGCAGCCGCAGCAGCGGATCATCCGGGGCCGGGTCGATCACGGCGACGCCGTCGACCGGCAGCGTTCCCACGGCCCCGGCGACCGACGGCCCTGACAACAGCACGGGATATCGCCGCTCACCCAGTGCCGCGTCGCAGAAAGCGCGCTCGCACCGCACCAGAAAATCGAGATCGCTGACCCCCCACGATGTCGCATCCGGCACCTCGGCGACGAGCCCCACCAGCCCCGTGCGCGCGCCGCGCATGTGCAGCGCACTGATGTTCGCCCGGTAGGACAGGCGGTCGGATGCTTCGCGCACGCGTTCGCGCGTCGCCTCGCTGATGCGGCCGGCACCTCGCAGCGCCTGCGACACCGCGCTCATCGACAGCCCGGTATCCGCCGCGATGTCCTTCAGCGTCGAGCGGTCGCGCAGCGTCGGCTCATCCACACCGCGATCCTATGCCGCCAACCCCGGCCCTCCGGCATCCGCGACGGCCCTCAACCACACCCACGCTGAAACAGAGATGTAACGAAACATCGCCGCCCGCGAAACACGAATGGTGCAACCTTGCATCACCACCGGCGCTCGCGCCGAAGCTCCACGAAGATTGGCACCACATGACCGACGCCCCCGTCGTCGCGGTCCTCGGACCCTCCAACATCGCTCGCACGGCCGGCGCCGCCGGCATCGACCCCGCGCGGCTCGTCGCCGCCGCAGAGACGGTGGGTGCAGCACTCGCCCGGCGCGGGTGGGGCATGATCGTCGTGCCCGACCGCGGCATCGCGGTCGCAGCGATGGACGGCTACCTCACCGATGGCGGAACACGACTGATCGGCCTGTGTCCTGCGTCCGGGGTCTGCGAGCCCGCTGCCACCGCGTCGATCCAGGCGCAGCAGGATCGCTGCCACCACCTCGTCGACGACCTCACATGGTACGAACAGCACCATCGCATCGGCGTCCTGGCCGACGCGATGGTCACCATCGGACTCAGCTGCGGCACCATCGCCGAGCTGGCATGGACCAAGTGGAACCCCACTGCCCCTCCCGTCGCGTTCATCGCCGGCACGGCGAGCGGCCTGCCGGTCGAGCTCGCCGCCGAACTGCGCGTCGACGAGACCCCCCTCGAGGGGGTCGACGCGTGGCTGGATGCAGCCCTCCCGGCCGCCGTGCGCTCCACGATGCCGGCGGGGGTGTGACGTGGCCGACGTCTTCGCCGCACAGATCGGCTCACAGCGCGTCGACCTTCCGGTCGTCGAACTCGCGCCAGGCTTTCGCGCCGCGCTGCTCATGACCATCGACCTTCGCATCTCGGTGCTCGAGCGCGCCAGTACCGAGCTCGCCGCGCTGCTCGAATCCCGCAGCGTCGAGACCGTCGTCACGGCCGCAACCCTCGGCATCCCGATCGCGACCCCGCTGGCGAAGGCGCTCGGCCTCGACCGCTACATCGTGCTGCAGAAGAGCCGCAAGTGGCACCTGCGTGACAGTCCGTTCGCCGAGCTGACGTCATCGACCACCATGGATGCGCAGCGTCTCACGCTCGATGCCGACCGCATCCCTGAGGTCGCCGGCGCGCGGGTCGCATTCGTCGACGACGTCATCGCAACCGGCAGTTCGGCCCGCGCCGCCCTCGATCTGCTCACGGAGCACGGGGCCGAGATCGTCTCTGTCGCGGCCCTCATGACCGAGGGCGATGAATGGCGCGAGCGCCTCGGCCCCTACGCCGATCTGGTGCAATCGCTCGGACACCTGCCGTCAGGTGCCGAGCTGCCCGGTTGAAGCGCACCGCAACCGACCACCCATCCGCACCGCACCCGACACCCCGAGGAAGAGCGACATGACCGCACACCGCACCGCCACCGGCATCCTGGGCACCGCCCTGCTCGCCACCACCGTCCTGCTCTCTGGCTGCGCTACGGCCGACGCCGAACCGGGCGCCTCAGAGGACACAGAGGCCGCCTCGCTCGGCGACCTGACTCTGCAGCTGCCCTGGATCCTCAACTCTCAGTTCATCGGCGAGTACCTTGCGGTCGACGAGGGCTACTTCGCCGAGGCCGGGCTCGACAGCGTCAATCTGGTCCCCGGCCCGTCCTCGGCCGTCAGCGAGGTGCTGAGCGGCGCCGCCGACATCGGCATGGCCGACGCCATGACGATCGGCTCGATCATCGCGAACGAATCCGCGCCCGTGAAGATCATCGCCAGTACCTACCAGAAGAACCCCTACAGCGTGCTCTCGCTCGACACGGAGGACGCGATCCGCACGCCCGAGGACATGATCGGCAAGAAGATCGGCGTGCAGGACGTCAACACCGTGCTGTTCAACGCCCTTCTCAGCGCCAACGACATCGCGCCCGACGAGGTCGAGATCGTACCCGTGAGCTACGACCCGTCCCCGCTCATCCTGGGCGAGGTCGACGGTTACATGTCGTTCCTCACCAACGAGTCGATCCTGGTGCGCGCCGAGGGCCACGATGCCGTCGACATGGCCTTCGCCGACAACGGGCTGCCGTTCGTCGCCGACGCCATCATCGCCACCGACGAGATGATCGAGGCCGAACCCGAGAAGCTGAAGGCGTTCCTCGAGGGTGAGATCCGCGGCTACACCGAGGCGCTGCGCGACCCGCAGAAGGGCATCGACCTGATGATGGCCCAGACCGGCACCGACCTGGGGCTGGATGCTGCGAACGAGCTGCTCTGCGCCGAAGCGGCGAACGAGCTGTTGATCGTCACCGACGAGACGGCCGAGAACGGCCTGTTCACGACATCCGAGACGCTGCAGGAGCAGACCGTCGGCACGCTCGAGACCGCGGGGATGACGGTGGCCGCAGAAGACATGTTCGACATGAGCCTGCTCGCCGAGGTCTACGCCGAGCACCCCGAGCTCATCGACTACGCGGGCTGACCCGGCACGACCCGCCAAACCCTCGCGGCGGCGGCACTTTTCGGCGGCGGCGCCACGAACAAGCGCAGCCGACGCCGAAAAGTGCCGCCGCGGCGCACGTCACCCGAGCGCGACGATCAGCGACAGCACGGCGAGGAGCGCGACGATCGGCGTCATCGTGAAGCGCTCCTTGCGGCTGCGCGAGATCGCGTTCATGAGGATGCCGAGCGCGAAGTAGGCCGTGACGACCCAGGCGGCGACGACGATGACCGCATCGGGCACCGGGGCGGGCGCGGCTCCCGCCCGGGCGAGCATGATCCAGGCGATCAGCGCGTACAGCACGATCGAGACCGCGCTGCCGATGCGCTTGCCCCGGGGCAGCACCCGGTCGGCGCCGCCCCAGGCGAACTCTCCGAGCGGGGCGCCCGCGACGAGCGCGAGTTGGAACACGGCGAGCGCGCCGAGGATGACGCAGAGGACGACGACGGCGATCACGAGCCGAACAGTAGCAGGGGCCTGCCGCCGGCCGAGGGAATACCTCCCCCGGCCGGCCCGTTGGTCGTCCATGGAACAGCGTCGTCCCGAACATCGCCCCTCACCGACATCCGGGAGACACCATGACCGCCACCGCCTACCGTCGCACCGCGCCCACCGACGTCCCGATCCTCGACGTCCTCGCCGAGCGTTGGAGCACGCGCGTCTTCGACTCCGAGGCCGCGATCGACGAGCAGGCCCTGGCCAGCGCCCTCGAGGCGGCCCGGTGGTCGCCGTCGGCGAGCAACACGCAGCCATGGCGGTTCATCGTCGCACGTCGCGGCTCTGACGCATTCGAGGCCGTCCACCGTGCTCTCCGCGGCTTCAACAAGGAGTGGACCGGCGCTGCGTCGGCACTCATCGTCTCCGTCGCCGAGACGGTGGACGACCAGGGCCGGCCGCGCAATTCCGCCGTCTACGACGTCGGCCAGGCGGCGGCGCACTTCACCGTGCAGGCGCACGCCGAGGGACTGCACACGCACCAGATGGGCGGATTCGACGCCGCGATCATCTCCGAGGCCTTCACTCTCGACGCACGCTTCGTGCCCCTCACGGTCATGGCCGTCGGCACGCTCGGCGACATCGACGCCGTCTCGGACGAGCTGCGCGATCGCGAGCTCACCCCGCGAGCGCGCCGCCCCCTAGTGGACTCGCTCCTCGTCGACGCATAGCGGAGGGCCGCGAGGGCGCCCCGTTCCTGACGCTCATCCCCCGTGCACAACTGCGGGCGCCGCGGCCGACACGCCTCGGCATCCGCTCACCGCCCGGGGTGTCGGGCCCGCCGCCCGCAGTTGTGCGCGGAACACGGCACCGGCCGGGACGCGCAGCACCCTTTAGGCTCGTGACATGGCAGCGATCCCGGGCGACGAGAGCGACGCCCGGATGACCGCCGAACTGGGGCGTCGAATCAGTGCGCTCCGCAAGGACAAGGGGCTGACCCTCGTCGCTCTCGCGGCGCGTACCGATCTCTCGCAGCCATTCCTCAGTCAGATCGAACGCGGCCGAGCCCGCCCCAGCATGCCGTCGCTGCATCGACTGGCATCCGCCCTCGGCACGACGACACCCGCCCTTCTCTCGGGCGGTGTGCGCGGGAACGGATCGGCCGCCGAGGTCGACAGCGCCACGGTGAGTCTTGTGCGAGTGGACCAGGGGTCGATGGCGGCCCAGTCGAACGGACAGGTCAAGTCGCTCGTCGTCGGCGAGCGGTCCATGTACCCACTCGAATTCGTCACCAGCGTCACGGAGTTCGAGGACTACTACGAGCACCCCGGCGCCGAGTTCATCTACGTCATCTCCGGCCACCTCGAAGTCGACCTTGCCGACGACGGCATCCATCTCATCGGCGCCGGCGACACGCTCTACTTCGCCGGTGGAGTGCGCCACCGATGGCGCATCGTCGGCGTCTGGCCGGCGCGACTGCTCGTGACCCAGCTCGGCACGGACGACGCGAGCCAGAATATTGCCAGCGAGCATATGTAGGAGATCACGAGACTTTCACGGCACGGCAATTCAGGGGAAATACACCTGAAACATCTTCAGCGGATATTGATGTTGTCAATATTTAGTCTGGAGAGCAGATGCCCGGTGCCACACTCGACTTCCGCGACGTCGAGATGCGATTCCCCAATGGGACCGTCGCTCTCAATGACGTCAGCCTGTCGGTCCGGCCCGGCGAATTCGTGGCACTCCTCGGCCCGTCGGGCTGCGGCAAGTCCACCCTGCTGCGGCTGGCGTCCGGCCTCGACACCGCGACCGCTGGGCGCACCGAGACCGGAACCGATCGCATCGGCTATGTGTTCCAGGACGCGACCCTGCTCCCGTGGCTGAGCGTCGAGCGCAACGTCGCCCTGTTCGGCGAACTCGACCACCTGCCCCGCAAGGAGGTGTCGCGGCGCGTCGCCGACTGCCTCGCGCTGGTCGGTCTCACGCGCTTCGCGAAGCACCTCCCTCACCAGCTCTCGGGCGGCATGCGGATGCGGTGCTCTCTGGCCAGGTCGCTCGTCAACAACCCCGCGCTCTTCCTCTTCGACGAGCCGTTCGGAGCTCTTGATGAGTTCACCCGGGAGAAGCTGAACGACGACGTGAGAGGCCTGTGGCGGGACGAGCGTTTCACCGGCGTCTTCGTCACCCACTCCATCAGCGAGGCCGTCTACATGGCGACGCGCGTCGTGGTCATGGGGGCCGCGCCCGGGCGGATCATCGGCGAGTTCGATGTGCCGTTCGGCGACGACCGCGACGAGCACACGCGGTACTCGCCCGAGTTCGCCCAGATCTCGGGGCAGATCTCCGACCTGCTGAAGGCGGCGATGGCATGACCCGCACTCCGTGGAAGTCCATCCTGCTCCCCCTCGCGTTCGCCACCGGGGTGCTCGCGCTCTGGTACATCACGAGCGCCTTCCTGCTCTCGCCGTCGCGGCAGTTCATCCTGCCGATGCCCCACGAAGTGCTCGTCGTCGCTTTCCTCGACGTCGAGAACCTGGGCGACCTCCTCACCCAGCTGGGCACCTCCGCCGTCGTTGCGATGACGGGTCTCGCGATCGCGGCGGCGATCGGAATCGGCACCGCGATCCTGATGAGTCAGGCCAAGTGGGTCGAAACGACCCTCTACCCCTACGCGGTCGCGCTGCAGAGCGTCCCGATCCTCGCCCTGGTACCGCTGATCGCTTTCGCCCTCGGCTACGGCTTCGGTAGCCGCATCCTCGTCGTCATCCTCATCTCGCTGTTCCCGATCATCACGAACACCCTCTTCGGACTTCACTCCGCGAGCGCGCAGATGAGAGACCTGTTCCGCCTCAAGAGGGCGAGCAGGTGGACGATCCTCTGGCGTCTGCAGTTCCCCGCCGCACTCCCGGCCCTGTTCACGGGCCTGCGCATCTCGGCGGGAATGGCCGTCGTCGGAGCAATCGTCGCGGACTTCTTCTTCCGCCAGGGCAACTCCGGCATCGGCCTGGCCATCGACACCTACCGCAACCTGCTCGACGGCGAGATGCTCTACGGCGCCATCATCCTGGCGTCCGCCTTCGGCCTCACCGTCTTCTGGCTCTTCGGCCTGCTCTCGCGCCTCGTGATCGGCAAGTGGTACCAGCCCGACCATCGCTGATGCGCCCGCACTCCTCCCCCCCGCACCGCACCCTCATCCGCACCGCGCCCTGATCCGCACCGCATCCTGATCCGCACCGCGCACCACCTCGACACCCCTAGGAGAGACCACATGACCCGAACACGCCTTCTCATGTCCGCCGTCGGAGCCGGAGCGGCCCTCACGGTCGCCCTGGCCGGTTGCAGCACCCCCGAGACCACCGCCGAGGATGCCGAAGCCGCGGGTGGCGCGGGGGCTCTCGGAGCCTGCCCCGAAACCGTCGTGCTGCAGACGAACTGGTTCCCCGAGCCCGAGCACTCTGCCGCGTACGCCCTGATCGACCCGGACGAGGCGACGACCGATCCGGATGCCGGCATCTACTCCGGACCGGCGATCGCCGACCCGAGCATCAACATCGAGGTGAGATCCGGCGGGCCCTTCATCGGATTCCAGCAGTCCACGGCCCTGCTCTACTCCGACGACTCGATCATGCTGGCGATGATCGACACCGACGAATCGGTGAAGCTCTCGGCCGACCAGCCGACGACCGCGGTGTACACCCCGCTGCAGGTCAATCCGCAGATCTTGCTGTGGGATCCCGAGCGGTACTCCTTCGATGAGATCTCCGACATCGGCGAGAGCGATGCGACGGTGCTCTACTTCCAGGGCGCCACGTACATGGACTACCTCATCGCTCAGGGCGACGTGCAGGAGGACCAGGTCGATGGGTCCTTCGACGGGTCGGTCACCCGCCTCGTCGCCGACGAGCCGGTGGTCATGCAGGGCTACATCACTCAGGAGCCCTACCGGCTCATGGTGGACTACCCGGAGTATGGGCGCGAGGTGGACTCCTTCCTCATCGCCGACTCGGGCTACGACATCTACCCCGCCGCGTGGTCGGGCAAGCCCGAGGTCGTCGAGGCGCAGTCCGACTGCCTCGCGCAGCTGGTGCCCGCCATGCAGCAGGCGCAGATCGACTACATGAACGACCCCGAGCCGGTGAACCAGGCGATCTCTGACTACCTGGTCGAGATCGACCAGTTCTTCCAGGTGACGCCCGAGCTGGGGGCTGAGATCCACCGGGTGATGCAGGACGAGGGCATCGTCGCCGACGGGACCGACGGCGTGTTCGGCTCGTTCGACGCCGAGCGCATGGAGCGCATGACCGGCATCCTGTCGGACATCTACGCCGAGACCGGCGTCGAGATCGCCGACGACCTGACCGCCGACGACATCTACACCAACGAATTCCTCGACCCGAGCATCAGCTACGGCGGATGACTCCGCTGGTGGGTGGCGTCGAGCTCCGGCGCCACCCACCACACCCCACCGCCCCTGCACCGCGCCCTTCCCCGGCCTCGTGACCGAAAGCAGCATCCATGACCATCGCCTCCATCACCCCGTATCCCGTGCGGATGCAGACCGACTACGCCGACATGACGCTCTTCTTCGTGCGTGTCGAGACCACCGACGGCGTCGTCGGCTGGGGCGAGAGCTGCGACAGCTTCGGCATCTCGTATCCGACGGTGCTCGCCCGCATCGTTGACGACGTATGGGGGCCCGCCGCAACCGGCCGGCGATTCCCCGAAGCCCTCGACGCCCTCGACGCGAAGCGCCGGAGCGTGGCCCGAACGCTCGGGTTCAGCCATTCCGCCGCCCAGTCGCTGAGCGCCGTCGACATCGCCATCCGTGATGCCCAAGCGCGAAGCGCCGGTCAGTCTCTGTCCGCAGCCCTCGGGCGCGTGAGCGAGCGCTTGCGCGTCTATGCCGGCAACAGCCACTTCCTCGAATCCCGCGGTGCTGCCGGGCACATCGCGTTGCTCACGCCCCTGCTCGAGCGCGGCGTATCGACCGTGAAGATGCGCATCGGCCCCGACTGGCGTACGGCCATGCGCGTGCTCTCCGACCTGCGCACCGACCTGCCCGCGATCGACATCATGGTCGACGGCAGCGAGCTGTTCTCGGTCGCCGAATCCCTTGAGATGGCAGAGCGACTCGCGGACCTGCGCGTCAGCTGGTTCGAGGAGCCCGTGCCGGCGAGTCGGATCCCCGCGATATCCCGCATCGCGGTCGCGTCACGGGTGCCGCTGGCCTACGGCGAGCATCTCTTCAGCACCGAGCACATGCTCGACACGATGGATGCCGCCGCCATCTCGGTCGTGCAGCCCGATGCCTCGATCTGCGGCGGCATCGCCGAGGCCCAGCTGATGGCCCGTACCGCGCTGGGACGGGGCGCGCGCGTCGTGATGCACCTGCACGGCAGCCCCATCACGATCGCGGCGAACGCACTCGTCGCGGCGGGCACGCCTGGCGTGGACCTCATCGAGTACCCCTTCCATCTCTCCCCCATGCTCAAGCGCGTCGCCCCGGAGGCGGGCTTCGACGTCGCCTCGATCGAGGACGGGTGCATCTCCGTCCCGACGGGCCCGGGACTGGGCATCGAGGTCGACACCGATGTGATCGAGGCGGGCCGCCGAGCCTTCCTCGACTCCTGAGTACGGTGAGGCCGTGACCATGTCATCACCACAGCGCGTGCTCGTCACCGGATCCCGCGGAAAGGTCGGCAGCCACGTCGTCGGCGCCCTCGTCGAGGCGGGATTCGACGTACGGGCCACCGACATCGCCCGGCCCGTCTACGACGCGCACGAGTCGAACGCCGTGCCCTACGTGCAGGCAGATCTGACGGAGCCCGGCGACGCGTACGCCGTCGTGCACGACGTCGACGCGGTCGTGCACACCGCGGGCATTCCCGAGCCGACGAAGAACGTCGCCCACACGGTCTTCTCCACCAACGTCGCATCGACCTTCAACGTCATCGAGGCGATGATCGCCAGCGGCATCCCGCGCCTGATCAACATGTCCAGCGACTCGGTGTCGGGCATGACGTGGGCCCACCGCCCGTTCCTCGCGCGCTTCTGCCCGATCGACGAGTCCCATCCCGATCTGGCACACGATGCGTACGGCATGTCCAAGCGCGTGTCCGAGATCCTGTGCGACGGGTTCGTGGCGCGCACCGACGCGAGCGCGGTGTCGATCCGCCCGACCTGGGTGCTCACCCCCGACACCTACGCGGCCAACCTCCGCCCGTTCTTCGAGGATCCCGATCTTCCGAGCGCGGTGTTCTGGTCGTACATCGACGTGCGCGACCTCGCCGATCTCGCCGTCGCAAGCCTGACCCACCCCACGCCCGGCCACGAGGTCGTCTACGCGGCCGCCGCCGACAACATCGGTGGCCGTGACCTGCTCGCCGACGTGGAGCGCCTGCATCCGACCGTCGAACGCCGCCCGGTGTCGCGGGTGGATGCGAGCGGGATCGATTCGTCCAAGGCCGCCCGGCTCTTCGGCTGGGTGGCGTCGCGATCGTGGCGCGATGAGCTGGGCACCGACGGCACACCCTTGAAAGACGCGCGTTCATGACCGATTACATCCACGCGGGGGGACTGCGCATCGCCCGTCCCCTCTTCGATTTCATCTCCGACGAGGCGCTCGACGCGGGAACGTCCCCGGGCGAGTTCTGGGCCGGTGTCGCGAGCGCCATCCGCGACCTCGCGCCACGACGTGCGTCGCTGCTCGCCGAACGAGACAGACTCCAGCAGTCCCTCGACGCGTGGCACCGCGCCCACCGCGACGAGACGCACGGCGGCGATCTGCAGGAGTACCGCGCGCATCTGTCGGACATCGGCTATCTCGTGCCGCACGACGACGCGCCCGCGCCGCTCACAACCACCCACGTGGCCGCCGAGCTCAGCACGATGGCCGGCCCCCAGCTGGTCGTGCCCGTCACCAATCCGCGTTACGCACTCAACGCCGTGAACGCGCGGTGGGGGTCGCTCTACGACGCCCTGTACGGCACGGATGCGATCCTCCCGCCCGATCCGACCGCGACGGGCTACGACGTCGCGCGTGGCGACGAGGTCGTGGCGCACGTGCGGGAGCTGCTCGACGAGGTCGTGCCCCTGGCCGAGGGCAGCCACGCGCGTTCCCGCGCCTACGCGGTCGCCGACGGCGCCCTCCGGGTCACACTCGACGACGGTCGCACGACGACCCTGGCGGATGCGGGGCAGCTCCGCGGATTCCGCGGACGTCCCGAGCAGCCGAGTGCGGTCCTGCTCGTACGCCACGGCCTGCATCTCGAGCTGCGGTTCGACGCGGATGCCGCTGTGGGGTCCCGCGACACGGCCTCGCTCGATGACGTGCACGTCGAATCCGCGCTGAGCACGATCGTCGATTTCGAGGACTCCGTCGCCGTCGTCGATGCCGAGGACAAGGTCGCCGCCTATCGCGTCTGGCTGGGCCTGAACCGCGGTGACCTCACCCACACGTTCGAGAAGCAGGGCCGCGTCGTCGAGCGCGCGCTCGCCGACGACCGCCACTACGTCGACCCGGCCGGCGAGCCGCTCGCCGTACCGGGCCGCGCCCTCATGCTGGTGCGCAACGTCGGTCTGCACATGAGCACGGATGCGATCCTGGATGCCGACGGCGAGCCCGTCAGCGAGACGATCCTCGATGCGGTGGTCACGACACTCTGCGCCCGGCAGCGCCTGCTTTCGTCCGTCGACGACACCGAGCCCTCAGCCGCACTCACGATCGTGATGCCCAAGCTGCACGGTCCGGTCGAGGTGTCGTTCATCGTCGACCTCCTCGGCCGTGTCGAGCAGCTCCTCGGGCTTCCGACCGAGACCCTCAAGCTGGGCCTGATGGACGAGGAGCGGCGCACATCGGCCAACCTCGCCGCCTGCCTGTCGCAGGCGTCCTCCCGCCTGGCCTTCATCAACACCGGCTTCCTCGACCGCTCGGGCGACGAGATCCACACCTCGATGCAGGCGGGTCCGTTCCTGCCGAAAGGGCAGCTGCGAGACCAGAGCTGGATGCGGGCGTACGAGCGCCGCAACGTCACGATCGGCCTTGCCGCGGGCTTCGCCGGCCGCGCTCAGATCGGCAAGGGGATGTGGGCGATGCCGGACCGCATGTCGGCAATGCTCACGGAGAAGATCACCCATCCGCTCGCCGGCGCGAGCACCGCGTGGGTTCCCTCCCCCACGGCGGCCACGCTTCATGCCCTGCACTACCTGCGGGTGGATGTCTTCGACCGACAGAGGGCGCTGCAGCACGAGGGGGTCGATCCCCTCGACGACCTGCTGACCATCCCGGTCGGCGATCCGGCGACGTGGACGGCCGACAGCATCCGCGGCGAACTCGAGAACAACCTGCAGTCCATCCTCGGCTACGTGGTGCGCTGGGTGGATCAGGGCGTCGGATGTTCGACCGTGCCCGACATCGACGGCGTGGGTCTCATGGAAGACCGCGCGACACTGCGCATCTCGAGTCAGCACATCGCGAACTGGCTCGTGCACGGTGTCGTGTCAGCCGAAGAGGTGCGCACCGCCATGGAGCGGATGGCCGCCGTCGTCGATGCCCAGAACGCGGGGCTCGCCGGCTACCGCCCGATGACCGCGGATCTCTCCGAGAGCGTGGCCTACCACGCGGCCCTGGCCCTGGTCTTCGGTGGGACGGCGCACTCGAACGGCTACACCGAGACGGTTCTGCACGGCTACCGCCGGGCGGCGAAGAAGCGGGACCGCGCCGGCGCCCCGGCGCCCCCCGCACATGGGTGACCCGAGGCCGATCGGCACGCCTCCGTAGTGCACCCGGTAGCGGCGAGCCAACACCACTGCCGATGTGCCAGGAATAGTCCGCTACCCGACCCCCGACGAATCGTTCGAGCGCCGCCCGCACAGCCGTGCACAACTGCGGATGCCGCGGGCGCCACGCCGCGGCATCCGCTCACCGCCCGGGGTGTCGGCGCCGCCGCCCGCAGTTGTGCACGCGACGCCGGTCGCTGCACGGTGTCTCGCCGGTCGCTACTCTCAGGAGCGTGGCCCGACCGAGGGCGCGCGAGACGAAGGATGCACGCATGATCGACGGCACGGGCGCGCTGACCTGGGTCTCGGCCTTCGAGACCCAGGTGCGGGCCGAGGGCGCCACGATCGCGGCGATGGGCGAGCGGCTCGGGTACCCCGGCCTCGACACCCGGCTCGGCGAGGTGTTCAGCTCCGGGCGCTCCTTCACTCCCCCGCGAGAGTCGGCGACATTCCACGACGTCTTCACGGCGCTGGCGCGGAGCTTCGTCGAGACCGACTCCCTGGCCGGAGCCGCCTTCGGCATCCTGTTCCACGCCCTGGCCCGCGAGGTGCGCGACGACGAAGCGGCGAACACGGCCACGCTCGCGAGCTCGGTGCGTACGGCCGAGAAGACCATCAGCCGACGTACGGGGGCGCGCCTGGGCGACAAGACCCTGCTCGACGCCCTCGCACCGACGGGCGCACGACTGGCGGATGCCGCGGCGGCGGGGGTCCGCGCGGTCCCCGCACTCGCGGTGGCCGGCGACGCGGCACGGGAGGGTGCCCGCGCCACCGAGGCCCTGCCCCCACGCTTCGCTGCCGCACCGGCGCCGCTCGACGCAGACGGCGGCCTCGGCGTCGCGGACCCGGGAGCGGTCGTCGTCGCTCTGTTCTTCGAAGCCGGGGGCGCGATGCACACACGTGCGCCGACCCCCGGGCGGTGACGACTTCGGGCAAAGATCGCCACCGCCCGAGAAGCCTCGCCGACGGGCGGTCCTGCCCCATCGACTCCCCCGTGCGCTCGGGTTCGGGTGTTGCGTCGCTCAACGTAGGCGTGCATGTGGCGGCCCCGCAATGGCGGGCCGCGCGCGTCACCCTCTTCTCACCCTTCCCCGGGCGGAATCGCCCCCATCCCCCAAGACGTCACCCGTTTGTTACCGCTGTGAAACGTGAGGAGTTGGCGAAACCTGCATGAATGCTGAATACTGACTGCGACGGGGGTGGTCACTGGGGGTCGCGCGACGGCTGGATCTTTTCCCCGGGCCTGCGGGGATGGGAGTCCCCTCGGCCCGACACACATGGCTGACATCGATCAGACGGAAAAGGGAAAACACCGATCATGAAGTTCTCACTCAAGAAGGCCGCGGCCGCCATCGTGCTCGCCGGCGCACTCGCCGTCGCCGCACCCGCCGCAGCCAGCGCCTACACCCCGAGCGGACCTGCAGACAACTCCACCAGCGCTGTCCCGGGGGGCACCGTGACGGTACCCTTCACTGGCTTCGCCGCCAACGAAGACGTGACCTTCACTCTCACGGGTGAGAATGCCAGCGCCGCCACGCTCGCGACGGTCGTCAAGACCGCGATCGAGACGAAGACCACCGTCAAGACCGCCGACGCCGACGGCAGCGCGTCCGTGAGCGTCACCCTCCCCGCCAACGCGACCGGCACCTACACGCTTGAGGCGTTCTCGGATTCGGCTTCCGCTGAGCCCTACACCATCACCATCGCCGCCAGCAGCGGCGGCACCGGGTCGCTCCCGAACACCGGCAGCGACGGCGCCCTCATGCTCGGCCTGTGGGTCGGCGGCGGCGCCCTGCTCCTGGCCGGCGGCGCGGTCGTCGTCGCGACGACGGTGCGCCGTCAGCGCCAGCACAGCTGATCATCAACGCCTGATCACAGCGCCCTCGGCGTCTCGACCACGAGGCACCGGGGGCGCTGTGTCTTGAACGGGCGGTCGCGCGATAGGTGGGGGACAGAACGAGATGGGGAGCACCTGGTCGGGGGTGGGCGGCGGATCGACCCCCGCGCACCTCGACCTCGACTCCCCCCACCTGCTCGACGACATGTGCGAGCGGCCGGTCGAGTACTGGTGCCTGATACCGCCTGACGAGCTGCACCGCGTGCTCTCCCGCATCGACCCCGAGGTGCGATGCGCCCGGGTCATCCCCTGCGCGCTGCACACCCTCGCCGGCGGCGACGGCACCGGGCCGTGGCCGGCCGCACGCCCGCCGCATCCCCCGCACGCGGTGGCGGCGCAGGGCATCTTCGACACGGTGGATGCCGCGCTCCTGCGAGCCGCCGGCCAGCCACGGGCGGCGCTGCGGCATGCGGCGCAGATCGCCGACGCACCGCTCAGCGCCGCGACGTCGCTGTTCGACAACACCCACGGGTGGCGCCCGTACCTCGCGCTGCAGCGGGGCGTGACCACGCTGCTCGCCGGCGACTTCGGTGACGCCGCCCTGCACCTGGGCCGGGCGACCTTCTGGCGCTCGCCCCGGCACCTCGGCAACATCGAGCGCGACGCGCACGCCAAGCTCGCCCTGCTGCATGCATTCGTCGGCGACGCCGGGGTCGCGCCCTGGCACCTGCGTGCCGTCGCCGCGACACCGCCGAGCCAGTCCTGGTCCGAGCCCGAGGTCGCCGCGACCGCCCGGCTCGCCCATCTCGCCCTCGACGACAGCCGCGGCGGCGCCCCCGACGGCACCGAGTCCGTGGGCGACGACGACGACGTGTTCACCTCGTCGCTGCGCGAGATGTGGCCGTTCGCGCTCTGGCTGCAGGCACGCCTGCTGCTGCAGCAGCGACGCTCGGAGGATGCGAGCGCTCTGCTCGACCACGTCGAGCGCGCGGCGCCCCCCGGCATCGCCGGCGACGGCATCGCCGCCTCGATCATCCCCGCGACGCGCACCCTGATCTGGCGGCAGCGCAACGAGTTCGCGCTCGCGCACGCGGCGCTCGATCGGGCGGATCCCGAGTGCGACCTGACCCTGCTGGCACGGGCGCACCTGACGCTCGCCGGCGGGGGCTACACCGAGGCGGCCGACCTCTCCCGGCGCCTCGCCGCGCGCACGCGTGACCTGCGCCGCATGCACCTCGCCGCGATCGGCATCGGCGCAGCGGCCGCCTTGCGACGGGGCGACACGGGCGGGGCGAGCGAGGCGCTGCGGCCCCTGATCGGCGACGGACGTCCGTTCACTCCGGCGGAGGCGGCGTGGCTGCCCCGCGACGCCCTCGCCCTCGCCCACGGGCTGCTGGTCGCCGCCTCACCCGAGGCGGCGAGCGAGAGCAGCAGCGGGGGGCGACGTTCCACCCCCGCACAGCCCGCGCTGACGCCCGGCGAACGGCAGATGCTGGCGCTGCTCGCCTCGCCCATGACGCGGCAGGAGATCGCGTCCGAGCTGTACCTGTCGATCAACACGATCAAGACCCGCATCCATCGCCTCTACCGCCGCCTGGGCGTGGATTCGCGGGCAGATGCGGTGTCGTACGGACGGCGCACGGGCCTGCTCTCCTGAGCGGCCCACGACGGGGTGAAGGGTGGGTGACCTGTGCGCCCTCCGCGCGACGGGACGAACGCGCGTTGTTAGCGTGACGGACGGGAGGATCTTCAGATCCGCCGGCGTCGTCCCCAGCGGCGTGCGGCGGGGCACTCCCCAATGCCCCGCAGCGAGGCGGCCCCTCTCACGGTCCCCTCGGGACGTTCGTTCCCCAAGAGCGCGCCCCGAGGGGATCTTTCTCGTTCACCGCCCTCAGGGTGCCCTGACTGGCGCGTCCGGTCGCCGACGTCCATGATGGGACGAGCGCGCCGAGCGACATCGCGCCAGGAGCACCCGCATGAGCACGATCGACGGCACCATCGACGGCAGGATCGACGCCGCAATGGCCAGGGGATGGGTGGCGGCATTCGATGCCGACCTCCTGGCCCACATCGACCGGCTGGATGCACTCGACACAGCCCTGGGGAACGGCCGACTCGCCGACCACATGCAGTTCGCGCTCACGAAGTCCCGAGCCTTTCTCCGAGAGCCCGACACGCACTCCTTCCGAGGCACCTTCATCGCCCTGGCCAGTGGCTTTCTCGAGACATCGAGCATGAGCGGCGCCATGCTCGGCATGTTCTTCCACCAGTTCGCCAAGTCCGCCAGGGGCGCGGAGCCGGTGACCGCTTCCGCGCTCGGGGGCGCCTCCCTCGCGGCGGCCGCACTCATCGGACGTCGCGGCGGGTCGACACCGGGTGACAAGACACTCCTCGACGCGCTCGTGCCCGCCGGCACCGCCATCATGCACGCCGGCCACGCGGGCACCGAGACCCGCGCGGCACTGGAACGAGCCGCGACGGCAGCCGAGGACGGCGCCCGCGCCACCATCGCCATGCCCTCTCGCCAGGGTCGCGCCGCGCGGATGGGCATCGCGGGCATCGGCACCGCCGACCCCGGGGCGGTCACGGTCGCCCTGTTCTATGCCGCCGGAGCGCGCACCCTCGCCGAACGAGAGTGACCCCCTCGCGAAGTCCTCTTGGGGGACGAGCTTCGCGAAGGGGCCACGGGGGAACCACACCACGCAACACCGGTACGTTGGGGACCGTTCGGGATACCGCCGCTGGGGACGACGGCGCGGATGTTGAGCGGCTCCGTGCTGACCATGCTAGACAAACGCCGCGGCCCCGCGCGGCCGGCACCGGCTCCCCACGACGGTCCGTCGCAAAATCCGCGCGACCCGTCGCGATTTCGCGCTCAGTCCGAAGAAGAGGGCGCGGCGTCCACGCGCAGCGCGGCGCGCAGGCGATGGGGCGTACCGAAGCCCGCCTCTTTCGCGATGCGCCGGCGCGGCCACGAGGCGGAGACGCCGCCGCTCATCAGACGTGCGGCGGTGCGCATGCGTCGCGTGCGCAGCTCGGTCGAGACGGTCGCCCCGTGCTGCGCGAACGCCCGCTGCAGGTGCCGCAGTGACACGTGCAGGCAGCGCGCGATCGACTCGGGGGTCAGCTCCGGATCGGTGTGCCGCTCGTCGATCAGCGCCCGCGCGCGCCGCACGAGAGCGCCGGCCGGCTCCCCCGCGGCATCCGCGGGCACGGAGGTGCGCAGCATCCCCGCCATCAGCGCCGCAAGCGCCGCTTCGGTGATCTCATCGGATGCCGCGTGCAACGGCGGTGTCGCGAGCGCCTGGTCCGCGAGCGCGAAGAACTGCCGCTGCAGATCGCCGGGATACCCGAGGATGTGCTCGGCGACGTGCGGGGCGCCCTCACGTGCCAGCCGGTCGCGCCGGCCGCTGATGTTCAGCACGCGCGTCCCGGGGGCCGCATGCAGGCGCACCCAGTCCCAGCGGGGAAAGAGGTAGGCCTCGCCGGGACCGTACACGTCCCGGCGCCGACGGGTGCGCAGTTCGATGCGACCCTGCTCGACCAGCCCGATGTGCATGTAGTTCACCCTCTCGGTCGGCGGCCAGCGCCGGATCAGCTCGGGCAGGTCGAGGCGGATGAGCGCCATCCCGGGCAGCGCGCGCCACGTGATGTCGGCGGCTCCTTCGGCTCCGTGCGGCACCCAGCAGTTCGTCGCGAACACGTGACCCGAGATCAAATGCGCGGCGCCCACGTCCGCCAGCAGGTCGTCGATCCGCTCCCCGAATTGCGTGCCGCGCGCCGTTCCCCGCAGATGACGCCACCGCGTCTCGTCCCGTTCCCTCACGCTCGCGGCGACCTCCGCGCGATCCAGCCGCGGCCCGCCCCCACGGCGAGCGCGGCGGCGAGCCCGAGCGCGGCGCCCGCGGTGTTCGCGATGACATCGAGCATGCTCGCGGTACGCCCCTCGCCCAGCGACTGCCAGCCCTCGATCCCCAGCGAGGCGGCGAGCCCGAGCGGCACGACGAGCGGACCCCACCGCGGCAGCGACAGCGCGAACAGGTAGCCGAACGGCACGAACAGCGCGATGTTCGCGGCGAACTCAAGTCGGCCGTAGGTCAGCAGCGGCACCGCATCCACCAGCGTCGTGATCACCCCGCTCGCGGGCTCGTCGACGTGGGTCGGCCAGAGGGCGATGCCGCCGAGGGCCACGGAGTAGAAGACGACCGCCACTGCGACGCGGGCACGCCGCACGCGCGCGTCGGCGGCAGTGGGCACGGGTCCTCCCCAGAGGGTCGATGCGCAGGCTGACCACGGTCGGACAGACCGCGGTTCCGGCGATCTTACCCTGCCGCCGCCGGCGCATCGTCCTCGGCCACGGCCTCCGGCTCGAACGGCACGCTGCCGGGCGACGCCGTCACGAGGATCGGCTTGTGATCCGACCGGCCCTGCGCCAGAGTGCGCACGCCCTCGATGTCGAATCCGACCGACGTCGCGAAGTCGTAGTGGCCGCGGAAGAACCGGTAGCGGGTGTAGGTTCGTGCGTCGCTCAGCGACAGCTCGTACCCCTGATCACGCACCTTCTGCCCGAGCGCCTCCTTGAAGACGGGGTAGTTGTAGTCGCCGACCATGAGGGCGGGCAGGCCCGGTCCCATCTTCTCGAGCTCCACGAGCGCGGTGCGGATCTGGTGCCGGCGCAGCGAGTTGAGGGCCGTCAGCGGTGCCGCGTGGAACGAGGCGAGGATCAGCTCCCGGCCCGCATCGATGTCGTGCAGGCGCACACCGAGAACGCGCTCCTCGGCGGGGCGCAGCACGCGATCGTGCAGCGACTTCTTCAGCCGGATGGCCTGCACCTGCTGGGCTCGAAAGCCGTTCTCACGGTAGTACACCGCCAGCCCCAGCCGGTTGCGCGTCGTCGCCTGGGCCAGACGCAGGCCGTGGATGCGGTGGGGGATGCCGGTCGTGTCGCACTCCTGCAGGCACAGCACGTCGGGGTCGTGCCGATCCGCGAGCGACAGCAGCTCACCGGCGGCCCGGTGCTTGCGCAGGTTGTACGAGATGACCTTCATGGCATGTTCGAGCGTAGCCCCGCGCGCCGCTCCCGCGGCGGTGTGATCCGCCGGCCACGCCGGTTCATCTGGAACTCCCAGCGAGTGAGCGCTTCCTCCCGGGCGGAAACTTTCCTCGCCCCGATCGGGAGTTCCGCGGACGCTGCCGCCGGTAAACTCAAGGGCAGAGAGTCATCCGTCGGTATGCGTCGTCCCCAGCGGCGCGCGGAGCTTAGGTCCCCCAGCCCCTCCGCCCGAATACGCTTTCCAGGCCCCCGCGAGCGCTCAGCGTGTCCCCCCCCCAGACACCACGCCCCTCGACGGGGGCCGCTTCGTGTGGCCCCCGTCGTCCCTGCCCTTCGCGGCGGCTACCCCCGTTGTGGCTGCACTTTTCGGCCGCGGCTGCGGCGATCGGCGCCGCCGCGGCCGAAAAGTGCAGCCGCAAAGTACAGCCCAAGCGGGCCGGGGTGGTCGGCCGGTGTGAGTCGGGCATGTAACGAATCGTCGTACGGCGGCGGGATGTCGCATGCTCCCGCTAAGGTTGGCTCCCTGTAGTGATTACGCAGTTGATGCCGGGGGGACGAAACTGTGACTGATTCCGCGCGCCCTGCCGTGCCCACCGGTCCACCGACCGGCCGAATGACGGCCGCGCGCCGGGGGCAGGCGACCTGGAGCACCGTCGGCTCCGGTCTGATCGTCGGCCAGGACGACCGCGGCCACCTGGGTCTCATCGAGCTGCGGGCCGGTGAGCACGTCGCCTTCAACGGCGGCGGCGCGCGCATCGGCGCGTTCACCACCGCTCGTGAGGCGCAGCGCGCGCTCGAACGCTGCCCGGAACTCGGCGGACGGCCCCGGGGCCGCACCCC
Source organism: Microbacterium sp. LRZ72 (assembly GCF_033792225.1). NCBI lineage: Bacteria > Bacillati > Actinomycetota > Actinomycetes > Micrococcales > Microbacteriaceae > Microbacterium > Microbacterium sp. LRZ72. The sequence goes on from NZ_JANGEX010000005.1 coordinate 40,796, forward strand.
GTGGCCGCGGGTGGTGCTCTTCGCGGGCGTCGCGGCCGCCCTCGGCGGCGCCGCCCTGTTCGCCTCGCACTGGTTCTGACGCCACGCCCGAACGGGCGAGCGCGGGCACACTCGACAGCAGCCACACCGGCCCCTAGGATTGAGGGCAGGGAGAGGAACATGCGGTCGGCGCTGTCCCCAGCAGCGTGCGCGTCAGCGGTCCCCAACGCGTCGCCATGGTCGCCCTCGCCCTTCTCATGGCCCCCTCGAGATGCCCGTTCCCCAAGAGTGCATCCCGAGGGGGCCATCTTCATGCGAGAACGGCCGACCGCGTCCGCCGCGGCCACTCGAACAGCCACGCCGCCGCAGCCCACCGCGTGCGAGCCCGGGAGAGGGCAGTCCCCACGGTGAGCGCGACCACCACACCGGCGCTCCAGACCGCCCATGACGCGGTCGCGCCGAGCACCCCGACCAGCACGACATCCAGCGCCCAGATGATCGTGTAGTGCGTCACGTAGTACACGAGCGAGTTGCGCCCGACGTACTCGATCGCGCGGGCGGCCGCCGGCATCCGCAGATGCGGCAGCACGATCGCGATCGCCACGACGGCGCCGATGGCGCCCCACGCGTATGCCGGCTCGTAGCGGGTGGCCGCTCCCCCGACGGTGGCGCCCGACACCACCACGCCCATCGCCAGGCCCGTCACCGCCACGAGCAGGCGCGCCTTGACCGACCCGCGCGAGCCGACGCCGCCGCGCTCCCACCACCAGCCGAGCAGGAAGAACGCCAGCAGAAAGGCGAAGCGCGAGAGCCGGTACGCGTCGGGGAGCAGACCGGCGGCGACCAGCGCGGCCGCGGCCACCGGCAGCGGCGGGATGCGCAGCCTTGCGAGCACCCACGCGAGGGCGTAGTAGGCGAAGAGGAACCACAGGAACCACAGGTAGGTCGGCGGGTACAGCAGCACGTTCGGCAGGAGCGACAGGGTGAGGGTGCCGGTGAGGGCCAGGAAGATCACTGACCACACCATGTAGGGCCAGGCGATCCCGCGCAGTTTGCCGGCGAAGTAGGCGCGCGTGGGTTTGGCCAGCGATCGCGTTACGAGCATGCCCGAGAGGAACATCAGCAGCGGCATCCGGAACGGCGAGACCAGGTCGTCGAAGACGAGCAGTGCCAGGGGCACGGCAAGCGAGAAGTCGTCGAGCCAGGTCATGGCGTGGTGGATGACGACCAGCACGATCGCGGCTCCCCGAGCCTGGTCCATCCAATGAAAACGCTCCCCAGCGGTCCCCATGCGCTCAGAGTAGGCACGGCGGACCGATCTGGAAAGGGGTTGCGGCGATGGATCAGGAGCTGTCCGGATCGCGCCGCGCGCGGGTGCGCTCCGAGCGCGCAGCCAGCAGCTCGTCGGCCGGGTAGCCCACCTCCGTCAGCGTCAGTCCGCGGGCCGCGAGCACCGGAAAGGCGCTGGTGCGCAGCCGCGCATCGCGCAGCGCGATCACGTCGGCGGGGGCGAGCCGCCCCTGCCCCACGGCCGCACAGGCGCCGACCAGCGCCCGCACCATGCTGTGGCAGAAGGCATCGGCCTTGACGTTCGCGACGAGCACCCCGCCGGCGTCGCGTCGCCAGTCGTACTCCAGCAGCGTGCGGATCGTGGTCGCCCCCTCGCGGGGCCGGCAGTAGGCCGCGAAGTCGTGCAGCCCGACCAGGCTGCGGGCCGCGACATCCATCGCCCCCTCGTCGAGCGCGGCCGTGACCCGGGCCGTGCGGTGCCGTTCGAGGGGATCGTAGCCGGCGGTGCGGTCGGCGAGGCGGTAGGAGTAGCGCCGCCACACGGGCGAGAAGCGGGCGTCGAATCCCGGCGGGGCCGGGGCGATGCCGGTGACCGTCACGTCGGCGTCGATGCCGAGCACGCCCCGCACCCGGTGCGCCAGCTGCCGGCATGCGTCGCCGTCCGCGGGACGCGCCCGCTCCAGCCGGCCCAGCGCATCGTCGTCGATGTCGGCGTGGGCGACCTGCCCGCTCGCATGCACCCCGGCATCCGTCCGTCCGGCCACGACCAGCCGCGGTGGGCGCTCGCCGCGCAGAACGCGGTGCAGCGCCGCTTCGATCACGCCCTGCACCGTGCGCAGGGCCGGCTGTGCGGCCCAGCCGCGAAAGTGGGTGCCGTCGTAGGCGATGTCGAGCCGGATGCGCACGGCGTCCACCTTAGAGGGCCTCGGCGGGCGGGTGCGGCACCGGGTATTCTTCGGCGCATGGGGGCCCGCCTGCTGTTCGTGTGCACCGGCAACGTCTGCCGGTCGCCCATCGCCCAGCACCTGCTCGCCGCGCGCCTGGAGCATCCGGCCTGGCTCGAGATCGCCAGCGCCGGAACTCACGCCCCGACGGGGCACGCGATGGCGGGCGAGGCGGCGATCCTCGCGCGGGAGTACGGGGCGCGCGAGGTCGACGGCGACCGCCATCGTGCACGCGCGATGGTCCCCGCACTGGTCGAGCAGGCGGACCTCGTCGTGACGATGACCCGCGCTCATCGCCGCGGCGCGGTCGAGGCGGCCCCGCGCCGACTGCGCCAGACCTTCACGCTGCGCGAATTCGCGCGCGTGGCCTGCTCCATCGACGCACAGGAGCTCGCCCGGGTGGCGGATGCGGCTGCCGATGCCTCGCCCGAGGAACGGCTGCGGGCCCTGGTCGCCCTGGTGGGCGAGAGGCGCCCGCAGACGCCCGCGCCGGCCGACCCCGACGACGACGACATCGTCGACCCGTTCGGTGAAGACGACGCCGTCTACCGGCGATGCGCGGATCAGCTGCTGCCGGCACTCGATCATGTCGAGCGCATCCTTCGGGTCGCGGCCGCGACCACCCCGCCCCTGGCACCGGAGCGGCGTGCGACACGCGCGCAGCGACGGCTTGCGCGCGATCGTGCGCGTGGGGCAGAGTGAACGCCCTGGGGTCGATGGGGGGATGGCCGTGCATTGCTCTGTGCATTGCGCCGCGTGCGCGCGCCTGACAGCGGCGGGGAATGAACGCTGATGGCGTTCCGGCGCATCTTCTACCTCGCCGCGTTCCTGCTCGTGCCGGCGCTGTCGGCGGTGACCCCCCTGATCGCGATCCCGGCCATCACGAGCACCGCGGGTGCCCGCGGGTGGGAGGCGTACGCCCTCGGGCTGTCGATCGGGTCGGCCGCGTGCGTCATCGTCGAGCTGGGGTGGCCGCTCACGGGCCCCCAGCGCGTGGCGGCCGAGGCGCCGGGCGATCGATGGCGCACGCTCGTGTCGTCCATCCGCACGCGGCTGCTGGTGCTGCTCATCCTCGGGCCGCTGGCCGTGCTCGTGGCCATCGCCCTCACCCGCATCACCGGGGCGGCCTACACCATCACGGCGGCGCTGATGGCGGCCGCCAGCGCCTCGACGGGGCTGTCGGGCAACTGGTACTTCACGGGCGTCGGCAAGCCGCTGCGCATCCTCACCTCCGACGCGATCCCCCGGGCGCTGCTGGTCTCCGCCGCATCCCTGGCGGTCGTGGGCGGCGCCCCCCTGCAGGTCATCCCCGCCGGCTTCCTCATCGCGGTGCTGTTCAGTCCGGTCGCCAGCCTGCTGCTGGCCCGGCACGAACGACGCGAGAAGGCGAGGTTCACGCTGCGCGACGACGTGCGCGTCATGCGACTGCAGTTCACGGCGATGAGCGGCCGATCGGTCGCCGCGCTGTATGCCGCACTGCCGATCACGCTCGTCGGCATCTTCGCCCCCGCCGCCGTCGCCACCTTCGCCGCCGCCGAGCGCCTGATGCGGATGTCGCTGACCGTGCTGCAGGCGGTGCCCAATGCGCTGCAGAACTGGCTGGGCTCCGCGCCGTCACGTGGCGAGATGCGACGGCGGGCGCGCATGGCGATCGCGCTCAACTCATCGGTCGGCGTCGTCGCCGGCACCGGGTTCGCCCTCATCGCGCCGTGGTTCGCGCCGATCCTGTTCACCGGCACCGTCGCGATCGATCCCCTTCTCGCCACGGCAGCGGGCATCGTGCTGGCGCTGGTCTGCGTCACCCGCGCGACCGGACCCCTGGCGCTCATCCGCTACGGCCGGGTGCACGCGGTGACGGCATCCGCCATCGCGGCGGCGATCGTGGGCGTGCCGGCGATCTGCATCCTCGCGGTGCTCTACGGGGCCGTCGGAGCCACGATGGGCGAGATCCTCGCCGAGGTCACCGCGGCGAGCGTGCAGATCGCGGTGCTGTGGCGGATTCTCCGGCGCCCGCCGAAGACGTAGGGGCGTCCTGGTTGGCGCGGCGCACCACGCGGCCGATCACGAGCGCGACGACGACCGCGAGCAGCAGCCACCCAGCCGCTACGGCGAAGATCACCACCGCGAGCTCCACGTACACCGTCCTCGAATCGACCCGATCCGTGCGGACCAGCGCCGCAATCCTATCCGCCCGCCCTGTGACCGCACGGCAGGCGCACGGGCGCTGCGACCAGGCCGCGACCCTCGCCATCCCCTCGCCCACGCCGTAGCATGGATGCTGCGGCCGCCTGGGGAGGGGCCGCGAGAAGACGGGGGACTTCGACGTGCGGGGGACGTTTCGATGACAGCTGGGGGCAACTGGCAGACCGGCGCGGTGCCGGGGCCGGACGAGAACGCGCAGCCCGCGAATGCGGAGCCGGCACGACCCGCCGGCCCTCCGCAGCCCGAGGTGACTGCGCCCGGGGCGCGCGAAGCACAGCCGGCGGCGCAGGCAGCGGTGGGAGCGCCATCCGGCCCGCCCCCGCCGCCGGTGCCCCCGGGCGGCGGCCGTCGCGGTCTGAGCCGCCGGGACGCCCTGCGCCTGGGTCTGATCGGCATCGGCGGCGTCGTCGTCGGCGGGCTCGGCGGCTTCGCGATCGGCCGGTCCACCGCGCCGGGCGTGGCGGTTCCGCATCCGCTGGCGGGCGCCCCCGAGGGCGACCCGCTCGCGAGCGGCGTGTTCCCGATCGGCATCGCCGACGACCAGCGCACCTTCGTCGATGCCGAGGGGCAGGCGTTCTTCTACCTGGCCGACACCCCGTGGAACGCGATCAGCCGCATGACCCGCGAGTCCTTCGACACGCTCGCCACGGCGCGGCGGGATGCCGGCTTCACCGCACTGCAGCTGTCGGTGCTCGACTTCGACACCGGGGCCGAGAACGCCTACGGTCACCGCCCCTTCGCTGTACAGGGCGCCCTCGATGACCCGGTCGTGAACGAGGGCGACGACTACTGGACCCACGTGGCGTGGTGCATCGACCGCTGCGCGGAGCTCGGCCTGGTGGCCGCCCTCGTGCCCTCCTGGTACGGCGGATGGGGCGACGCCTGGCGCGGCTACGTCACCGAGGACAACGCGGGCGCGTACGGCTCCTTCCTCGCCGAGAGATACGGCGACCGCGCCAACGTCTGGTGGCTGCTCGGCGGCGACAACGATCCGACGACCGAGGGCAACGAGACCGCGGGGGTGCCCGGCGGGCTCGACCGGGGTCCCCGCATCGCCGAGACGATCGCCATGGGACGGGCGCTGGCCGCGGGCATGACCCAGCCGCACCTGATGTCATACCACACGTCACGCGAAAGGTCCGTCGAGGAGTTCTTCGGCGACGAGGAGTGGTACACGATATCGGCGGCGTACAGCGGCGCCGATCCGGTGCCGTACGTCGCCGCGGAGTACGAGCGCGACACCGTGCGTCCCATCGTGCTGTGGGAGTCGTACTACGACGAGCGCACGCGCGACCCGATCCTCGACCGGCGCGACCTGCGGGCGCAGGCCTACCGCGCCATCCTCGCCGGAGCGGCCGGCTACGCGTACGGGCACGAGCAGGTCTGGCCCGTGCTCGAGGACTGGATCCCGGCGCTGGATGCGGACTCGGCGGGTGACATCACGGTGCTCTCGCGCGCACTGTCGACGTACGCGCAGACACCGCTCACCCCGATCACGGATGGCGCGCCCGCCGCGGGCCTGGTCGTCGACGGCTACGGCACGCCGGGCACGACATCCGAGGTCACCGCCGCGACTCTGCCCGACGGCGCGGGCGCGCTGGCCTACTTCGGCGAGCCGCGGACGGTGGTGACGATCGACACCACCGCGCTCGACCCCGAGGCGGCATACGACATCCGCTGGATCGACCCGGCCACGGGCGAGGAGTTCTTCTTCGCCGACGACCGGACCGGGGTCGACGTCTCGGTGGGGTGGCCTTCGACATGGAGCGACGCGCTGCTCGTGATCCGGCGCTGAGCGCCCAGCGCCGAGCGTGCGGCGCCCCACCATCGAGGGTGGGGACGCCGCCGACGGCGCAGGGGGAGGGGGCGCGCCGCCGGCGACGGGTCAGAGGACGAGGTCTGCGCTGCGCTGCTCGGCGAGACTCTCGTACACGGTCAGGGACGCCGCACCCAGCTCGGCATCCGACAGCCGCTCGCGCTGCACGGCGCGGGCCCGGGCCGCCATCGACGCCCGAGCGGTGGCGTCGTCGAGCAGGCCGGCCACGGCGGCGGTCAGGTCGGGCACGTCGGCGCAGACCAGGCCGGTCTCGCCGTGCAGCACGACGTCGCGGTTGCCGACGACGTCCGTCGTGACGGCGGGAAGACCCATCACCTGCGCCTCCATCAGCGAGATCGGCATGCCCTCCCACCGGGTCGGGAAGAGGAAGATGTCGGATGCCGCCAGCTGCGCGACGACGTCGGCGTGCGGCAGCCAGCCGGTCACGCGCACCGGGGCGTCGCCGATCCATCGCGCCCGCTCCTCGGGGGTGCCGTCGCCGATCCACACGAAATCGGCCCGGTCCGAGAGCGCGCGGGCGATCTGCGCGAAACGGTCGGGCGCCTTCTGCTCCATCAGCCGACCGGATGCCGTGACCACGGGCCGCTGCCGGCCGCTGCCGGTGGCCGCCGGCAGATGCGCGACCGGGATGCCGTTGCGCAGCACATGACAGGGCGCGGCGCCGAGGCGCGCCCTGGTGAGCTCGGCCTCGGAGTCGGAGACCAGCACGAGCCCGTCACACCGACCCGTCAGGGCGCGCTCGACGGCGAGCGCGAGGCGGTCGGCCGCTCCGGCCACGACTCCGCCGCCGGCGCCGCGCAGGAACGCCCAACCGTGCGGAGAATAGGCGATGACGTCGGCCTGGCGCCGGATGGCGGGTGAAAGCCGGCCCGCGAGGCCGGCGAAACTGGAGTGCAGGTGCACGACGTCCACACCATCGCGGGTCGCCCGCGCGACGGCGCGACGCAGGGCGTCGACGGCGGTCAGGCGCCCACGATAGGCGACCTCGGTGCGCGTCACCCGGGCGTCGACCCGACTGTCGAGCTCGGCGGCATCCGGCACCGTCGGCTTGCGCGCGTAGACGATGCGCACCTCGTGGCCGAGCGCGGCCTGCGCGTTGGCGAGGGCGGCGACGGCGGCGAGCACGCCGCCCACGAGCGTCTCAGTGACGTGCACGATCCTCATCTGAGCACCCCCTGCCCGGCGGGCGCCGGCGACGTCGCCACGGGCCGGTGTTCGTCGCGTCCGCGCCGCGCCGTCGCGGCGAACAGCGCGAGGAAGATGGGCAGCTGGGGCGTGATGTGACGCAGATACGACCCGTAGTCGGGTTCGAACGCCGTCTGCACCATCAGGAAGGCGATGAGGAACGCCAGCGGCAGCACGCCTGGGCCCGCACGCCCCACGACGAACCGCGCGCGGTCGATGACGAGCACCCAGCACACGGCCATGAACACGCCGGCCAGCAGCTGCACCAGGTCGCCCGAGAAGATCATCCAGACCGGGAAGGCCATCCACAGCATCACGAGCACGCCGTTGAGCCACTGCACCGGGATCGCGTCGCCCGGCAGCACGTCGTCGATCTGGGTCGAGCGATCGTACTCGAGGGCGTTGTTGATGTCGGTGCGGAAGAACGTCAGCGACGTGCCGAGGAACACCTCGAACACGATCACCATGACGAGGAACCCGACGAGCACGATCGGCACGAGCCACCATGCGGAACGCAGGGCCGGGATGACGAAGCGCAGCGCGAGGTAGATCGCGATGACGAGGAACCAGTACTGGCGCACGTGCGTGGCGTAGAGCAGCGCGAGCGCGAGCCACGCCACCTCGAGCTTCCACGACCGCCGGGCGAGCAGCAGCAGGATCGCCAGCGGCAGCACGAAGAACTCCTTCGAGTACTGCGACAGGTATACGCCCCCGAGCAGCAGCGAACCCGCCGTGAGCCCGATGGCCGGGAACGACATCCCGGCGATGTTGCGCCACCCGACGCCCACGACGATGGCCCCGGCGAAGACCAGGAAGGCCAGCAGCGGGAAGAGGTCGGGGATCGACCCGAGCCCCGTGACGCGGTAGAGCCAGCCCGTGGTGCCGTACGAGCTGGGCCCGTCGGACTGCAGCTCCCCCGAGATGAAGCGGCGGATGATGAACTCGTCGAGGAACAGCTTGGGTGGCAGGATCGCGTGGCTGCGCCAGGCGATGAAGGCCCCGGCCGTGAACGCGACCAGCACGAGCCAGTACTTGATCGCGTCGAGGTGCCCGCCGGGATCCGGCCGGGTCTCGTGGTCGCGTCGTCCGTCGATCAGCGTCACGCCACACGCTCCGTCGCACGCGTACGGCGCGGTGAACCGTCGGCGGCGGCGAGCACGATGCCGGCGAGCGTTCCCGCGTGCGCCGCCCAGTCGAAGGCCCGCACGCCGTCGCGCCCGGCCGACGCAAGCGCATCGCGCAGCTCCGCATCGCCGTGCAGTCGCGCGACCGCGGCGGCGAGCGCGGCGGGATCGCCGGGCGGGATCAGCAGCGAGCCGCCGATCGCCTGCGCGAGCTCGGTCTGCCCGGGCACGCGCGTGACGATGCTCGGGGTTCCGGCCGCCGCCGACTCGATGATCTTGAACGGCGATACACCCGTGGCGCTCGCGGCCACGTCGTGCCGGGTCGCCAGCGTCATCCGCGCCCGGGCGGCGGCGCGGGTGACCTCGCGCTTGGGGCGGCGGCCCAGGTAGTGCACGCGCGCGTCGCCGCACGATCGCACCGCCTCGGCGGCCTGCCCGTCGCCGATCACATGCAGATCGAGGTCGGCCGGCCACGCGGGCTCGCGCACCGCGGCGAGGATCGTGTCGACCCCCTGCCACGAGGCCAGATTGCCGAAGAAGAGGGCGTGCTCCGACGGCGTCGTGCCCGACGGGGGCGCTTCTTGCCCCGCCCGTTCGCGCTCGGCGTCGAAGGCTCCGACGTCGGCGCCGTTCGGGATGACGGTGACCCCGCGCCGCCCGTCCGCCCGCAGCGACCCGACCCACTCCGCGAGCCCCTCGCTCGGGGTGACGACCGCCGCCGCCTCGCGGATGGAGGCCAGCGCCCATTCGGTGATCCGCGGCACGCGCCGCGTCCAGGGATTCGAGTCGTACATGTCGTCGAGGTTGCCCTGCACGAACAGCACGAGCGGAAGCCCCCGGCGCCGCCAGCGCCCGCTCACGAGCGCCACGAAGGGGCTCCAGCGCGCGAGCAGCACACCGCGCGGCCGGCGCACACGGGCCCGGGCGACGACCGAGGCCAGGCGCCATGGTCTGCGCAGCAGCCGCGGCATCCACCGTGGGCCGTTCGCCCACTGCGTCACCACATTCACGTGCAGGCGCGGGTCGGTCAGCCGGGCGAGCGTTCCGCGCACGTGCGCACCCGCAGCCGTGTCGTCCGCCGCGAGTTCGGCGCAGAAGAGGGTGACCTCGAGGATGCCGTCGGCATTGCGGGCGCCGGTGGGGTCGCCGGTGGCGCGTTCTCGTGTCGTCCCTGCCGTGATCGTCCCCAGCGATCGCATGCCTCATCCCCCATCATGAGCGCTGCGTGCACCGGATCCCCACGATGGTGCGTCGCGCGTCCATCGTAGCCACGCCGCACCCCCATCGCGCAACACCCCGAGCGCGCGCAGTCCGGTGTGAACGCCACGTTACGCCCGCCGAACTTTCTCGGGCCCGGGGTGGTCAACGTCGCACGTTGCCGGTATACATGGTGGAGCGACGTCGTCGACGAGGGATCGACACCGGCACGAGGGGGACACGTAGCCGGCGCCGCGGATGAAGGACTCTCTGGGGGGCACGAGTGGGGACTCGAGACTACGCGCGGATCTTCCGTCGATCGTGGCTGCTGATCGTCATCTTCGCGATGGTCGGCGCGACGGCGGCCTGGGCCGTGACCGCGACGACCGAGGCGGAGTACTCGGCGACGAGCGCCGCCTTCGTGGCCAGCGAGTCGGGCGGCACCCTCAACGAGCTGACGCAAGGCAACGCCTTCACCGAACGCCGCGTGAACACCTATGCGCAGCTGCTGGTCGAGCCGATCGTGACCGAGAGCGTGATCGAGGACTTCGGCCTCGAGATCTCACCCGCCGCCTTCGCGGGGCAGATCGGGGTCTCGATCCCGGTCGACACGACGATGCTCGAGGTGACCGTCACCGACGCGTCGCCGAGCGTCGCCGCGAGTCTCGCCAATGCCCTGATCACGAGCTTGGCGACGGTCGTCGAAGAGATCGAGACGACAGCCGTCACCGGAACGCCCACGATCGACGCGAATGGCGACCCCGTCATCGTCGAGGCCGCCCCGCCCGTGCAGATCACGCAGGTGCGCTTCGCCGAGACGCCGACGTCGCCGGTCAGCCCGAGCCTGATGCTGAACCTTCTGATCGGCATCGCCGCGGGCTTCGCCCTCGGCGTGCTGGCGGCGATCCTGCGCGATCTGATCGACACGCGCGTGCGCACCCTCGAGGACGTCGAGGCGATCACCACCGCGCCGATCGTCGGCGCCATCCCGCAGGTCGGGCGCGGCCGTCAGAGCTCGATCCTGGCCGAGCACGACCCCGGCAGCCCGTCGGCCGAGTCGTTCCGCATCCTGCGCACCAACCTGCAGTTCCTCGACATCGACGGACCCGCCACCTTCGTGCTGACCTCCCCCTCGAGCGGGGAGGGCAAGTCGACGATCACGACCAACCTCGCGACATCCATCGCCGCAAACGGGGTTCGCGTGCTCGTCGTCGAAGCCGACCTGCGCCGCCCGCAGGTGCACAGCTACTTCGGTCTCGAGGGGGGCGCGGGGCTCACCGACATCCTGATCGGACGCGCCGAGCTCGCCGACGTGGTGCAGTCGTGGCGCTCGCCCAACCTGCACGTGCTGGCCTCGGGCCGCATCCCGCCCAACCCGAGCGAACTGCTCGGGTCGCAGCAGATGCGCGAGCTGATGGTGCAGCTGCAGGAGCGCTACGACGTCGTGCTCTACGACACGCCGCCCGTGCTGCCGGTGCCCGACGCGGCGATCCTCTCGCGCAACGTGGGAGGCGTGCTGCTCGTCGCCTCGATCGACCGCACCCGCCGCGACGAGATCCGCAGTGCCGTCGCGGCCCTGCAGAAGGTCAATGCCCACATCTCGGGCGTCGTCGTCAACCGGGTCGCGGGGCGCGGCACGACCTCGTATCTTGCCGAGCCGTACCACTCCCAGGCGCCCGCGCCGAAGGGCGCGGACGACGCATCGGCCGAGCGGTCGGCGCCGCCGCCCGCACCGACGTTCGACGACCTGGTGCGCACGCCCGGGGGCGCCGCGAGCGAAGATCTGCCGGACGGTCGAACCGACCGCGAGCGCACTCGCCGATCCGCACGCGCGTCGGCGCACGACACGTCGCCCTAGCGGGTACGGGCAGCAGCATCCGGCGGGGGCCGGTCACACCACGAGCACCATCACTGGGGAAAGATCACTGGGGAAAGATCAATGGTCACACAATCGCTGTCGCGATCCGCCGTACAGGCGCCCGCGACCGCCGACTGGCTCTCGCTCTACCGGCGCACGCTCTGGGTCTCGGACGCCATCGTCGTCATCGCGGTGATGTTCGCGACGCAGTACGCGTGGTTCACGCTCACCGGCGAACCCGTCTCGCGACCGGTCGACTCGATCGAGCCGATCACCTACACGTGGCTCTCGATGGCGCTGATCACGGGGTGGCTGGTGGCCCTGTCGATCTCGGGATCGCGCAGTGCGCGAACCGTCGGCATCGGAACGCTCGAGTACCGCAAGGTCATCTCTTCCACGGTCTACCTCTTCGCCGCGCTCGCCATCGTGTCCTACCTGCTGTCGGCACCCATCTCCCGCGGCTACCTGCTCCTGGCCTTCCCGCTCGGCACGGCCCTGCTGCTGGCCAACCGGGCTCTCTGGCGACGGCGCCTCTGGTCCGCACGCCGGGCCGGTCAGGCGATGTCGCGGGTGCTCGTGATCGGTGACGACGGCGAGAGCGCCCGCATCATCTCCGAGCTCGAGCGCACGCCTGAGGCGGGGTACCACGTGGTGGGCATCGCGGGGCCCGGCCGTCGTGCCGACTTCACCAGCGCCGGGCTCGACGTGCCCTTCCTCGGCCCCGTGCGCGACGTCGACCGGATGCTGGAGCGCACGGGCGCCGACACCGTCATCGTCGCCAGCGACGCAGCCCTCGGAGTCGAGCAGGTGCGCAAGATCAGCTGGCAGCTCGAGGCCGGCCGTCAGCACCTGATCATGGTGCCGAGCCTGACCGACATCGGCGGGCCGCGGATGCACACCCGCCCCGTCGCGGGGCTCCCGCTCATGCACGTCGAGACCCCGCGCTACTCGGGGCGCCAGCGGGTCGTCAAGCGCACGTTCGACATCCTCGGTTCGGCCGCCCTGCTGCTCGTGCTGGCGCCGCTGTTCGCGGTGCTCGCACTGCTGGTCAAGGCCTCCGGCCCCGGTGACGTGTTCTACCGCCAGGAGCGCATCGGCAAGGAGGGCGTCCCCTTCGGCATGATCAAGTTCCGCTCGATGATCCCGGATGCCGACGCACAGCTGGCCGGTCTGCTCGCCGGCCAGGGGACCGAGGGCACGCCGCTGTTCAAGGTCGAGAACGACCCGCGCATCACGCCGATCGGCCGCATCCTGCGCAAGTACTCGCTCGACGAGTTCCCGCAGCTGATCAACGTGCTGAAGGGCGACATGAGCCTCGTGGGCCCGCGGCCGCAGCGACGCGCGGAGGTGGAGTACTACGACTCCGCCGCCGAGCGGCGCCTGATCGTCAAGCCGGGCATGAGCGGACTGTGGCAGGTGAGCGGACGCTCCGCCCTCGGCTGGGACGAGGCGCTGCGCCTGGACCTGTACTACGTCGAGAACTGGACGCTGCTGGGGGACATCAGCATCCTGTTCCGCACCTTCAAGGCTGTGGTGGCGCCTGGCGAAACGGCCCACTGACGCCACCTCGGCACAACTGAACACTCCTAACAAGGTCGTCGCCTGGGGGCTCCGACCACCTTCAGAGAGGAACAACCACGTCATGTCCGACGTCTCCACCGTCGTGCCCGAGAAGGCCGACATCCCGGTCGTGATCCTGTGCGGGGGCATGGGCACACGCATCCGCGAGGCCAGCGAGAAGCTGCCCAAGCCGCTCATCGAGATCGGCGGCAAGCCGATCCTGTGGCACATCATGAAGATCTACGCCGCACACGGCTTTCGGCGGTTCGTGCTGCCGCTCGGGTACAAGGGCGACCAGATCCGCGACTTCTTCCTCACCTACGGCGACCAGGGCCGCGACGTGACGGTCAGCCTCGCCAGCGGCGGCTCGCCGCAATGGTACGGCGAGCCCCAGACCGAGGACTGGGAGGTCACGCTCGTCGAGACGGGCCTCGAGACCGGAACCGGGGCGCGCATCAAGCGGGTCGCCGAGTACCTCGACCAGCCCTACTTTCTGCAGACCTACGGCGACGGCATCGGCAACGTCGACATCGAGGGCATCTACCGGCAGCACGTCGCCAGCGGATTGATCTCGACCGTCACCGGGGTGCACCCCACGAGCCGTTTCGGCGAGATGCACGTGGCCGGCGAGCGCGTCACCGAGTTCAACGAGAAGCCCACGTCGGCCGACGGCTGGGTGTCGGGCGGGTTCTTCGCCCACAAGCGCGAGATGGTCGAGCGCTACCTCGACGACGACCCCGACCTGCTGCTGGAGAAGAAGCCGATGCAGACCCTCGCCGCCGACGGCGAACTGGGCGTGTTCACGCACGAGGGCTTCTGGATGGGTATGGACACCTACCGCGACTGGACCGAGCTGAACGGGCTCTGGGACTCCGGCGAGGCGGCCTGGAAGGTGTGGGCCTGACATGAAGGTGCTCGTCACCGGGACGGAAGGGTATCTCGGCTCCGTCCTCGCCCCCGAGCTGCTGCGCGACGGCCACGACCTGGTCGCCGTCGACACCGGCTACTACAAGGCCGGCTGGCTCTACAACACGCCCGGCACCACTCCCCGCACCCTCGCCAAGGACATCCGGCACATCGAGCCGGATGACCTCGACGGCGTCGAGGCGGTCGTGCACATGGCCGAGCTGTCGAACGACCCGCTCGGCCAGGTCAACCCCGGTCTGACGAAGGCGGTCAACCACGCCGGATCGGTGCGGCTGGCGACGATGGCGAAGGCCGCCGGGGTCTCGCGCTTCGTCTACATGTCGTCGTGCAGCGTCTACGGCGTCGCCGACGGCGTGGTCGACGAGCACTCCCCCGTCGACCCGCAGACCATCTACGCCGAATGCAAGGCGATGGTCGAGCGCGACGTCCGGCCCCTCGCCGACGACGGGTTCGCGCCGACCTTCCTGCGCAACGCGACCGCGTTCGGCGCCTCCCCCCGCATGCGCTTCGACATCGTGCTGAACAACCTCGCCGGGCTGGCGTGGACGACCAAGAAGATCGTCATGACCAGCGACGGCACACCGTGGCGTCCGCTCGTGCACGCACTCGACATCGCCAAAGCCATCCGCATGACGCTGGCGGCCCCCGCGGATGCCGTGCGCGGCCAGATCTTCAACGTCGGCTCGGACGAACAGAACTACCAGGTGCGCCAGATCGCCGAGATCGTCGGCGACGTCTTCCCGGACTGCGAGGTCTCGTTCGGCCCGCCCGGCGGTGACAACCGCAGCTACCGGGTCAACTTCGACCGCATCCGCGAGGTGCTGCCGGGCTACGAGTGCGACTGGAACGCGCGCCGCGGCGCGGAGCAGCTGCTGGCGATCTTCGCCTCGGTCGACCTCGACGAGGCGTCTTTCTCGGGACGCGGGTTCACGCGCCTCAAGCAGCTGGAGTACCTGATGCGCACCGGTCAGGTGGACGACGACCTGTTCTGGAGGCAGCCGTGATCTTCCATTCCACCCCCATCGCCGGGGTCGCCATCATCGACCTCGAGGAGCGCAGCGACGACCGCGGGTTCTTCGCCCGGTCCTTCGATCGCGCCGAGTTCGAGGCCGCGGGCCTCGACCCGCACATCGAGCAGAGCAACATCTCGTTCAACCACCGTGCCGGCACGCTGCGGGGCATGCACTTCCAGATCTCGCCGCATCCCGAGACCAAGCTCATCCGGTGCACCCGCGGCGCGATCGTCGACACCATCGTCGACATGCGGGGCGGCTCCCCCACGCGGTTCGAACACGTCTCGGTCGAGCTGACCGCCGAGAACCGCCGGGCGCTGTACGTGCCGGCCTACTTCGCGCACGGCTACCAGACCCTCACCGACGCCACCGAGGTGACCTACATGGTCTCGGGCGGCTACGCTCCCGCGGCCGAGCGGGGGCTGCGTCACGACGACCCGGACCTGGGACTGTCCTGGCCGCTTCCGGTCGCCGACGTGTCGGCCAAGGACGCCTCGTGGCCGCTGCTGTCGGAGTGGAGCGACGAGCAGCTGGCCGCCGTGACGGGGCGGCTCCCGTGATCCTCATCGACAAGGCCCTCGCCGCCCGCGCGGCCGAATCGCGGCCGATCGGCGTCGGGCTGGTCGGGGCAGGGTTCATGGGGCGCGGTCTGATCAACCAGATCGTCAACAGCGTGCCCGGCATGCGCATCTCGGTCGTCGTCAACCGCACCCTCTCGAAGGCCGAGAACGCGCTGCGCGACGCCGGCGTCACCGACATCCGCGTGGTCGAGGATGCGGCGGGCGTCGATGCCGCGGTGGCGGCGGGAGCCGTCGCGATCACCACGGATCACCGCGCCGCGGTGGCCGCGGCATCCGTCGACGCCGTCATCGAGGCCACCGGCGCGGTCGAGTACGGCTGTCACGTGGTCGTCGACGCGATCGACGCCGGTACGCACGTCGTGCTCATGAACGCCGAGGTCGACGGCACCGTGGGGCCGATCCTCAGCGCCCGGGCGAAGGCCGCGGGCGTCGTGCTCACCGGCTGCGACGGCGATCAGCCGGGCGTCGAGATGAACCTCGTGCGCTTCGTGCGCGGACTGGGGCTGACGCCGCTGGTCTGCGGCAACATCAAGGGCCTGCAGGACGAGTACCGCACCCCGACGACCCAGGCCGCGTTCGCCGAGAAGTGGGGGCAGGACCCCTACATGGTCACGAGCTTCGCCGACGGCACCAAGGTGTCGTTCGAGCAGGCGATCGTCGCGAACGCCACGGGCATGACGGTCGAGCGCCGCGGCATGCGCGGCGCGGACCATGCCGGGCACGTCGACGAGCTGACGACGGCCTACGACGTCGAGGAGCTGCGCCGCGCCGGGGGCGTCGTGGACTACGTCGTGGGAGCACAGCCCGGCCCGGGCGTCTTCGTGCTCGCGACCCACGACGATCCGAAGCAGCGCCACTACCTCAACCTCTACAAGCTCGGCGAGGGACCGCTCTACAGCTTCTACACGCCGTACCACCTGTGCCACTTCGAGGTGCCGAACACGGTCGTGCGCGCGGTCGACTTCGCCGATGCCGCCCTCGAGCCGCTCGGCGCGCCGACCGTGGAGGTCGTGGCCGTGGCCAAGTCCGCCCTGCCCGCGGGCACGGTGATCGACGGCCTCGGCGGCTACCACACCTACGGCGTCGCCGAACGGGCCGACGTCACCGCCGAGCAGCGGCTGCTGCCCATCGGCGTCGCTGAGGGATGCCGACTGACGCGAGACGTCGCGGCCGACGACGTGCTGACCTACGCCGATGTCGAGCTGCCCGCGGGCAGGCTCGTCGACCGTCTGCGCGCCGAGCAGGCGCGGGAGCTTCCGTCTGGCCCATCGGGCGGGTGACGGATGTCGGGGCGGGTTCTTGGGGACCCGAAAGGTGACCCGCCTCGAGAACAGGAGAACCGGTGGCCAGCCCTCGCGGCAGCCACCGGTTCTCTCGTGTGAGCAGGGGGCGTCAGGCGCGGCGTGGCGCGGCGCCCGTCGCCTCGTCGATCGCTCGTCCGAGCGGTTCGAGCACCAGGTCCGGCATGTCTCGGCGCAGCGCCCGCAGGCGCCACAGATCGGCGAACAGCGCGAGGTACTCGTCGTCGCGGCGCGCGATCTCGAGGTCGCGCCGCCCCTCGAGCAGGGCGACGTCGGCGGGGTCCACCCGGCACACGACCGTGTAGGGCAGGGGCGAGAGCCGCATCGCCGCCGAGAAGTCCACCTGCATGCGCTGGGCGGCGACCTCGAACTGCATCTCGCCCACCGCGCCGAGCATCGGTGTCTGCACGCCTCGTCGCTCGGACTCGAGCAGCTGCACGACGCCCTCCTCGGCGAGCTGGGCGATGCCCTTGCGGAACTTCTTCGCCGTGCTCGAATCCGCGGGAGAGGCGAGCGCGAACACCTCGGGCGCGAAGCGCGGCATGCCCGCGAAACGCACCGCATCCTCGCCGTGCAGCGTGTCGCCGGGGCGCAGCGACGACGCGTTGACCAGCCCGACGATGTCGCCGGGCCAAGCCTGCTCCACCGTCTGGCGCTCCTGCCCGAACATCTGCTGCGCGTACTTCGTCGCGAACGGCCGGCCCGACTGCGCGTGCTGCGTCGTCATGCCCCGTTCGAAGACCCCCGAGCACACCCGCAGGAACGCGAGGCGGTCGCGATGGGCGGGATCCATGTTGGCCTGGATCTTGAACACCTGCGCCGAGAAGCCGGCGGTCACCGCACGGGGGTTGCCGTCGACATCCAGGCGCGGCCGCGCGGCGGGGGCCTCGTCGCGCACGAAGTCCAGCAGGTGCGCGACGCCGATGTTCTGCACGGCCGAGCCGAACAGCACGGGGATGCCGGTGCGATCGAGGAATGCGTCGCGGTCGTACTCGCCGCCATCGAGGGTCACCAGCTCGGACTCGTCGACGGCCGTGCTCCAGTCCGCTCCGGCGACCTCTTCGGCCTCGCGGCCGTCCACGCGGCGGGACTCGGCCACCTGGGCTCCGCCGGCCGTGCGCTCGTACAGCTCCAGGTCGCCGGATTCCACGTGGCGAAGGCCCACCATGTGGCCCGACATGCCGACGGGCCACGTCAGCGGCATCGGGCGCATGCCGGTGACATCCCGCACCTCGTCCATCAGCTCGAGGGCGTCCTTGCCCGGTCGATCCCACTTGTTGATCATCGCGACGATCGGGATGCCGCGATCGGCGCACACGTCGAACAGCTTCACGGTCTGGGCTTCCATGCCCTTGGCGGCATCTATCAGCATCACGGCGGCGTCCACCGCGGCGAGCACCCGGTAGGTGTCCTCCGAGAAGTCGGCGTGGCCCGGGGTGTCGACGAGGTTGACGATGACGTCGCCGACCTCGAACTGGATGGCCGCCGAGCTGATCGAGATGCCGCGCGCCTGCTCCATCTCCATCCAGTCCGACACCGTGCCGCGACGCCCCGCCTTGCCGTGCGTCGCGCCGGCCTGCGAGATCGCGCGGGCGTGCAGCAGCATCGCCTCCGAAAGGGTCGACTTGCCGGCATCCGGGTGCGAGATCACCGCGATCGTGCGCCGCCGGGCGGCCTCGTCTACGACGCGTTGCTGTTCGATGCGGTCCTCCTGGGGTTCCTCACGCAACGTCACAGTCTACCGGCGCAGACCGGGACGGATGCGGTCAGCGCTCGGTGAGGCGCTCGACGAACTCGTCGGCCGCCTCCAACTGCCGGCGCAGCCGGTCGCGCCGCAGCACGGCCTCGTCGCGGATGTCGCCGAGCCGAGCTCGCATCGCCGCATCCCGGGGCTCTGCGGCCAGCGCGTCGATCACGCGCAGCAGCTCGCGCATCTCTTCGAGCGTGTAGCCGAGGGGCTTCATCCGGCGGATGAGCAGGAGCCGCTCCTCGTCGGCCTCCGCATAGAGACGGAAACCCCCCTCGGTCCGCATGGCGGGGGCGAG
Organism: Microbacterium sp. LRZ72; assembly: GCF_033792225.1. Classification (NCBI taxonomy): domain Bacteria; kingdom Bacillati; phylum Actinomycetota; class Actinomycetes; order Micrococcales; family Microbacteriaceae; genus Microbacterium; species Microbacterium sp. LRZ72. The sequence continues at coordinate 59,839 of NZ_JANGEX010000005.1, forward strand.
GAGGCCGACCTCCTCGTAGTGCCGGATGGTGCGCAGCGACAGGCCCGTGCGCTCGGCGAGTTCACCGATGTGCATCGTGTCGTTCACCGTCATGCCGCATCCTCGATTCCCGCCCAACCCTCACGTTGGGGTAGAGTTCAGCGTGCGCGTCCACTCGGACGCACCACACCCCATTTTCACCGCCGGCGCTGGTCGGCACCTGTGCGCAACGGTGCGCTCTCCTCCACCCACGCTTTCCCAGAGAGCACCGACCCCGGGAGCCGAATGACCGCCGTCACCCCTGCTCGCGACAGCGCCAGCCGCTACCGCATCGAACCTACCGTCTTGCAGGCGCTGCGCAGTCCGCGCCTGCTCACCCGCGAGGTGCTGGCCGGGCTCGTCGTCGCGCTCGCCCTCATCCCCGAGGCGATCGCCTTCTCGATCATCGCGGGCGTCGACCCGCGCGTCGGCCTGTTCTCGTCGTTCGTCATGGCCGTGGCCATCTCGTTCCTCGGCGGCCGACCGGCCATGATCACCGCCGCGACCGGCGCGATCGCGCTCGTCGTCGCTCCGGTCGCGCGCGAGTACGGGCTCGACTACCTGATCGCAACGGTCCTGCTGGGCGGTCTCATCCAGATCGTGCTCGCCGTGCTCGGTGTGGCCAAGCTGATGCGCTTCATCCCGCGCTCGGTGATGGTCGGGTTCGTCAACGCGCTCGCGATCCTCATCTTCACGTCGCAGTTCCCGCAGCTGATCGGCGTGCCGTGGCTGGTGTATCCGCTGGTGGCCGCCGGGCTGCTCGTGATGTTCGTGATGCCGCGCATCACGAAGGTCGTGCCCGCTCCACTGATCGCGATCGTGCTCGTCACCGCCGCGGTCGTCGTCATGGGCATCGCCGTGCCGAACGTCGGCGACCAGGGCGAGCTGCCCGACAGCCTGCCTGCCCTGTTCATCCCCGACGTGCCGCTCACGTTCGAGACCCTGGGCATCATCGCGCCGTACGCCCTCGCGGTGGCCGTCGTCGGCCTGCTGGAGTCACTCATGACGGCGAAGCTCGTCGACGACATCACCGACACCCACTCCCGCAAGACGCGCGAGGCGTGGGGGCAGGGCGCCGCCAACATCCTCTCGGGCGCCTTCGGCGGCATGGGCGGCTGCGCCATGATCGGCCAGACGATGATCAATGTGAAGGCCTCGGGGGCGCGCACGCGCATCTCGACGTTCCTCGCCGGCGTTTTCCTGCTCATCCTCGTGGTCGCACTCGGGGGCGTCGTCGCGATCATCCCGATGGCAGCCCTGGTGGCCGTCATGATCGTCGTGTCGATCGCGACCTTCGACTGGCACAGCATCCGCCCCGCCACGCTCAAGCGGATGCCCAAGAGCGAGACGATGGTGATGCTCGCCACCGTGGTCGTCACCGTCTGGACGCACAATCTCGCCATCGGCGTGGCCGTGGGAGTGCTCGCCGCGATGGTCCTGTTCGCCCGGCGCGTGGCCCACTTCGTCACCGTCACCCGCACGCTGCCCGAGGGCGAGGCCGTGCCCACCGCGTATTACACCGTGGACGGCGAGCTGTTCTTCGCCTCGAGCAACGACCTGACGACGCAGTTCGAGTACGCCGACGACCCCGACCGCGTCGTGATCGACATGTCCCGCTCCCACGTGTGGGACGCGTCGACGGTCGCGGCGCTCGACGCCATCGTGAACAAGTACGAGCACCACGGCAAGCGGGTGGTGATCGGGGGCATGAACGAGGCCACCGTCGCGTTCCACGGTCGCCTCACGGGCAACCTCGGCGCGGGGCACTGACCGCGACACGGCGGTCAGGCCACCCGCTGCGGCCCCTCTCGCGTGTCGGCAGCGTACGCGGGCGGGAGCAGCCCCGCCAGCGCATCCGCGGAGACCGACGTGGCGAAGCGCTGCACGAAGACGTCGCGGATGGCGTCGCCGAGAGCCACCGGGTCTGCGGCGCGGATGCGGGCGGCGACCGCCGTCGCGTCACTCCAGTCGTCGATTGGAATATAGGCCCCGGCGCAGTACTCCTCGATCACGGGCGTCGGCGTGGCGACCACCGCGACACCGAAGGCCGCGGCCTCGACGATCTTCGAGGGCAGCTGGTTGCGGGCGGCGCTCGAGGCGGCGCTCTGCGGCACGAGGGTGAAGTCGATGTCGGCATAGACAGCCGGCAGCGCGGCCGCGGACTCGATCGCGCGCCAGGTCGCGCCCCCCGTCGTCGGGCGGAACGAGCCCGAGAAGCTCGCGAACTCGATCTCGGGCATCGCACGTACGAGCTCGAGGATGCGGTCCGCGCCCTTGTGCGGGCGCACCGTGCCGAGATATCCGAGTCGCAGCGGCCCGGGGCGGCGTGTGTCGCGCTCAGCACGCAGCCACGCGGTCGGCCGGGCGTGCGGGACGATGACGGAGGGCCGCTCCGGCAGGCCCCGCGCCTGATACGTCGCGCGGAGCGTCTCGCTCGAGAAGGTGTAGGCGTCGGCGGCGGCCGCCGTTCGGCGTTGGGCGCGGGCCACCCGCACGGGCGACTTGCGGTGCAGCACGTTCAGGTGCACCGCCGTCTTCCATCCCTTGCGCATCTGCTCGCGCATGAGGCTCACGTCGTCGTCGTCGAAGTCCGCGACCACCGTCACTCCGCGCACGCCCGCGACGGCTCGGGCCACGCGGTCGAGCGGCGCGATGCCCTTCGACACCCACACGAGCACGGGCTCGGCGCGCGCCGCCGTGCGGATGCGCTCGACGAGCCGGTCGATGCCGGCGCGTGAGAAGCGGTGCACCGTGAGATCGAAATGGCGCGCCCCCGTCCACGCCGGACCATCGTCCACGGCCCACAGCTCGACGGCGCCCAGCTCGGCGGCGACGAGGCTCATGCTGATGGCGCGACCGAGCGAGTTGTCCCGCGCCGATTCGGCGAGAGCGATCGTGAGCATGGTTCCCCCAGAAACCGTTCGGCCGACGTCCCCCGTGCACACCGGCCCCGCCAGAATAGCGGTGCGCAGACATCGGCGTACACCCCGACGCGGATCGGGCACTCGGGGACCCGGCGTGTCGTCAGGCTGCGGTCGTACACTTAGGCGATCCCGCGTCCCCCCGACATGCCGCATCCGATGACCCTCGCCCCGCCTCGCACCGCGCCCCGCACCGCCCCCGCGCCTCGCCCGCAGCAGGGGGCGGCTGCGCGCCGCGTCCACTACGCCGGCCTCGACGGCCTGCGTGCGATCGCCGTGATCCTGGTGGTGGTGTATCACCTGTTCCCCGCCGCGGGCATCCGGCAGGGGTTCCTCGGCGTCGACGTCTTCTTCGTCATCAGCGGATTCCTGATCACCTCGCTGCTGCTGCGCGAGCGCGCGGCCACCGGCCGAATCGCGCTGGGGGACTTCTGGCGACGCCGCGCGCGGCGGCTGCTGCCCGCGCTCGGCACCGTCGTGCTCGTGGGCACCGCCTGGGCCGCCGTCGTCGGCGGCGACGTGCTCGTCGGCATCGGCCGCCAGGTGCTCGGCGCCGTGACGTTCAGCTACAACTGGGTCGCGATCGGTGCCGGCACGGGCTACTTCAGCGCGTCGGCGCCGGAGCTGTTCCGCAATCTGTGGTCACTCGCCGTCGAGGAGCAGTTCTACGTTCTGTGGCCGCTCGTGCTGCCCCTCGTCCTGCTCCTGCGAGCGACGTGGGCGCGAGTCGCCGTCGCCGTCGCCGCTGCGGCGCTGTCCGCCGCCGTCATGGCCGTGCTGGTGCTGCTCGGCGCCGATGCCACGCGCGTCTACTTCGGCACCGACACGCACGGCTTCGGCATCCTGCTGGGCGTCGCGCTCGCGTTCGCCCTGCATACGGCCCTCGGCCGCACGCGTCGCCCCGCGGGCGGCTCCTGGCTGGCCGCCACCGGCCGCGCGCTCGGGCTCGTCGGCCTCACCGCGCTCGGTGTCTTCGCGCTCGCCGGCATCCTGCTCGTCGCCGTTCTCCGCCCCGCGCCGGGGATCGCGACATTCCCGGGCTGGCTGCTGCTGGCCTCCGTGCTGACCACCGTGGTGATCGCCTGCTCGGTCTGGGCGTGGTCGCCGCTCGGGCGCGCGCTGGATGCCGCTCCGCTGCGGTGGATCGGCATGCGCTCCTACGGCATCTACCTGTGGCACTGGCCGCTCCTGGTGCTCGTGCTGGCGAGCGTGCCGGGCGCGAGCTGGGGCGAGCAGCGCGTGCCGATCTGGGCGGGAGCGCTCACGCTCGCGCTGACGCTCGTGCTCTCGTGGGCGTCGTACCGCTTCATCGAGTCGCCGGTGCGCCGGCACGGGTTCCGCGCCACGCTTCGCCTGGCCTGGCAGCGCGCGGGCCGCAGCGCCGGCACGCGAATCGCTGCCACCGCGACGGGCGCCGCCGTGGTCGGCGCGCTCGTGATCAGCGGCGCCGCCGTGGCGACCGCTCCCGAGTCATCCTCGGCCGAGGTCGCCGTCGCCGCGGGGCAGCGCGCCCTCGCCGACGACGCCCCCTCCGCCTCGGGCGGCGAAGACGCCGGCGGTGGCGGCGCCCAGCCGGATGTCGCGCCCGCGCCCGGTCCGCGCCCGCCGCTGGCCCCGGCCTCCGCGAACGCCCCCGAGCCGGGCCCCGAGCCGACGCCCGTGCGCGGCGAGGAGGTCAGCGCCGTCGGCGACTCCGTCATGCTCGCCTCCGCGGGCGGGCTGCTCGAGCGGCTCCCGGGCGTCGAGGTCGACGCGACGGTGTCGCGTTCGATGTACGCGGCGCCCGGCATCCTCGAGACGATGGCGGATGCCGGGACGCTCCGGCCCTACGTCGTGCTCGCCCTGGGCACCAACGGGCCGATCGACGCCGCCACCCTCGAGCGCGTGACCGAGGTGATCGGCGACCGCCACCTCGTCCTCGTGAACGCCTTCGCCCCGCGCTCGTGGATCGACGGCGTCAACGCCGAGATCTCGAACTTCGCCAAACGGCATCCGCGGGTCACTCTCGCCGACTGGTCGGGCGCGGTGGCACCCCACACCGACCTGCTCGCCGACGACCACATCCACCCCGGACCCACCGGCGGTGCGCTCTTCGCCGAGACCGTCGCCGACGCCGTGCAGTCGATCGAGGACCGGCGCGCGCGGGCGGAGTTCGACCGGGAGCAGGCGCGCTCCGCGCTGCTCGCGCGCTTTCTCGCCGGCGGCGCCTGAGCGCCCCGCGTCGAGTCCCCGAGCCCCCGATCCTCCCCCACCCCCGTTGTGGCTGCAGTTTTCGGCCGCGGCGCCACGAATACGTGCCGCCCGCGCCGCAAACTGCAGCCGCAACGAAAGAAGAGGTGCGCAGCTCGCGACGACCCCGCCCGCCCAGAGCCCCTTGCGGCGGCACTTATCGGCGCGGGCGCCAGCGATAGCTGCCGCCGCGACCGAAAAGTGGCGCCGCAATGGCTTGGGGGGCGCGAGGGCGCGAGGGGCAGGATGCCGGGGCGAGAGCCACCGTGCAACGCGAAAGGTCCGCGCGCCTTTCGGCGTGCGGACCTCTCGGCGGGCTGGAGGGACCTACTTGTCGGTCGCCTCGTCCTCGGCCGTCTCGTCCTCGGACGAGGTCTCGTCAGAAGCCGACTCCTCGGAGGCCTGCTCCTCGGCGACGATCTCGTCCGCCTGCTCCTGGGCCGCCTCGGCTTCGGTCTCGGCGGCCTTGTCGGCGGCGGTCTCGCCTTCGGGCGCCTCGCCCTCGGCGGGCGCCGCGGCGGCTGCGGGCGTCGCCGCAGCCGACGTGCTCGTCGACGACGCCTTGGTCTTGGGCGTCACCGGCTCGAGAACGAGCTCGATCACGGCCATGGGCGCGTTGTCGCCCTTGCGGTTGCCGACCTTGGTGATGCGCGTGTAGCCACCCTCGCGCTCCGCGACGAGCGGGGCGATCTCGGTGAACAGCACGTGCACGACCTCGCGGTCGCCGATCACCGAGAGCACGCGCCGGCGCGCGTGCAGGTCGCCACGCTTGGCGAAGGTGATCAGGCGCTCGGCGAACGGACGAAGGCGCTTGGCCTTGGTCTCGGTCGTCTTGATCGAACGGTGGGTGAACAGGGCCGCGGCAAGGTTCGCAAGCAGCAGGCGCTCGTGGGCGGGGCCGCCTCCGAGGCGGGGACCCTTCGTGGGCTTGGGCATGTCTTAGCTACTCCAGTGAGAAAATCGGTCGGGAAGGACGGATCAGACGGTTTCGTCGTCGTATCCGCCGAAGTACTGCGCGCCATCGAACCCGGGGACCGAGTCCTTCAGCGACAGGCCGAGCGAGACGAGCTTGTCGCGCACCTCGTCGACCGACTTCTGACCGAAGTTGCGGATGTTCATCAGCTGCGTCTCCGACAGGGCGACGAGCTCTGAGACCGTGTTGATGCCCTCGCGCTTGAGGCAGTTGTACGAGCGCACCGACAGGTCGAGGTCCTCGATCGGCATCGACAGCTCGTTCGAGAGCACCGTCTCGACCGGCGCGGGGCCGATCTCGATGCCCTCGGCCTCGACGTTGAGCTCGCGGGCGAGCCCGAACAGCTCGGTGAGCGTGCGACCGGCCGAGGCGACGGCGTCGCGGGGCGCGATCGAGGGCTTCGACTCGACGTCCAGGATGAGCTTGTCGAAGTCGGTGCGCTCACCGGCACGGGTCGCCTCGACGCGATAGCTGACCTTGAGCACCGGCGAGTAGATCGAGTCGACGGGGACCTGCCCGGCCTCGGCGTACTCGTTGCGGTTCTGGGTGGCCGAGACATAGCCGCGGCCGCGCTCGATGATCAGCTCGAGCTCGAACTTCGCGGTGTCGTTGAGGGTCGCGATGACCAGCTCGGGGTTGTGCACCTCGACGCCGGCGGGAGCGGAGATGTCCGCGGCGGTGACCTCGCCCGAACCCGTCTTGCGCAGGTAGGCCGTGATCGGCTCGTCGCGCTCGGACGACACCACGAGCTGCTTGATGTTGAGGATGATCTCGGTGACATCCTCCTTCACGCCCGGGATGGTGGTGAACTCGTGGAGGACGCCGTCGATGCGGATGCTGGTGACGGCCGCACCCGGGATGGACGAGAGAAGGCTGCGACGAAGCGCATTGCCGATCGTGTAACCGAAGCCGGGCTCGAGCGGCTCGATGACGAAACGGCTACGGAACTCCGAGATCTTCTCCTCGGTCAAAGTGGGACGCTGTGCGATGAGCACGGTGTGTTCCTTTCGGCTAAGTGCCCGCTATATGACACTTGCATGGGTGAGGTGTTGAGTTGTGGGAACGACGACGCCGGGACGCCCCTGGGGACATCCCGGCAGCAGCGTCAGACGCGGCGGCGCTTGGGCGGGCGGCAGCCGTTGTGCGCCTGCGGCGTCACGTCCTGGATCGACCCCACCTCGAGGCCGGCGGCCGTCAGCGAGCGGATCGCGGTCTCACGACCCGAACCCGGTCCCTTCACGAACACGTCGACCTTCTTGACACCGTGGTCCTGCGCCTGGCGCGCGGCGGACTCGGCGGCCATGCCGGCCGCGTACGGCGTCGACTTGCGCGAGCCCTTGAACCCGACTCCACCGGAGGACGCCCAGCTGATGACAGCGCCCGAGGGGTCGGTGATCGACACGATGGTGTTGTTGAACGTCGACTTGATGTGGGCGTGGCCCAGCGCGATGTTCTTCTTCTCTTTGCGGCGCGGCTTGCGCGCGGCGGTCTTGGCCTGTGCCATAACGTTCTTCTCCTAAACCTGGGACGCCGGCGGAGGCCTAGCGCGCCTTCTTCTTGCCGGCGACGGTGCGCTTGGGGCCCTTGCGCGTGCGGGCGTTGGTCTTGGTGCGCTGACCGCGCACGGGCAGGCCGCGACGGTGGCGGATGCCCTCGTACGAGCCGATCTCGACCTTGCGGCGGATGTCGGCGGCGACCTCGCGGCGAAGGTCACCCTCCACCTTGTAGGTGCCTTCGATGTGATCGCGCAGCGCGACGAGCTGCTCGTCGCTCAGGTCCTTGACGCGGACATCGGATTCGATCCCGGTCGCGGCGAGGATCTCGCTCGAGCGGGTACGGCCTACGCCGTAGATGTAAGTCAGGGCGATCACCACGCGCTTGTCGCGCGGGATGTCGACGCCGGCTAGACGTGCCATGTCGTCTCCAAAGGAGTGTGGTGGAGGTGTGGAGCAGGTCCGGTGCCCGGGCCTCCAGCCCGGGGTGTCCCCCGCACGGATGCGGGTTCTGGAACTGCCTGTGTGTTCACGACCTTCCGGTCGTTGAGCGAGCGAAGCGAGCCGAAGCGACTGCCGCGCTCACGATATTGAGTTGTACGTTCTCTGAGATTTTGACTCGGGCCTGCGGCCCTCGCTCAATCTTGATTCGAGCCGCATCAGCGCGCAGAGCGCGCGTGATCCGGCTCGAATCAACCCTGGCGCTGCTTGTGGCGCGGGTTGGACTTGCAGATGATCATCACGCGGCCGTGGCGGCGGATCACCTTGCAGTGATCGCAGATCGGCTTGACGCTGGGGTTGACCTTCATGTTTTTTCCTGTTCGCTGTCTTCGTGCCCTGCACGGATGCCGGCGCGCGGCATCCGGTTCGGGCCGTTACTTCTCGACCGGTCTAGCGGTAGCGGTAGACGATGCGGCCGCGCGTGAGGTCGTAGGGCGAGAGCTCCACGACGACGCGGTCCTCGGGGATGATCCGGATGTAGTTCTGCCGCATCTTTCCCGAGATCGTGGCGAGCACCTTGTGTCCGTTGGTGAGCTCCACGCGGAACATCGCATTCGGGAGCGCCTCGGAGATGACGCCCTCGATCTCGATGACACCGTCTTTCTTAGCCATAGCCTCGCTGACGCTTGAGCAGACCGGTCGATCTGCGGTGGATGTGATGGATGGTACGGGGCCTCGAGAAGCTCTCGCGTCTTGGCAGACGCCGCCTCAGGGGACACGCCGAAAGATGGCGCAACGCACCAAAGATCGAGATTACCCTACGATGACCCCGCTGTCCATCCGGCGCCGTCGATGCCGTCGCTGGATGCTGCGATCACGGCAGCCGGTCGACGATGTCGATCTGCGGGTCGCCGGTGAGGGTGAGCCGCTCTCCGTCCACGAGCACCGTCGGGGTGCCTCGCGCTCCGGTCTCGTCGGCCGGCATGTTGGCGGTCTGGGTCGCCACGTACCGCTCGTACGTGCCGCCCTCGATGCACTCCGTCACGCCCGTGGCGCCCGCGGTCTCGGCGATCTCGATGATCTGCTCATCGGTGAGACCGGCCGATCCCTCCGCGGGCTGGTTGGCGTACATGGCCTGGACGAAAGGCGTCACCGCCTCGGGCGAGGACTCGGCGACGCAGTACAGCGCATTCGCCGCCCGCGTGGAGTACTCCGTGCCCTGCGAGACGTTGTCGAGGATCGCGACCGGGTGGTACTCCAGCGTGATGGAGTCGTCCGCGACCAGCTCATTGAGGGTCTCGCCGTAGATCTCCTCGAACTGGTTGCAGATGGGGCACATGAAGTCGATGTACGTGGCGACGACCGTCTCACCGTCGCCCACCGCGATCGCGCCGGTCTCCTCGTTCACGATCGCCGCATCCGGCGCCGGTCCCGGCGCCGAGGCCTGGTTGTTCATCCAGACGACCACCGCGCCCGCCCCGACGAGCACGACGACCACCGCGACCGACATCCAGATCGCGAACCAGTTCTTCTTGCCCGCACCCGCGGCCATATGCGCCTCTTTTCGTCTCAGCTCATGCGATCGGCGTCGGACGGACGCCGAAGGGTGCCAGACCGGCGGCTCCGCCGTCGTGTGCCGTGAGCACCCAGATACCGTCATCATGCACGGCGACGCTGTGCTCCCAATGGGAGCCGGGCGACCCGTCGACGCTCGACACCGTCCACCCGTCGTCCTCGACGAGCGTGGCCTCGTCGCCTGCGACGACCATCGGCTCGATCGCCACCACCAGCCCGGGGCGCACCCGCGCACCTCGCTCCGACGTGCCGTAGTTGAACACCGGCGGGTCCTCGTGCATCTTGCGGCCGATGCCGTGACCGACATAGTCGCGCAGGATGCCGTACACCCGCCCCGTCTGCTCGGCCTCGGCGTCGATGTGCGCCTCGATCGCCGCCCCGACCTCGCCCAGGTGCCTCGCCGTGGCCAGCGCCGCGATCCCCGCCCAGAGCGATCCCTGCGTCACGCGGGACAGCTCCTCGAGCTCGGCCACGACCTCGGGACGGCCCGGGTCGGGCAGCACCGTCGTGAAGGCCGCGTCGCCGTTCCAACCCTGCAGCTCGGCCCCCGCGTCGATCGAGAGGATGTCGCCGGCTTCGAGCACCCGTTCGCCCGGGATGCCGTGCACGACCTGCTCGTTCACCGACGCGCAGACCGTGTGCCGGTAGCCGGGGACCAGCTGGAAGTTCGAGCGCGCTCCCGCGGCCGTGATGACGGCGGATGCCGCGGCATCCAGTTCGAGTGTGGTGACGCCGGGAGCGGCGAGCGCCCGGACGGCCGCCAGCGCGTCGGCGGTGATCAGCCCGGGTTGGACCATCGCCCGCAGCTGCGCGGGCGTCTTGTAGATCGAGCGACGCAGACCCACGTCAGGCGGGCGTGATCGCGCGAGCCGCCAGAGCGGCGAAGATGCGCTCGGTGATCTCATCGAGCGTGCCGACGCCGTCGATCCGGTCGACGATCCCACGGCTGCCGTACACGTCGAGGATCGGCGCGGTCTCGTTCTCGTAGATGTCCAGTCGCCTCGCGATGACCTCGGTGGTGTCGTCGGTGCGACCCTGCTCCTCGGCGCGCAGACGCAGCCGGGCGATGCTCTCGGCGCGGGGCACGTGCAACTCGATGACCGCGTCGAGGCTCTCGCCCCGACCGGCGAGGAAGTCGTCCAGGTGCGCGACCTGACCGAGGTTGCGCGGGTATCCGTCGAGCAGGAAGCCGTGCGCCGCGTCGGGTTGCGCCAGCCGGTCGCGCACGACCTCGCTGGTCAGCTCGTCGGGCACCAGGTCGCCGCGGTCGACGATCTGCTGAACCCGGGCACCGAGTTCGGTGCCCCCGGCGATGTTGGCCCGGAAGACGTCGCCGGTCGAGACGACCGGCACGCCGAGTCGCTCGCCGATGCGCACGCCCTGCGTGCCCTTTCCCGAGCCCTGCGGGCCCACGATCAGCAGGCGGGCGGTGGCGGCAGGGGTCATCGGAGGAGCCCTTCGTAGTGGCGCTGCTGCAGCTGCGCGTCGATCTGCTTGACCGTCTCGAGACCGACGCCGACGATGATCAGGATCGAGGCGCCGCCGAACGGGAAGTTCGCGTTGGCACCGACGGTCGCCAGGGCGATGAGCGGCAGAAGCGCGATCAGACCGAGGTAGATCGAGCCCGGCAGCGTGATGCGGGTGAGCACGTAGTCGAGGTACTCGGCGGTGGGGCGGCCGGCGCGGATGCCGGGGATGAACCCGCCGTAGCGCTTCATGTTGTCGGCCACCTCGACCGGGTTGAACGTGATCGCGACGTAGAAGTACGTGAAGCCGATGATGAGCAGGAAGTACACCAGCATGTAGAGCGGGTGATCACCCGTCGTGAAGTACTGCGAGATCCAGACCACCCAGCCCGGGGGCTCCTCGCCGGGGGCGGGCTGGTTGAACTGCGCGATCAGCGCGGGGATGTACAGCAGCGACGACGCGAAGATGACCGGCACGACGCCCGCCATGTTCACCTTGATCGGGATGTAGGTGTTCGTGCCGCCGTAGGTGCGGCGCCCGACCATGCGCTTGGCGTACTGCACCGGAATGCGCCGCTGCGACTGTTCGACGAAGACGACGAGCCCGATGACGACCACGCCGACGGCGAGGACGAGCAGGAAGGTCTCGAACCCGTTCGACTGCCAGATGCCCCACAGTGCGCCCGGGAAGGTGGCCGCGATGGAGGTGAAGATCAGCAGCGACATGCCGTTGCCCACACCGCGCTCGGTCACGAGCTCGGCGAACCACATGATCAGGCCGGTGCCGGCCGTCATCGTGATGATCATCAGCAGCTGCGCCCACCACACCTCGTTGGTGAGGAGGTTGTCGCAGGCGGCGACGCCGGTGTTGCCGAACAGCTGACCGCTGCGGGCGACCGTCACGAGCGTGGTCGACTGCAGCAGCGCGAGCGCGATCGTCAGGTACCGCGTGTACTGCGTGAGGCGCGCCTGACCGGCCTGGCCCTCCTTGTGCAGCGCCTCGAAGTGCGGGATGACCACGCGCAGCAGCTGCGTGATGATCGTCGCCGTGATGTACGGCATCACGCCGAGCGCGAAGATCGACAGCTGCAGCAGCGCGCCGCCCGAGAACAGGTTGACGAGCGAGAGCAGGCCCTCGGTCCCCTGGTTCTGGCCGATGCACGACTGCACATTGATGAAGTCGACGAACGGCGTCGGCACGTGCGCACCGGCGCGGTAGAGCACGATGATGCCCAGGGTGAAGGCGATCTTCCGGCGCAGATCGGGAGTGCGGAAGACGCGCGCGATAGCGCTGAACAAGAAGGATCCTCCTGAAGGGGACGGGACCGCCCCCGGGGGCGACCAACCACCAGGGTAGCCCAGCGGAGCCCGGCGGCAGAACCGAAGCGGATGCGCGGCTCACGCGGGGTGCGGAACGGCAGAAGGGGCCGGAGGATCACCCCGGCCCCTTCACGAGCGCTATTTGATGCTGCCGCCTGCGGCGACGATCTTCTGTTCCGCGGAACTCGAGACCTTGTCGACGTCGACGGTCAGCGTCACGCCGATCTCGCCGTTGCCGAGCACCTTGACCTTCTCGTTCTTGCGAACGGCGCCCTTGGCGACCAGGTCCGCCACGGTCACCTCGCCACCGCTCGGGTAGAGCTCGGCGAGCTTGTCCAGGTTCACGACCTGGTACTCGACGCGGAACGGGTTCTTGAAGCCGCGCAGCTTCGGGGTGCGCATGTGCAGCGGCATCTGCCCACCCTCGAAGCCGACGCGCACGGTGTTGCGGGCCTTCGTGCCCTTCGTGCCACGACCCGCGGTCTTGCCCTTGGAGCCCTCACCGCGACCCACGCGGGTCTTGGCGGTGTGGGCGCCGGGGACCGGACGCAGGTGGTGCACCTTCAGCACACCGGGACGCGCCGCATCCTGCTTCTTCTCGGCCTTGGCCGCCGGTGACTTCGCAGCCTTCGGCGCCGTGGCCTTGTCGTTCTCGGCCATCAGTCGATCTCCTCAATCTTCACGAGGTGAGCGACGGCGTTGACGTAGCCACGGGTCTGCGCGTCATCGGGACGGACGACCGAGTCGCCGATCCGCTTGAGGCCCAGGCTGCGCAGCGTGTCGCGCTGGCTCTGCTTCTCGCTCACCTTGGACTTGGTCTGGGTGACCTTCAGTCGTGCGGCCATCACGCACCTGCCTTCGACTTGGCTGCCTCGGCCTCGGCACGCACCAGACGCGCAGGCGCGACGTGGTCGAAGTCGAGTCCGCGACGTGCGGCGACCGCGCGGGGCTCTTCGAGCTCCTTGAGCGCGGCGACCGTCGCGTGGACGATGTTGAGCGTGTTCGACGAGCCGAGCGACTTCGACAGCACGTCGTGGATGCCGGCGCACTCGAGCACGGCGCGAACCGGACCACCCGCGATGACACCGGTACCGGCGGCGGCGGGACGCAGCAGCACGACACCGGCGGCGGCTTCGCCCTGCACGGGGTGCGGGATCGAGAGTCCGGCGCGCGGCACGCGGAAGAAGTTGCGCTTGGCCTCTTCGACGCCCTTGGAGATCGCCAGCGGGACCTCGCGCGCCTTGCCGTAGCCGACGCCGACGAGTCCGTTGCCGTCGCCCACGACGACCAGCGCCGTGAAGCTGAAGCGGCGACCGCCCTTGACGACCTTCGACACGCGGTTGATCGTCACGACGCGCTCGAGGAACTGGCTCTCGGCGTTGCGCGAACCGCGGTCGCGGTTGGGGTTGCGCTCGCGCCCGCCGCGGCGGGGCTCGCGGTTGTCCCGCTCGGCCGGCGCCTCCGTGGCGGCGCCCTCGGCGGGAGCCCCCGTGGCGGGAGCCTCGGTGGTGGCGGACACGTTGTTCTCCTTGTTGTCGGTGCTCACAGGTTCAGCCCGCCCTCTCGTGCTCCGTCGGCGATGGCCGCCACGCGTCCGGCGTAGCGGTTGCCACCGCGGTCGAAGACCACGTCGGTGACTCCGGCGACCTTGGCGCGCTCGGCGACGAGCTCGCCCACCTTGCGTGCCTTGGCGGTCTTGTCGCCGTCGAAGGCGCGCAGGTCGGTCTCGAGGGTCGAGGCCGACGCGAGCGTGAAGCCCTTGCTGTCGTCGACAAGCTGCACGAAGACGTGGCGAGCCGAACGGGTCACGACCAGACGGGGCCGCTCGGGGGTGCCCACGACCTTCTTGCGAAGACGGGTGTGGCGTCGCCCGCGGGCGACGGACTTGGAGGTCACAGCCATGGTTACTTACCAGCCTTTCCGGCCTTACGCCGGACAACTTCGCCGGCGTAGCGGATCCCCTTGCCCTTGTAGGGCTCGGGCCTGCGGATCTTGCGGATGTTCGCGGCGACCTCGCCCACGGCCTGCTTGTCGATGCCGCTCACGGTGAGCTTGTTGTTGCCCTCGACCGCGAAGGTGATGCCCGCGGGGGGCTCGACCAGGACCGGGTGCGAGTAGCCGACGGCGAACTCGATCGAGCCGCCCTTCTGGGCCACCCGGTAACCGGTGCCGACGACCTCGAGGCCCTTGGTGTAGCCCTGGGTCACGCCGACGATGTTGTTGTTGATCAGGGTGCGCGTCAGACCGTGCAGCGAGCGCGACTCGCGCTCCTCGTCCGGACGGCTGACGATGACCTGGTTGTCCTCGACCGCGACCTCGATGGGCTGTGCGATCTGCAGGGACAGTTCGCCCTTGGGGCCCTTCACGTCGACGGTGCGACCGTCGACCGTGATGGTGACCCCGGCGGGGATGTCGATGGGGAGCTTACCGATGCGGGACATGACGGATCACCACACGTAGGCGAGGACTTCCCCACCCACGCCCTTCTGCTCGGCCTGCCGGTCGGTGAGAAGACCGGAGGAGGTGGACAGGATGGCGACGCCGAGTCCCCCGAGCACCGTGGGCAGCTCGTCGGACTTGGCGTAGACGCGCAGGCCCGGCTTCGACACGCGCTTGATGCCGGCGATCGACCGCTCGCGGTTGGGGCCGTACTTGAGCGTCATGGTGAGGGTCTGTCCCACGCGGGCGTCCTCGACCTCCCACCCGGTGATGTAGCCCTCCTGCTTGAGGATGTCGGCGATGTGCGTCTTGAGCTTGGAGCTCGGCAGGCTCACGCTGTCGTGGTGCGCCGAGTTCGCATTGCGCAGACGGGTCAGCATGTCTGCGACCGGGTCTGTCATTGTCATGGGTTCTTGGTTCCTTCGTTCACCAGGTTTCGACGTGCCTGTGCAAGGCAGCCGACCTGTGGTGGATTGATTACTGCTGGGCGGACTCGTCGCGGAACGGGAAGCCGAGGTGACGCAGCAGCGACCGGCCCTCGTCGTCCGTCGTCGCCGAAGTGACGACGGTGATGTCGAAGCCGCGTACGCGGTCGATCTTGTCCTGGTCGATCTCGTGGAAGACCGACTGCTCCTGCAGGCCGAACGTGTAGTTGCCGTGCCCGTCGAACTGCTTGGGCGACAGGCCGCGGAAGTCGCGGATACGCGGCAGCGCGAGCGAGACCAGCCGGTCGAGGAACTCCCAGGCCCGGTCGCCGCGCAGCGTGACGTGCGCGCCGATGGGCTGCCCCTCACGCAGCTTGAACTGCGCGATGGACTTGCGGGCCTTGGTGACGACCGGCTTCTGGCCGGTGATGCGGGTGAGGTCGTCGACCGCACCATCGATCACCTTGCTGTCACGGGCCGCTTCGCCGACGCCGGTGTTCACGACGACCTTCACCAGTCCGGGGATCTGGTTGACGTTGCGGTACCCGAACTCCTCCTGCAGCTTCTGCAGGATCTCGGCACGGTACTTCTGCTTGAGGCGCGGCTGGATTTTGCCAGTCGCAACGGCAGTGGTGCTCATATTCAGAGGTCCTTACCTGACTTCTTCGCGTAGCGCACGCGGACGGTGCGCTTGACGCCGTCCTTCGTCTGCTCCTCGACGCGGTGGCCGACGCGGGTCGGCTTCTTCGTCTCGGGGTCGACGACGGCGACGTTCGAGATGTGGATCGGGGCCTCGATGGTCTCGACGCCACCCGTCTTCGTGCCGCGCTGCGTCTGCCCGACGCGCGTGTGGCGCGTGACGTAGTTGACGCCCTCGACGATCACGCGGTCGGAACCGGGCACGATCTCAAGGACCTTGCCCTGTTTGCCGCGGTCGCCGCCGCGCTCGGGCTTGGGACCCGAGATGACCTGGACGAGGTCGCCCTTCTTGATGTTCGCCATGGGTTACAGCACCTCCGGGGCGAGCGAGACGATCTTCATGAATCGCCGATCGCGCAGTTCACGGCCGACCGGCCCGAAGATGCGGGTGCCGCGCGGCTCCCCGTCGTTCTTCAGGATCACGGCGGCGTTCTCATCGAACTTGATGTACGAGCCGTCGGGGCGACGGGTCTCTTTGACCGTGCGCACGACGACGGCCTTGACGACATCGCCCTTCTTGACGTTGCCGCCCGGGATCGCGTCCTTGACGGTGGCGACGATGATATCGCCCACGCCCGCGTAGCGACGGCTCGAGCCGCCCAGCACGCGGATGGTGAGGATCTCCTTCGCGCCGCTGTTGTCGGCGACCTTGAGGCGGGATTCGTTCTGAATCATTTCTTACTTCGCCTTCTCGAGGATCTCGACCAGCCGCCAGCGCTTGGTCGCGCTCAGCGGGCGGGTCTCGTTGATCAGGACGAGGTCGCCGATGCCGGCCGAGTTCTCCTCGTCGTGCACCTTGACCTTCGAGGTGCGACGCAGGACCTTGCCGTAGAGCGCGTGCTTGACGCGGTCCTCGACCTCGACGGTGATCGTCTTGTCCATGCGGTCGCTGACGACGTAGCCGCGGCGCGCCTTGCGGTAGCCGCGCGCGTCGACGTCGCGCACATCGTGCTCGGCCTTCTCGTGGCCGCGCACCTGAGGGGCGGCCTCTTCGGCCTTCTTCGTGGTGGCCATCACTCAGCCTCTCCTTCGGCGTCGGCCGAGGTGTCCTCGGTCTTCTTCGCCTTCGTCTTCTTCGCCTTCGCCGCGACCTCGGCGGGCGCGGGCGTGGCACGGATGCCCAGCTCGCGCTCACGGATCACGGTGTAGAGCCGTGCAATGTCGCGCTTGACGGCGCGGATGCGGCCGTGGCTGTCGAGCTGGCCGGTGGCCGACTGGAAGCGCAGGTTGAACAGCTCTTCCTTGGCCTTGCGCAGCTCCTCGACGAGGCGCTGGTCTTCGAACGTGTCGAGCTCAGCCGGGGCGAGCTCCTTGGTGCCGATCGCCATTACGCGTCGCCCTCCTCGCGCTTGATGATGCGTGCCTTCAGCGGCAGCTTGTGGATTGCACGGGTCAGCGCCTCACGAGCGAGTTCCTCGTTGACGCCCGCGACCTCGAACAGGACGCGGCCCGGCTTGACGTTGGCGACCCACCACTCCGGCGAGCCCTTTCCGGAACCCATGCGGGTCTCGGCGGGCTTCTTGGTGAGCGGACGGTCCGGGTAGATGTTGATCCACACCTTGCCGCCACGCTTGATGTGACGGGTCATCGCGATACGAGCGGACTCGATCTGACGGTTCGTCACGTACGCCGGGGTCAGGGCCTGGATGCCGAACTCTCCGAAGGAGACCTTCGTGCCGCCGGTGGCCTGGCCCGAACGACTCGGGTGGTGCTGCTTGCGGAACTTGACCTTGCGGGGGATAAGCATCAGGCGGACGCTCCTTCTGCGACAGGGGCCTCGTTGCGGGGGCCGCGGCGACGGTCGCCGCCACGGTCATCCCGACCACGGGGCGCCTTCGGGGCGTTGGCCTGTTCGCGAGCGAGCTCCTTGTTGGTGAGATCGCCCTTGTAGATCCAGACCTTCACACCGATGCGGCCGAATGTCGTGCGGGCCTCGTAGAAGCCGTAGTCGATGTTCGCGCGCAGCGTGTGCAGCGGCACACGGCCCTCGCGGTAGAACTCCGACCGGCTCATCTCGGCGCCGCCGAGACGGCCCGAGACCTGGATGCGCACACCCTTCGCTCCGGCCCGCTGCGCACCCTGCATGCCCTTGCGCATCGCGCGGCGGAAGGCGACACGCGCCGACAGCTGCTCGGCGATGCCCTGGGCGACCAGCTGGGCGTCGGCCTCGGGGTTCTTGACCTCGAGGATGTTGAGCTGGATCTGCTTGCCGGTGAGCTTCTCGAGGTCGGCGCGGATGCGCTCGGCCTCGGCGCCGCGGCGGCCGATCACGATGCCGGGTCGCGCCGTGTGGATGTCCACGCGGACACGGTCACGGGTGCGCTCGATCTCGATGTTGCTCACGCCGGCGCGGTCGAGCGAGGTCTTCAGCATCTTGCGGATGCGGATGTCCTCGGCCACGTAGTCGGCGTATCGCTGGCCGGGCTTCGTCGAATCGGAGAACCAGCGCGACACGTGGTCGGTGGTGATACCGAGGCGGAAGCCGTACGGGTTGACCTTCTGTCCCATTACTTGCTCGCCTTCCTGCTCGTGGTGTCGATCGACGAGTCGGCGAGTGCCGGCGTCGAGAGCACGACCGTGATGTGGCTCGTGCGCTTCTTGATCTGGAACGCGCGGCCCTGGGCACGGGGACGGAAACGCTTGAGCGTCGTGCCCTCGTCGACGTAGGCGTTCTGCACGACCAGATCCTGGTCGTCCAGGGCCTCGCCGTCCTTGTCCGCCTTGACGCGCGCGTTGGCCATGGCCGACGCGACCAGCTTGTAGATCGGCTCGCTCGCACCCTGCGGCGCGAACTTCAGGATCGCGAGGGCCTCTTCGGCCTGCTTGCCCTTGATGAGGGCGACGACGCGACGAGCCTTCTGAGGGGTCACGCGGATGTGTCGCACACGGGCGATGGACTCCACCATTTCTCTCTCCTCCTCGCGTCGCCTCAGCGGCGACGGCCCTTCTTGTCGTCCTTCACGTGACCGCGGAAGGTGCGGGTGGGCGCGAACTCGCCCAGCTTGTGGCCGACCATGGATTCCGTCACGAACACGGGGATGTGCTTGCGACCGTCGTGCACGGCGATCGTGTGGCCGAGCATGGCCGGCACGATCATCGAGCGACGTGACCAGGTCTTGATGACGTTCTTGGATCCGGCGTCGTTCTGAGCGGCAACCTTGCGAAACAGGTGCTCATCGACGAAGGGGCCCTTTTTGAGACTGCGTGGCATCTTCTGTTCCTACCTACTTGCGCTTCTTGCCGGCGTTGCGACGACGGACGATGAGCTTGTCGCTTTCCTTGTTGGCGTGGCGGGTGCGCCCCTCCTGCTGACCCCACGGCGAGACCGGATGACGGCCACCGGAGGTCTTGCCCTCACCGCCACCGTGCGGGTGGTCGACCGGGTTCATGGCGACACCACGGACGGTCGGGCGGATGCCCTTCCAGCGGTTGCGGCCGGCCTTGCCCCAGTTGATGTTGGACTGCTCGGCGTTGCCGACCTCGCCGATCGTCGCGCGGCAGCGCGCGTCGACGTTGCGGATCTCGCCCGAGGGCAGGCGCAGCTGCGCGTAGGGACCGTCCTTGGCGACGAGACGCACCGACGCACCGGCCGAACGCGCCATCTTGGCACCGCCGCCGGGGCGGAGCTCGATGGCGTGGAGGACCGTACCCGTCGGGATGTTGCGCAGCGGCAGGTTGTTGCCGGGCTTGATGTCAGCGCCGGCGCCGGACTCGATCGTGTCGCCCTGGCGCATCTTGTTCGGCGCGAGGATGTAGCGCTTCTCGCCGTCCGCGTAGTGCAGGAGGGCGATGCGCGCGGTGCGGTTCGGGTCGTACTCGATGTGCGCGACCTTGGCGTCGACGCCGTCCTTGTCATTGCGACGGAAGTCGATCAGACGGTACTGGCGCTTGTGTCCGCCGCCGATGTGGCGCGAAGTGATGCGGCCCTGGTTGTTGCGGCCGCCGGTCTTCGCGATCGGGCGCAGCAGCGACTTCTCCGGCGTCGAGCGCGTGATCTCGGCGAAATCCGAGACCGACGAGCCGCGACGACCAGGCGTCGTGGGCTTGTGCTTGCGAATAGCCATGATTCTCTCGTCCCTATCCCGACCGTCAGCCGACTGCCGTGAAGATGTCGATGGTGCCCGACTTGAGCGTGACGATCGCGCGCTTGGTGTCCTTGCGCTTGCCCATGCCGAAGCGGGTGCGGCGCGACTTGCCGTTGCGGTTGGCGGTGTTCACCGAGGCGACCTTGACGTCGAAGATCTTCTCGATCGCGAACTTGATCTCGGTCTTGTTCGCGCGGGGGTCGACGACGAACGTGTACTTGCCCTCGTCGATCAGGCCGTAGCTCTTCTCGGAGACGACCGGCGCCAGGATCACCTCGCGGGGGTCCTTGTTCAGGGCGCTGTTCAGCGTGCTCATGCGGAGACCTCCTCGGAGACCGTCTTCGACGCGACGAAGGCGTCGTAGGCGGCCTTGGTGAAGACGATGTCGTCGGAGACGAGCACGTCGTAGGCGTTGAGCTGGTCGTAGGGCAGCACGTGCACGTACGACAGGTTGCGGACGCTCTTGACCGTGATCTCGTCGTCGCGGTCGATGACCACGAGCACGTTCTTGGTCGCGTTCACATCGGCGAACAGCGCCGCCGCGGCCTTCGTCGACGGAGTGCTGTCGAGCCCGAGCGACTCCACGATGTGGAGACGCTCGCCACGCGCCCGGTCGCTGAGCGCGCCCCGCAGAGCGGCCGCGATCATCTTCTTGGGCGTGCGCTGCGCGTAGTCGCGCGGCTTCGGTCCGTGCACGATGCCACCGCCGGTCATGTGCGGCGCGCGGATCGAGCCCTGACGGGCGTTGCCCGTGCCCTTCTGCTTGAAGGGCTTGCGGCCGGCGCCCGAGACCTCACCGCGACGCTTGGTCGAGTGGGTGCCCTGGCGTGCCGCGGCACGCTGCGCGACGACGACCTGGTGGATCAGCGGGATGTTCGTCTTGACGTCGAAGACCGCGGCGGGCAGCTCCACGGAGCCTGCCTTCTTGCCGTCGGCGCCCCGGACGTCGAGCGCGAGAGTCGAGTCAGCCATGTGCTCAGGCCCCCTTCACTGCGTTGCGGACGTAGACGATGCGGCCGCGGGCACCGGGGACCGCGCCCTTGACGAGCAGCAGACCCTTCTCGGCGTCGACGGCGTGCACCGTGAGGTTGAGGACGGTCACGCGCTCGCCGCCCATGCGGCCGGCCATGCGCATTCCCTTGAAGACGCGGCTCGGCGTCGCCGAGGCGCCGATCGAGCCGGGCTTGCGGTGGTTGCGGTGCGCACCGTGCGAGGCGCCGACGCCCTTGAAGTTGTGGCGCTTCATCACGCCCGCGGTGCCCTTGCCCTTGCTGGTGCCGACGACATCGACCAGCTCGCCGGACTCGAACACGCCGTCCACCGAGAGCTCCTGACCGAGTGAGTAGTCGGAGGCGTCCGCGGTGCGGATCTCGGTGAGGTGGCGGCGAGGCGTCACGCCCGCGGCCTCGAAGTGGGCCGTGAGAGGCTGGTTGACCTTGCGCGGGTCGATCTGGCCGTACGCGATCTGCACGGCGTTGTAGCCGTCCTTCTCGGGCGTGCGCACCTGAGTCACGACGTTGGGCGCGAGCTCGATGACGGTGACGGGAATGAGCTTGCCCTGCTCGTTCCAGACCTGGGTCATGCCGAGCTTGGTGCCCAGCATCCCCTTCGAAACTTTGGTGTTGATATCTGCCATGGCGAGTCCTAGAGCTTGATCTCGATGTTGACGTCAGCCGGCAGGTCGAGGCGCATCAGGGAGTCGACCGCCTTCGGCGTCGGGTCGACGATGTCGATCAGACGCTTGTGGGTGCGCATCTCGAAGTGCTCGCGGCTGTCCTTGTACTTGTGCGGCGACCGGATGACGCACACGACGTTCTTCTCGGTCGGCAGGGGCACGGGGCCCACGACGGTCGCGCCGGCACGAGTCACGGTGTCGACGATCTTGCGCGCCGACGAATCCAGACCTGCGTGGTCATACGACTTCAGGCGAATGCGGATCTTCTGTCCCGCCATAGTCTGCTCACTCTCTTTCTCGCGTCTTACGACACCGGTTGGATCACCGGGCGCATCGGACGCACGGCGGCGCTCACGCGCCGGGCACTTCTTCCGCCGCGTTCGCGACGTGATGTTGCACCGCTGTTCTTCTGTCAGTCCGCACGCCATTCGGCCCGCGGCATCCCCTGGCCAGGTCGCGATCCCGGGCACGCAACGGCGCCCGCTACCCGCGGTGGTGGGGATGTGTGGATGTTCTGCTGCCCGCGGCCTAGGCTCGGCATCGGAAACGAATTCCTGCGATGCGTCCTATGCACTGCCCTGGCAGTGATCCGGCGCACACTGACGCGGCCACCGGAATGTTGAACCTGATAAGTCTGCCATGCGCCCCTCGATGCGCGCAACCCGGGCGTGTCGCGGCATCCGGCCGTCATCCGTTCGTCATCCGGGGGCCGCTACGATGTGCTCATGCTGGGGGCATATCGGGGAGACGATGATGACGCGCGCGCGCGTGCCGCACGCGGTGCCGACGGAAGCGAGGCGGGGAACGGGCCGCCCTCCGGGAGAGGCCGCCGGGCGCCGTGGGTGGCGCCGGTGGCCGTCGCGGGGGCGTGCGCGCTGGTAGCCGGTGGCATCTGGCTGCTCGCACCCCTGGCGGTGCAGGTGCAGTCGGCCCCCTCGCCCACGGTCACCTCGATCGTCCCGCTGATCACCTCCACCGTTCCGGCCGGCACCTCGGCCGTGCTCGCCGGTCCCGGCATCGACCCGACCGGCGAGTCCGTGTCGACGGACGGCGTGCGCGCCTTCATCGCGAGTCTGCCCGAAGCCGGTGTACGTGCCGTCGAGGTGCCCGCGGGCAGCGTCATCCGGCTCGACGGCACGATCGAGCTGCCCGCCGACACGGTACTGCGTGGCGGCGGCGAGTTGCGCTGGACCGAGGGGATCGCGAACTCCGCGGCGATCAGCGTCGTCGGCGACAACGTCGAGATCTCCGGCGTCACGCTGACCAACCCGAACGAGCTGGGCACGCCCGAGGGAGGCCGCAACTACGGCATCGAGATCAACGCCTCGGACGTGCGCGTGCTCGGCAACCACATCGAGAGCTTCCAGAACGGCGTCGCCGTCCGCTACGGCGGCGAGTACCACGACATCGTCATCTCCGACAACCGCATCAAGGACGTCGTCGGCGCGGGCGGCGGCCCGGATTCCGAGGAGGGCATCGGCGAGGACCGCGGCGACGGGATCGTCGTCTGGGGAGCCCAGGCGACCGTGACGGGCAACATCGTCAACGCCAAACCCGGCACCGACGCCCGGGTCGGCATCCACACCGAGAGCATCACCCTCGACAACGCCGAGGACGCGCCACACTCCGCGGCGATGGTCACGATCAGCGGCAACGTCGTCTACGGGCAGTTCCGCCGGTCGATCGTCAGCGAGAACGTCGCGCACACCACCATCACCGGCAACACCGTGGCCGATGCCACCTGGTGGAGCATCGCCGTCATCCTGCAGTCGCACGACAGCATCGTCAGCGGCAACACCATCCTCTACACCCGCACGTCCGACGACGGGCAGGGGCAGAACTACGACCCGCGCCGGGCGCCCATCATGGTTTACGGAGGCGTGGAGCGCGCGCAGATCATCGGCAACTCGCTGGTCGTGGATGCGGGCGCCGACGCGCGCGCGTTCGTGGTGGTGCAGGGCACCGGCGACCAGGTGCCCACCGACGTCACGGTCGACGGCAACACCGGTGCGACCCAGGGGGGCGAGGTCGAGGACGGCGTGCTGACCGTGGGGCGCACCGCCGGTCTGCGCGTCACCGACAACCGCCTGAGCGGCTTCGGCGGCGTCGGAGCGGCCCTCAGCGACACGAGCGACTACCTCGTCGAGCGCAACGAACTGGTCGGCGCGGGGGCCACGCTCGGCGTCCGCGTCACCGACTCCACCGGCTGGGGGCGCATCGCCGGCAACGTCATCACGGGCGTGGACACGGCGCTGGAGGTTCCGGACAGCGCCGACGTCTCGGACAACCTCACGCCGTAGCGCGGCGGCAGCGGCATCCCGTTGCGGCTGCACTTCTCGGCGCGGGTGCCGTCCCCGCCCCGTTGCGGCTGCACTTTGCGGCGCGGGCGGCAGGAATAACCGCAGCCGAGGCCGGAAAGTGCAGCCACAACGACCGGAGGTGGGGTGGATGCCGGGCGCCAAGGCCCGGGCGCACGACGAAGGGGCCGGGCCCGAAGGCCCGACCCCTGTCGGTGAGTTGAGATCAGCTCACTTGATGATCTTCGTCACCGTGCCGGCGCCGACGGTGCGGCCACCCTCACGGATCGCGAAGCCGAGTCCCTCTTCCATGGCGATCGGCTGGATCAGCTCGACCGACATGTCGGTGGTGTCACCGGGCATGACCATCTCGGTGCCCTCGGGCAGCGAGATGACGCCGGTGACGTCCGTGGTGCGGAAGTAGAACTGCGGACGGTAGTTCGTGTAGAAGGGGTTGTGACGCCCACCCTCGTCCTTGGACAGGATGTACGCCGTGCCCTCGAAGTTGGTGTGCGGCGTGACCGAACCCGGCTTCACGACGACCTGGCCGCGCTCGACGTCGTCACGCTTGGTGCCGCGCAGGAGCAGACCACAGTTCTCGCCGGCCCAGGCCTCGTCGAGCTGCTTGTGGAACATCTCGATACCGGTGACCGTCGTCTTCTGCGTCGGGCGCAGACCCACGATCTCGACCTCGGAGTTGATCTTGAGCGTGCCGCGCTCCGCGCGACCCGTCACGACCGTGCCACGACCGGTGATCGTGAAGACGTCCTCCACGGGCATCAGGAACGGCTTGTCCTTGTCGCGCACCGGCTCGGGGATCGACTCGTCCGCGGCCTCCATGAGCTCCAGGACCGCGTTGACCCACTTCTCGTCACCCTCGAGGGCCTTCAGGCCCGAGACGCGGATGACGGGCGCGTTGTCGCCGTCGAAGTTCTGGCTCGAGAGCAGCTCACGGACCTCCAGCTCGACGAGCTCGAGGATCTCCTCGTCGTCGACCATGTCGGCCTTGTTGAGCGCCACCAGCAGGTACGGGACGCCGACCTGCTTGGCCAGCAGCACGTGCTCGCGCGTCTGGGCCATCGGGCCGTCGGTCGCCGCGACCACGAGGATCGCGCCGTCCATCTGCGCCGCACCGGTGATCATGTTCTTGATGTAGTCAGCGTGACCGGGCGCATCGACGTGCGCGTAGTGACGCTTCGGGGTCTCGTACTCGACGTGCGAGATGTTGATCGTGATGCCGCGCTGACGCTCCTCGGGTGCCGAGTCGATCGACGCGAAGTCGCGCAGCACGTTGGTGGCCGACGGGTACTTGTCAGCGAGCACCTTCGAGATCGACGCGGTCAGCGTGGTCTTGCCGTGGTCGACGTGACCGATCGTTCCGATGTTCAGGTGCGGCTTGGTCCGCTCGAACTTGGCCTTAGCCACAGGGTCCTCCTCAGGACGTTCATGTAGAAGCTCCGGGCACTGGATTGCGACCGGTTCTCTACGGGGATGGTTCTCAGTCTAGTTATGAAATTGTAGGAATCGAATGCCGCGGCATATCCGAAGGCGGACTATTCGCCCGTCTTCTGGATGATCTCCTCGGCGACGTTCTTGGGAACCTCGGCGTAGCTGTCGAACTCCATGGAGTAGACGGCCCGACCCGAGGTCTTCGAACGAAGGTCGCCGATGTAGCCGAACATCTCGGACAGCGGCACGTTCGCGCGCACCACCTTGACGCCCGCGGCATCCTCCATCGACTGGACCTGTCCGCGACGGCTGTTGAGGTCGCCGATGACATCGCCCATGTACTCCTCGGGAGTACGCACCTCCACCGCCATGACCGGCTCGAGCAACGCGGGGCTGGCCTTGCGGACGGCCTCTTTGAAGCCCATCGACCCGGCGATCTTGAACGCCATCTCCGAGGAGTCCACGTCGTGCGCGGCGCCGTCGAGCAGGGTCGCCCTGACGCCCACCAGCGGGTAGCCCGCCAGCACGCCGACGTTCATCGCGTCCTGGAAGCCGGCATCGATCGAAGGGATGTACTCGCGCGGGATGCGGCCACCCGTGACCTTGTTCTCGAACTCGTACACCGTGTCGCCCGTGACCTCGAGCGGGGACAGCGCGAACTGGATCTTCGCGAACTGCCCCGATCCACCGGTCTGCTTCTTGTGGGTGTAGTCGTGCCGCTCGACGGTCTTGCGGATCGTCTCGCGGTAGGCCACCTGCGGCTTGCCGACGTTCGCCTCGACACGGAACTCGCGCTTCATGCGGTCGACCAGGATGTCGAGGTGCAGCTCGCCCATACCGCGGATGACGGTCTGACCGGTCTCGGAGTTCTGCTCGACGCGGAAGGTGGGGTCCTCTTCGGCGAGCTTCTGGATCGCCGTGCTGAGCTTCTCCTGGTCGGCCTTGGTCTTCGGCTCGATCGCGACCTCGATGACCGGCTCGGGGAACGTCATCGACTCGAGCACGACCTGCGCGTCGGAGTCGGAGAGCGTGTCACCCGTGGTGGTCTGCTTCAGCCCGATCACGGCGTAGATGTGACCCGCCGTGACCGAGTCGACCGGGTTCTCCTTGTTGGCGTGCATCTGGAAGATCTTCCCGATGCGCTCCTTCTTGCCCTTGGTCGAGTTGACGACCTGGGCGCCGGAGTCGAGGTGACCGGAGTAGACGCGGATGTAGGTGAGGCGACCGAAGAACGGGTGCGTCACGATCTTGAAGGCGAGGGCCGCGAAGGGCTCCTCGGCGTCGGAGTGACGCTCGA
Organism: Microbacterium sp. LRZ72; assembly: GCF_033792225.1. Classification (NCBI taxonomy): domain Bacteria; kingdom Bacillati; phylum Actinomycetota; class Actinomycetes; order Micrococcales; family Microbacteriaceae; genus Microbacterium; species Microbacterium sp. LRZ72. Next base: position 86,641 of record NZ_JANGEX010000005.1, read on the forward strand.
TGATCTTGTCTTCGTCCTTCGGGTCGCGCGCCTCGATGGCGGGCACGTCCAGCGGCGACGGCAGGTAGTCCACGACCGCGTCGAGCATCGGCTGCACGCCGCGGTTCTTGAAAGCCGACCCGCACAGCACGGGGTAGGCCTCGCCGGCGATCGTCAGCTTGCGGATCGCGGCCTTGATCTCCTCGGGCGTGAGCCCTTCGCCGCTGAAGTGCTTCTCGAGCAGCGCCTCGTCGGATTCGGCGACGGCCTCGAGCAGCATCTCGCGGTACTCCGCGGCCTTCTCGACGAGATCGGCGGGGATCTCCTGCACCTCGTACTTGGCGCCCATGGTGACATCACCCTTGGCATCGCCCGGCCACACCAGTGCCCGTTCGTAGATCAGGTCGATCACGCCGACGAAGTCGTTCTCGATGCCGATCGGGATCTGCAGCACGAGCGGCTTGGCCTTCAGGCGGTTGACGATCGTGTCGATCGTGAAGTAGAAGTCCGCGCCGAGCTTGTCCATCTTGTTGACGAAGCAGATCCGGGGGACGTTGTACTTGTCGGCCTGACGCCACACCGTCTCGGACTGGGGCTCGACACCCTCCTTGCCGTCGAAGACGGCGACCGCGCCGTCGAGCACGCGCAGGGAGCGCTCGACCTCGACCGTGAAGTCGACGTGGCCCGGGGTGTCGATGATGTTGATCTGGGAGCCCTCCCAGAAGGAGGTGACGGCGGCGGAGGTGATCGTGATGCCACGCTCCTGCTCCTGCTCCATCCAGTCGGTCGTCGCCGCACCGTCGTGGGTCTCGCCGATCTTGTGGTTGACGCCGGTGTAGAACAGGATGCGCTCGGTCGTCGTCGTCTTGCCGGCATCGATGTGAGCCATGATGCCGATGTTGCGGACCTTCTTGAGGTCGGTGAGCACGTCTTGTGCCACGGGATGTCTTCCTTAGCTGTCGATCGGGAGAGGTCGTTTCGTCTCGCGCGTTTCGTCTCGCTTCGCTCGCTCAACGACCGGTTGGGTTTCCGGCCGTTGAGCGAGGACGAAGTCCGAGTCGAAACGTAGAGAGTCGAACGTGGTTACCAGCGGTAGTGCGCGAAGGCGCGGTTGGACTCGGCCATCTTGTGGGTGTCTTCACGACGCTTCACAGCGGCGCCGAGACCGTTCGAGGCGTCGAGGATCTCGTTCTGCAGACGCTCGGTCATCGTCTTCTCACGACGCGACTTGGCGTAGCTGACGAGCCAGCGCAGCGCGAGGGTGTTCGCGCGGTGCGGCTTGACCTCGACGGGCACCTGGTAGGTCGAGCCGCCGACGCGGCGGCTGCGGACCTCGAGGGTCGGGCGCACGTTGTCGAGGGCCTTCTTGAGCGTCGCGACGGCATCCTGGCTGTTCTTCGCCTCGACGCCTGCGAGGGCGTTGTAGACGATCGATTCAGCGAGCGACTTCTTGCCGTCGACGAGGATCTTGTTGACGAGCTGCGTGACGATGGGTGCGCCGTATACCGGGTCGTTGACGACGGGGCGCTTCGGGGCGGGTCCCTTGCGAGGCATGGTGCTTAACCCTTCTTCGCGCCGTAGCGGCTGCGCGCCTGCTTACGGTTCTTGACGGCCTGCGTGTCGAGAGCGCCACGCACGATCTTGTAACGCACACCGGGAAGGTCCTTCACACGACCGCCGCGGACGAGCACCATCGAGTGCTCCTGGAGGTTGTGACCCTCACCCGGGATGTACGCGGTGACCTCGGTGCCGTTCGAGAGCTTGACACGGGCGACCTTGCGCATCGCCGAGTTGGGCTTCTTGGGGGTGGTCGTGTAGACGCGGGTGCAGACGCCGCGCTGCTGGGGGTTCGACTTCAGCGCGGGAGCCTTGGTCTTGACGACCTTCGGCGAGCGCCCCTTTCGAACCAACTGCTGAATGGTTGGCACGTGTTCTCCTTGTAGTGCTGCACGGTGACAGCGTTCGTGTGCTTCTGCCGGATGCCGCGGCATCCGGTTTCACGTCGATCCACCGGCGCGGCACGACGTCAGCCGCGCAGTCGAAAGTGGATATGCCGTGGGGGTGGCCTGTTCGCAGGCCCGTTCCCGATGCGGCGTCCTCGCTCCCCACCGCGTCGTTCACGTTTCAGGACGAAACGTGCCGAGACACGGGAGAGGCGCGTGTGGACGCACACCCGGTCAATGATAGGCGGGCGTGCGGAAGGGGTCAAACCCCGCGTGTGCCCCCTCGGCGCCGACGAGCGCCCTCACGCCCCGCGACGCGCCCGGCGCCGGTGGATGAGCAGCAGCGAGCCCAGGAGCAGCGCGGCGCCGGCCAGCGCCCCGGCGGGGACGGGCTCGGAGCCCGATGAGGCGAGCCGGCCCGACGGCGAGGGGTCCACCGATCCCGACGTCACCGTCACCGGCGCCCAGGCGGCGACCGTGCCGTCGGTGCGCATCGCCGCGACGGCGTGCTCGCCCGCGGGCAGCGACGACGGCACGTCCACCCCGGCGGTCCCGGACGCGCCCGTCCAGACCCATCCGGCGAAGGTCGCGTCGGAACGGAACCACACCGCCATCCATTGGGATGCGGGCAGGCCCGACAGCGTCAGTCGCTCCCCCGCGCGGACGGGGTCGGGCGTCGCCACGAGACCGCCTCGGGCGGCATCCGTGAGCTGATCCTCGGCGGGCGCCGGTCCCGGACCGGCCGGTTCGGCGGGGCGAAGGGTCGTCACGGCGGCGGTCGTCGCCGGCCCCGCTCGCCCGTCGGCGTTGCGCGCGGCCACCGCGACGGTGTAATCGGTCTCGGGCACGAGCCCCTCGAACCGGTGCGCCTGCTCGTCCGCCCCGACGATGACCGACTCGTCGATGCCGCGCCCCGAGATGCGCACCTCGTAGGAGGCGGCCGCCGGCAGCGCCGCCCATGCGACGTCGACCGCGTCCGTCCCCGCCGTGGTCGTGAGACCCCCGACGGATGGCACGTCGAGCACGCCCAGCATCGCCGTCGCGTCGATCAGCCCGGCGCCGAAGACATCCGCGTCGGCGAAGCCGAGTTCCGCGAGCGGGTTGTCCATCGTGGCCGCGGTCCCCCGGGCGGCGGCGAGAAGGTCGTCGGACGCGGCATCCGGATCGTACTCGGCCGCGAGGGCGACGACCGCCGCCGCGTTCGGCGCGGCCGCCGAGGTCCCGTAGAAGCGGTACTCGGGACCGCTCGGGCCCTCGCTCTCGCTGCCGAAGAAGCTGGTGCGCGTGCCATCGACCGAGGTGAGGACGGGCGAGTGATGCGTGATCGGATCCGGCAGCGCCGGCGAGGGAATGGGCTCCATCGCGTCGATCAGGCCGAACAGCTGCGTGCCCGGGCCGAGCGAGCTGAACTCCTCGGTCTGATCGACGTCGTCCCAGTACGCCGCGCCCACCGCGTTGGCGTAGCCGTCCGCCTGGTGCCCGTAGGCCGTCGGACCCACCACGTCGCCCCCGGCCGAGCGGTCGTACTCGCGCTCGAGCATGCCCCCGCCGCCCCCGATCGCGCCGAACCAGACCGGTGGCGGGTCGCCGTCGGCACCGGCCGTGCGCACCAGGACGAACTGGTGCTCGCCCGCCGGGCGTTCCATGGGGGTGAACAGCGCACCATTCGGCGTGACCGCAGACGAGCGCGCGCTCTCGGCGAGCAGCTCGGGATCGTCGCCGTCGCTGTAGAACTGCAGCGTGAAGTCGCTCTCGGTGCCGAAGGCGACCTCGCCCCACCCGAGCACGATCGAGAGGGGGTTGTCGGCGGAGAGCCGGATCGTGTCGGTCGCGTCCTGCCCGGGCCCCGGGTCGAAGTCGAGGCAGTCCCGCGCCTCGCCCTCGCCGATCTCGACCCAGGCGGGGCAGTCCATTGGCCGGTAGGCGTCGGTCTGCCATCCGCTGATGGGGCGGCCCGCGCTGGGCGTGCCGTCCTCGCCGAGCCCCGTCGAGTTGCCGATCGAGGTGAAGTAGGTCACGCCCTGCTGCTCGACCTGGTCGATCGCCCAGGAGATGAAGCCCGGCTGATAGTAGAGCTCGGAGTAGAACGAGATGTCGTCCACGATGATGTCGGCACCCGCCTCGGCCAGGTTGAGTATCGACTGGATCATCGTGAGTTCGCTCTCGCCGGCGGCCGAGAACATCAGCCGCGCGCCCGGCGCGATGCCGTGCACCAGCTGCGCCATCGCACGCCCCTCGTCGCCGCCGTCGCCGTCCTCGAGAACCTCGACCGGAGTGTCGTACCCGCACGGGTTCCCCGGCCCGGGCAGCACCCCGAGGTCCACGTCCTCCTCCGGGTCGGTGGGCGAGGACAGGCTCGCGAACGAGTCCGAGATGATGCCGATCGTCACACCGGTGCCGTCGACGCCGAACCTCTCGCGCGCCTCGGCGCTGCGCAGCGGCCCGTCGGCCTCCACGGGCACCGCACGGCACCCGTCGCCGACCGCGTTCGGCACCCCGGTGTCCGCCGGCATGCTCGTGGCGGCATCCGAGCGGTGCGCCCCGGTGGCTGCGCGCAGGTCGACCGCGACAGCCACCACCTGGGGCAGCGCCGCGACGGCGGCGAGATCCGAGGCGAAGGCCGAGGCGGACACGGCGGATGAGAAAGAGAACGTCGCCCTGATGTGCGCCAGGCGCTCCAGATCCGCCAGGGCCTCGGCGTCGGGCCGGGTGCGGTACTGCACCGTCACCGAGATGCGGCCGTCCTCGTCGGCCTGCAACGAGCCGGCGCCGGATGCCGGGAGGCCGATCTCGGCCGCCAGGTCATCGGGATCGTCGCCGATCTCGCCGGCGAGCAGGGCGAGTCTCTCACTGAGGGGCCGGGGGGCCGTGGGCTCGTCCTCCTCGGTCGACGCCGCGGCGGGAAGCGCCGCCGCCATCACGAGCGCGAGACCTGCGCCCACCGAAACGACCTTCGCCCACCACGTCATGCGCGCCACTTCCTGTTGTCCTCGCGTCAGGCTAGTGGGCCGCACGGTCGCGATGCACATCGGCGGATGCCGTCGCCGGCATGCACACCGCGCGGCTGTCCGCCCCGCTCAGACGGCGAACACCAGTGCCGCCCAGGCGACGGCGAGAAGCGCGGTCGCGCCCACCGCGCCCGCCACGACCGCCGCGAGCCGGCGTCGTGCGACGGCGCGCAGCGAGCGGTCCGCCGCCGCACCGTCGACGATCGGACCGCCGCCGAGCGCCCCTCCGCCCGACGGCGGACGACGGCGTGCGGCCGGGGTGCCGGGGCGCCCGGCGCGGGTGCCGGACTCGCCGACACCCGGCGCGGACTCGATGAGCCGGTGGCGGGACGCGGTCGGCGCCGGCGTGACCGCGACCGGCGGGACGCTCACCACACCGCGGCGCTGCGCCTGCCTGCGCCGGGCGACGGCCGTGTCATGCGGGTCGTCCTCGGGGTCCGTCCCGACCCCGTCGGTCATGGCTGCTCCCGCGTGATCCGCACCTCGGCGTCGCCGAGCAGGAACCTCTCGGTGACCGGATGCGGCACCCCCGGCGCCACGTCGATCTCGTCATCGCCCTCGGCGAGGAGGATGACCCCGTTCGTCGAGCCGAGATCCGTGATCGACCAGCCTTCGTCGGTGCGGTGCAGCCGCGCATGGGTCTTCGAGACCGTGCGGGTGTCGTCGTCGAGGGCCACGAGCTGTGCGCCGGGGAAGGCCGCGTCGGCGATGGGACGCCGCCCGAGCACGACCACCTCGGCGCTCAGCCGCACGGGCTCTCCCTGCGGGGGCACGAGCGACCAGACGACCCGGCGACGCGCGCCCACGATCGTGCGGTCGAACGCGTCGTCGTCCGCGGCGTCGGCGGCGCGGTGCTGCGCCGAGACGGAGGCGCGTGCAGCGCGCGGCTCGCCGAGGACGGGCGCCGCGGCGTTCGCGGACACCTCGACCGAGCTCTCGGCCGACAGCTCTTCGCGCGGGGGATCGGCGGCGGCATCCATCCCCGGCACGGCGCGGATCGGCGCGGCCGGCGGGGGCGGCACCGGAACGCCGTCGACGACGGGAAAGGTCTGGGTCCACGGCGCCCGATGGGCGAACGAGGACCCCGTCTCCTCGGCCACGACGGCGGCGGCGGCCTCGGCCTGCTCCCGCCGCATGCTCGAGCGGAACGCGGGGGCGGGCGGCACATCCTGCGCGCTGCCCGGGGCACGGGACGGCGCGGCGGCCGAGGACGTGTCCGGCGTCGCCGTGGACGCGGGCGCCGACTCGGACGAGGGCTGCGGCGGGAGCGGCGGAGCCGGGCGGGGTACCACCGAGGGATAGCCCGCCACCGTCGGCGCGGGCGGACGCGGCGGGAGGTCGGGGCCGCCCGCCACTCCGTGGGCGCCGAAGACCGAGTGGCCCGAGGCCGCGGCGCCGCGGCCCGGGGCGAGGCGCCCTTCGAGATCCGGGACGGGATTTCCCCGCCGCACGGCGCCCCCACCGTCGGCGCGAGCGCGCTCGTCGCCGATCCACCGCGACGGTCCCCAGCCCAGCACGCTCGCCCACGCGGGGAACACCAGCACGGCCAGCGCCGTCATCCCCCCGCCGTGGCCGAAGGCGCGCCCGATGCGCCCCGCGACGAGCGCGATCACGACGACCCATCCGACGACGGGCACGAGCAACCCGAGCACGATCCAGCCGGAGTAGCCGGCCAGGCGGGCCAGCGCGACGAGGTTGAGAACAGGCACCCACGCCTGCCAGGCGGGGCGGTCGGCCTTGCGCAGCACCGCCGCGAGCGCGAGCGCCGTCCAGACGTACACGATCGCCCCCACCGACACCGTGAGAACAGGGAACAGGATGACCTCCGCGACGCTCATGATGACTTCGCGGCGTCCGCGGGACGCCGCCTCCTCCTTCCCGATCCGCCCTCACTCCGCCCGCGCTCCTCGGTCTGCGACGGCACGAGCAGGCGCGTGAACGATCTCAACGATACGGCGGCGCGCGCCCGATGCCAGAGGCTTTCGGCGGCGCGCATGCCGGAACGCTCGGCATCCACCAGTCGCCAGACCGCCGCGGCGTCGGCCGGGGACGGGGGCAACGGCGCGAAGACAGCGCGATCCGCGCGCTCGGCGAGCGTGCGAGCGGCGTCGGATGCGTGCAGCTCGGCCACCTGCGCGCGGGTGCGGCCCCCCGGCACCGGGCGACCGTGGTCGGCCGCCGCGTCGGCGTACTCCTCCCACGCGCCGACGACGACGCCCGTCGGGTCGGCCGCCTCCCGGCGGGAGCGTCGCCGGAGCGCCTTGGCGAGCAGAACCGTGGCGAAGGGCGCGGCGAGCACGGCGAGCGAGAGCAGGGCGATCCCCGCCACGCGCGCGACGCGCCACAGCGCCGCCGCATCCCACGCGGCCGGGTCCTCGTCGGCCGCCGCCGTGGTGTCCTGCTGCTCCGGGTCCGGGGGGACGACCTGCTCGGCACCCTCCGGCCGCACCTGCGTCGGGTTCTCCGGGTCGCGCTGCCGGGTGCGATCGGCGACCGCGGGCTCGTCCTGCTGCGGCGTCGCGTCGATGGCGATCCACTCCCCGTCGGCGGTGAGCACCTCGGCCCAGGCGGCGATGTCCGATCCCCGGCAGGTGCCCTGCTCGCAGACGGGCAGCGCCTCGTCCTCGGTCAGGCGTGTCCCCACGACGACGCGCGCGGGAAAACCGAGCTCCTGCGCGAGAAGAGCGGCGGCCACGGCAAACTGCTCATCGTCGCCCGGCGCCGCGACGAGGGACTCGTCGGCGCCCCCCTCGCGCGCGTCGTCCTCCCGCTCGAGCAGGGCGCGGAACAGCGCGTCGATCCGGGCGAGCGAATGCCCCGCGGCGCTCGGCTGGAAGACGGTCGCTCCGCCCTCCGCGAGCCAGGCGGGTGGGTCGTCCGGGTCGATGTGCACGGCGTGGCTGAGGTATCCGCGCTCGCGGAGGAGAGCCACGACCTGTGCCAGAGCGGCGCCGTCGGTGCCCGTGACGTGACGCTCGAGCCAGACCCGCAGCGACTCCGGGGCCTCGACGGCGCCGGGCACCGCGCCCGGGCCGACCGGCGCGGTCGCCTCTTCGAGGGCGGATGCCGGGGGCACGACGCCCGTCAGCCGATAGACGTCCCCGGCACGCACGCCGCCCTCGGCCACCTGGATGCCGGCGGCCGCAGCGCGGCTGTAGTAGAAGCCGTCGGCGAGCGCGGCGGGGCGTGCCCCCGCGAATTCGATGCTCGCGAGCCGGCCGAGCGTCGGCATCCAGATGCCGTCGAGTCCGTCGATCGTCACGGTCGCCTCGAAGGGCTCGGACGCGGCGGCGTCGACGTCGATGAGCGAGGGCACCCGCAGGTAGCGGCCGTCACCCTCGCCGTCACCGGCGCGGAAGACCACCCCGTCGTACGCGTCGAGCGCGGCCAGCCGCACCCGGTCGGGCGTGCCCGCGACGACATCCACGCGGAAGAGCACCTCGTCGTAGCTCGCGTCGGCGAAATTGCCCCGGTACTGCGCCAGCGGGCTGACGACGTCGGTGAGCGAGATCTGCGGGCCCACCCCCGAGCGCAGCACCGTGCGCTCCTGCTCCCCGGCGGCCGCGGGGGCCACGATCGCCCCGACCGCCACGGCGGCCACGACCATCGCCGCGCCGAGCGCGAGGCGCCGTGCGTCGGAGGGTCGCCGCGACCGCGAGACCCGCACGCCGCTCGTCGAGGCGGCCCGGCGGAGTGTGCGCGCGCGTTCCTCGTGCGCCTGCCAGGCGAGCCAGGCCAGAGAGGCGACGAGGCCGAGGGCGCCCGTGGCGGTCTCGACGGGCGCCGAGACCACGAGCGGACCCACCGCCGCGTCTGCGCTGACCTGGGTGCGTCCGAACAGCAGGCCGAAGCCGACCATCGCGAGACCCACCACGACGGCGGCGGCCGAGACGGGCGGCCGCCGCCATGCCAGCAGCAGGGCCGCCGTCACGCCGACGAGGAACACCAGGAGGGCGGGCACGAGCAGGTTGCGGTATTCGCCCACCGGCAGCGTCACGGTCAGCAGGTCCTTCCAGGCGGTCACGGCGCCGCTCAGAACGTCGAGCAGACCGGCCGCCGCATCACCGGGCGACCCGAGGCGCGACGGGACGGCGAGCGGGACGCCGAGCACGAGGACCGCGCCCGTCACGACGACCACGACGGCCCACCCGGGCCACCGCAGCAGCCGGGCGGCGACGGCGATCAGCGCTCCCGTGGTCGCGGCCACGATGACGAGCACCACGAACGCGACCGAGCGGTAGATCGGCCAGGCGGCGAGCGCTGCCAGAGCCGTCACCGTCGCCACATACAGGACGCCTGCGACGATCCGTGCCCGCGGGTCGTCGCGCCTCGACCCCGCCGAGCGCCCCCGGGGGCGCTCGCGCCTGCCGCCGGCCCGCGTCTGGTCGGAGCTCATGCCGCCGCCCTCCGCAGCATCAGCTGGACGAGGTCTTCGAGCAGGCCGATCGTGAGCACCGACATGCCGCCCGTGGACTGCGCGCGCGGATGCGCCCGCTCGTCGCAGCGCACGGCGACCACGGCGGTGTCAGAGTGGAATGCCAGCGCCGCGCGCCGCACGCGGGCGGCGCTCACCCGCGACCCGCACACGACGAACGCGATCGACAGCGCCGGTTTGGACTCGGCGGTCAGCGCGCACACGCTCTCGACCGGCATCGTGTGCTCCCACGTGCGCACGTCGCAGAACCCGTCGAGGAGGGCGCGCGGCGACGCGGCGGAGATGTCCTGGATCGCCCGCAGACGGTCGCGCACGATCCTCGGGATCTCGGTGCCCGTCACCACCTCGAGGTCGCGGCCGTCCCGCACGGCCTGCGCTCCCAGCGAGGCGGCGGCGCTGACGGCGAGCTCGAACTCGTCCGCGTCGGCGTACTCCTCGGCGGCGAGGCCGAGCACGACCGCGATGCGCGAACGACGCGTCTCTTCGAACTGCCGCACCATGAGCCGACCGGTCTTCGCGGTGGACTTCCAGTGGATCTGGCGGCGGCTGTCGCCCGGGACGTACTCGCGGATCGCATGGAACGACATGTCGGCGTCGACGAGCCGCCGGGTGGGCCGGCCCTCCAGGTCGCGCACGAAGCCCGCGCTGGTGGACGGGATCGCGACCGTGCGCGGGTGCACGTAGATGCGGTGCACGCCCTCACCGCCGTGCTCGCGACGCAACAGGCCGACCGGGTCGCTGCGCACGCTGGTCACGGGCCCGACCGTCACGATCCCTCGCCGCAGGGCGGGGATCCGCAGGGGCTGGGCGACGACGTGCCCGGGTCGCAGCAGCGGCACGCCGAGCTCGATCAGGCCGTCGCCCACGGGCAGGTCGAGGCGCCCCGGCAGCCGCGTCGTCCGCGCCCGGTTGCGGATGCTGACCTCGCCCTCGGCGTCGTCGCCCGCCACCACGCGCTCGTGCGCGAGGGTCAGCCGCACGTCGTAGGCCCGGGCGCCGAACAGGAACGGGAGCGCGGCGAGCAGGAGCAGGATCGAGGCGGCGCCCGCGACGATCCACTCGACCCAGCCGAGCGCGAGACCGACCGCGGTGCCGATCGTCGCCGCGCACAGCACGAGCGCTCCCGCGGCGGTCAGGGTCTGCGCGGTCCACAGCAGCGCGGCGCCCAGGCTCTCGCGCAGCATCCGCCAGACGCGCGTGAGCCCGACGACCGTCGCAACCATGCGCGGGTCCCGGGAGGCGCGCGTGACGTGCGTGCGCGCTGTCGCCCCCGAAGCCCCCGAAGCGGACGTCGTGCGTGGGAGAGAGGATCCGGGCGAAGAGGTCACGGAGCCTCGCGCTGCGTGGGCGGGGGCACATCGAGCAGCACCTGCCCGATGACCGCCTCGGGCGTCACGCCGTCGAAGTCGGCCTCGGGGTGGAGGATCAGACGGTGCGCGAGCACCGCGACCGCGAGCGCACGCACGTCGTCGGGGGTGGCGTACGTGCGACCCTGCGAGGCCGCGCGGGTGCGGGTGGCATGCGTGAGGGCCAGCGCACCGCGGATGCTGACCCCCAGCCGCACCTGGTCGGCAGTGCGGGTGGCGTCGACCAGGCGGGCCACGTAGTCCAGCACGAGCGCGTCGACATAGACCTGGGCGGCCAGCTCCTGCATCCCCACGAGCGCCCGCGCGGCGATGACGGGCGCCAGCAGCTCGGTGCCGACGGCCGCCCCGTCGAGGATGCGCACGGTCGCGGCGTGATCGGGATAGCCGAGCGCGGTGCGCAGGAGGAACCGGTCGAGCTGGGCCTCGGGCAGCCGGTAGGTGCCCGCCTGCTCCACGGGGTTCTGCGTCGCGACCACGAGGAAGGGCTCACCCACCGGGCGGCTCACGCCGTCGACCGTCACCCGGTGCTCCTCCATCACCTCGAGCAGGGCGGACTGGGTCTTGGGACTGGCCCGGTTGATCTCGTCGGCGAGCACGATCGTGGCGAAGACGGGGCCGGCGTGGAACGCGAAGTCGCCGCTCTTCTGGTCGTACACGGTGATGCCCGTGATGTCGCCGGGCAGAAGATCGGGCGTGAACTGGATGCGGGAGTGCGTGCCCTCGACGGACTGCGCGAGAGCGCGCGCGAGCGAGGTCTTGCCGGTTCCCGGCACGTCCTCGAGCAGCACGTGACCACCGCTCAGCATCGCCGTGAGCACCAGCTCGACGACGTGGCGCTTGCCGAGCACGGCTCGTTCGACGTTGTCGGCCAGCCGATCGAACGTCTCGTGGAACCAGGTGGCCTGTTCTGCCGTGAGTGTCATCGTCGCGGTGCTCTTCTCGCTGTCGCGGTGGTCATGGGCGGGACGGGAGCGCACGGCACCCGGGCGGTGCGGCTCACGGGGCATCCTCCCCCGGCGGCTCCGGCTCGGGTTCGGGTTCCGGTTCCGGCTCGGGTTCCGGCTCGGGCTCCGGCGGCGGGGGCAGGTTCGGGTCGCACGCGCCGCCGAAGGTCGCGGCCGCGGCATCCAGCCCCCACCCCTGCGCCGCCCACGACACCCGCACGCCGATGCCCTCGACCGAGACCGCGCCCACCGGGACGGTGCGGGCGGCCGGGTCGAACGGGAGGACCGCCCCGCCGCCATCGCGGAAGACGGCGCCCGCGAAGCTGACGTCGATGCCGGCGAGGCCGCCCGTCGACTCGCCCTGCACGCCGATCGGAGAGCCGCCCACGCAGCTCTGCACCCGCCAGCTCGCCCGCACCTGGTAGGGCGCGCTGCCCGGCGCGGGCTGCACCGCCGCCCATGGCGTCGACGTGCCCCAGGACGTGTGCGTGTACCGCACGCGCAGGCCGGGGTCGCGGCCGAACACGCTCGAGGACGGTCCCCCCTGCACCTCGACGGTGTTGTTGCGCGGCGGCCGCTGCGCCGAGCTCGGATCATCCCGGATGACCCACGCGGCTCCCCCGCCCTCGACGCGCGGCTGCGAGTCGACGCGGAAGGTCCAGCCCTCGGGCGCGGCGCCGCTCTGCACCGCGCGCACGGACTCGGTCACCGTGACGACACCGAAGCCCGTTGAATCCGACCACGACTCGGCGCACGCCGTGAACCCGTACTCCTCGCCGTCGGGCAGGCCGGCGAACGAGACGACGCCGTCCGACTCGCCGGGGACGCACCGCTGCCCCGCACGGACGATCGCGTATCGCACGTCGGCGCCGGTGCCGCCGGGCTCTGCCGACGCCTCGGCGCGCACGGTCGACACGCCCCCGCCCGCGGCCGCGGACGACAGCGCGAGAGTGAGGTCGCGCGGCGCACCGATGCCGTGCGCCATGACCGTCACGGCCGCACCGGAGCCGGCACCGTCGAGACCCGGTGGCGGGTCGAACCGCGCAAACGGCGTCACCGTCACGGCTGTCGGCTCGTTCGCGCCGACGGCGAACCGCGCGAGCGTCGCCTCGCTCTGTTCGCGGGCGACGTCGATACGCGCGGTCTCGCCGGCCTCGCTGACGATCTCGAGATAGCCGGTGTCGGCGGCGTCGATGCCGCTCACCGTCAGCGCGACCACTCCGCCCTCGCCCGACGTCACAACCGGCTCCCAGGTCACCGTCGCCGGGGCGCGCGGCGGATCGTAGGCCCACCCACGCGTGCTGACCGCATCCGCCGACTCGCCCACGTCGTTCACCGCGCGCACCTCATAGGTACGCGGTTCGCCGTTGGGAGCGGCGATGGCAGGGCACGCGCCGTCCACGCCGCACTCCGCCACGACCTGTCCGCCCTGGCGCACCGTGAAGCCGGTGAGCGCGGGGTACGCGCGCCGCGCATCACCCGGGTCCACACGCAGGGTGAGCGAGCCGTCCGCATACGCCGTCTGGGCGACGGCGGCCGGGCCGCCGGGGAATCCCTGCAGATCGAGCAGCAACGAGCCATCGCGACCGGATGCCGTCACCCGGCCCTGCGCATCGACCAGGGTGAACGCCGCCCGGCACGTCGCCCCGGGCGCATCGTCGGCCCACGATGCGACGACCGACGCGGGGCCCCCCACCTCGAAGGACACCCCGGTGCAGGTGCCGGTGGCCCGCACCGACACGACCTCCAGGGGCGTGCGCGGCAGCGGATTGACCTCGCCGCCGCCGCCGACGACCTCGATCGTGCATGATGAACCCGCCGCCTGGGAGCACGACTGCGCGACCGTGCCACCCCGCGGCAGTGTCTCGGGCGCAGCCCCGACGCGGAGGATCACCCGCGCGGCCGGGACCCCCTCATGACTGCTCACGCCGACCCGCACGGCCTCCTGGGTGCCCGGCGTCGCGCGGTCCGCGCCCGTGATCGTCAGCCGGGTGCCCTCGCGCTCCACGTCGAAGGACGTGCCGGTGTGCTCGGTCTCGTAGGCAAGGGCCGACCAGTCCTCGCGCCCCTGCCAGCTCGTCAGGTCGGTCAGGTCGTAGGTCACGCTCTCACCGGGTGCGACGGTGAGGGAAGCGGTGCGCAGCACGGGCTGGGGGTCGAGCGGTTCGACCTCGACGGGTACCGACAGGTAGGTCCACTCGCCGCCGTCGCCGGCCAGGCGCACCGGCACCTGGCACGCGTCCGTCCACGGCGCGCCGTTTCCCGCGTCGTAGCGCAGCCGCGTTCCACCGTCGGCCACGCAGCTCGCCTCGGCGCGGGCGCCCGAGGTGGCGACCCCCTCGCCGATCTCGAGGGAGCGAGCCGAGGGGACCGCAACGAGCTCGGCCATGTCGAACCCGATGGAGCCTGCCTCGTCCACGCCCAGTGCGCTCACCCCACCCCGCAGTGCCAGCGTGAGGTCCTCCTCGCCCGGCACGCGCAGGAATCCATACGTCGCAACGGGGCCGTCGGGGCCCTCGCCCGCGAGCCGGAAGGGGATCAGCCTGCTCGTCGCGGTCAGTCCTCCCGCGATGCGGTCCCCCTCCACGCGCACGCCCTCGGGCTCGCCCCAGAGGCTCAGCTCGAGCTCGCCCACGTCGCCGGCGGCCCAGCGGACCTTGCCCGCGACGACATCCACACCGGCGGGAAAACGCTCGCGCGTCTCAGCCGTGAGCGTCGTGTCCGCGACGACGGGGTAGTTGGGCACCGCCTCACGCACCACCTTGACGATGATCAACCCGCGCCCTGTATTGCCGGTTTCGCTCTCGACGTCGTACAGGAACGTCATCGTCGTCGGCGCGGTGCCCGCGCCGATCACGACGGAGGAATCGTCGACGTCGCCGATCAGCGCCTGCTGCCGCACGAACTCCGGACTCGCGGTGCCGTCCTCGAGCGTCTCGGCGACGTCGGGCTGCACCGACACCAGCCGGAGCGTGCCCCGCGTGGGGTCGACGTCGTTGGCCAGCGGACTCACGCGCACGGAGCTCTCGGCGCCGACCTGCACCTGCACATAGTCGCTGAAGACCACCGGTCCCGGATCGGTCTCGTCATCGAGCACCCCGATCCGCACCGTCCCGACTCCCGTGTCGCCGAACCCGTCCACCACCCGATATCGGAACGACACCTGTCCCTCGAACCCGGCCACGCTGGAGTAGAAGATCGACCCGCCGTCGGCCGACAGCGTCGCGGACCCCGACGCGGGCTGCTCGATGATGCGGTCCAGGCGCACGGCATCGCCGTCGGGGTCCACGCCGAACCCGTCGAAGTCGATGGAGGTCGACTGCCCGCTCAGCACCCGGCCCTCGAGCGTCTCGGGCGACGGGGCACGGTTGGCGTCGTCGGCCATCACGCGCACGCGCACTCGCGCGCTGTCGGCGAGGGAGGGCGACCCGCCTCCGAAGACGCCGTACTCCACCGAGTACTCCCCCGGCTCGTCCGGGGCGAGATAGCGCAGCGCGGTGCCCGAGGCGAACGCGAGCGCGTCCGGCGAGCTCGAGCTCACGGCGGCGGGATCGAGCGTGAGCGGCGACGCCGAGGGCGCGACGTCGTTCTCGAGCACCGGGATGTCGACCTGCGCCCCACGCCGGACCACCACGGTGTCGTCCACGGCGATCGGGGCGAGCTCCGGTGCCGGCGGCAGCAGGTACACCGTCGCCTGGCCCCGCACGCGAGACCCCTCGTCCTCCGTGCCGTCGCTGACGGTGTACGAGACCACGCCGAGCGGCCCCGGCTCTCCGGATGCCGTCGTGCCCGACACGCGCAGAAGGTTCTGCCCCACGGCATCCACCTGCAGCTGCGCGCCGGGCTCCGCGGTCGTCTGCACGTCGGAGAGCAGCAGCACCCGCCGGGTGGGGTTGGACACCGCGGCCAGCACGTCCACCGTCGCGTCCTCGCGCGGATGCACGAACGCCACGACCGGCGCCGTGGCCAGCTGTGCGGACGCATCGTCCGGCAGCAGCGTGACCCGCGCGGTCGCGCTCGCCTCGGTGACGCCGTCGCCGACCGTATAGGCCACGCGATAGGTGCCCGCGCTCTCGGCGGTGAGGGTGAACTCCGTGCCGCCCGGCGCCGCGACCGCGCGTGCCGCAGCGTCGTCGAGCACCCGCACGGCGGTCAGCTCGACGGTTCCGGCCGTGGCCGTGACATGGGGGGCGACGTCGATGTCGACGCCGCCGCCGGGGGTGTCCACCACCGTGAACGACTCGGCCGTCACGACCGGGTCGGGAGCGACCCGCACCGTGAGCGTCTTGTGCGCGACCGATCCGCGCGTGTCCGACACCGCCACGTCGAGATCGACGGTGCGGGCGGTGCCGCTGCCGTCGTCGCTGTGCTGATACACGACCTCGCCCGCCGGAGTCGAGGCGACGACGCCCTCTCCCGAGGCGTTCGTCACGGACTGCAGCAGCAGCGGGTCTCCGTCGGGGTCCACCCAGCCGGCGAGCACCGGCACGGTCACGGTGCCGCCGGGCGCGACCTCGGGCCGCGGCCACTCGGCCAGACAGTCCGCGACGCCGCACCACTGCGGTGCGGCGTTGGAGCCGGCGGGCCGGGCCGTGAGCGCGATGCGCGCGGGCTCCGACACGAGACCGTCGGCGCTCGTGCCATCGGTCACGCGATAGGTCAGCGTCGCCGATCCCGTCGCACCGGGCGCGACGCGCACGGCCAGGCGCTGGCCACCATCGATGATGGTCACCTCGCCGAAACCGGGATCGAGACCCGACACCGATTCGGGCACGATGCTCAGCACATCCTCGTTGGGGTCGTGGTCGTTGAGCAGCACCGGCAGGGTCGCGAGGTCGCCTGCCCGCACGCCGAACGCGTCATCCACCGCCACCGGCGGCTTCGGGTCGAGCACCAGGGTCGCCTGCTCCCGCGCGTCCTCGGTGGCGGGATCGACCTGCTCCTCGAGCGTCCAGTCCTGACTCGTCGGCACGAGCGCGCCGTCGGGCAGCGTCCACACCCAGCCGGCGCGCGTCTCGTTCAGCGCCAGGGCGTCGCCGGTGCCGACGAAGACGGGTCGGCGCTCCTCGCCGAGCGACTCCCCGCCGTACTCGAGCGACGAGGGGCCCGCGGTCGACGACCAGAGCACCCCGCCCGCGTCCTGCGGCAGCCAGGCGGCGTAGGTGACCCCGCCCACGGTCACGGGCACGGCCGGAGCCCCGCGAACCTCGTCCCCGGTGCCCTCCTCGCGGATCGGGTCGGCCCCATCCACCGGCAGGCGCAGCAGCTGGGTCTCGTCCGCGACGAACACGGCGTCGCCGGTCGCCGCGGCCCGGCCGACGACCGGGCTGCCCTGCAGCGGCAGCGTGACCGGCGCGTCGCCGCCCCGGCGCCAGGCCCGCCCGGCCTCTGGATCGACGACGAACCACACCCCGGATGCGGCGGTGATCGCGGGGGCGCCCACATCCGCCTCGAGCTCGTCGCGACTGCGCAGGTCGGCCGCATCGATGTCGTAGCGGATCACGGCGGACTCCGCCCGCGAATAGGCGTAGAGCACGCCCGCCTCGTCGACGGCGATCGCCTCGGCGGTGAAGTCGGGGGCCTCGGTCGCCGGGTCGGAGAACGGGTCGATCTGCACCGCGGCATCCGCCAACCGCCCCGCCCAGACCGTTCCGGAATCGGTGCGGTAGGCGACGTACTCGCCCGCGGTCACGACATCGACGGTGCCCTCCGGGGTCGCCGGGGACTCCCGCAGCGCCTCGTCGTCGAGGTCCACCGGCTGCGCCTCGTCGATGCGGGTCACCCTGCCGAGGCTCTCGGTGAACAGGTAGCTGCCCGAGCCGCTCAGGGCCAGTTGGCTGGGATCGCGCACGCTGCGCACCGTGTCCAGCTCCCCGATCGCCGTGTTCACGCGCGCGTACCGCCGACCGTCCGCGGTCTGCAGCGCCCAGACCGACGCGTCCGAGGTCGGCGTCTGCTGCGCGTCGAGTCCGGGCCAGACGATGCTGACCCCCACGGCGACGCCGACCGCGGCGACGGCGGCGAGCACGGCGAGGAAGACGCGCCGACCGTGCACCGGCGTCCTCGCCCGCCCTCCGAACCGCGCGCTCACAGCGAGCCCGCGCCGATCATCGCGCCGATGACGCCCGCGAGGATGCCGACCCCGAGCACGACCGCCGCCCCCACCACCCACGGCCACAGGGCGCGACGCGGCTCGCGCGGCCCTGAGATCTCGTCGTCCTCGTCGCGCGCGAGCGCCGCGAGCCCCACCCGCGCGGGGGCTTTGCGCGTCGTCCGCTGCGGGATGCTGGTGCGCACCGGGCCCCGCAGCGCGGCGTCGGCGAAGTCCACCGCCGCGGCCTGCGGCATCCACTCGGACGCGGCGACCTCGACCGGTGTCGGCGGCTCCCCGAGTCGCACCTGCACCTGCTGCAGCGCCTCGGCGACCTCGAGCGCGCTGGCGGGCCGGCGTGAGGGGTCCCGGTGCATCGTCGCCGCGAGCACCTCCTGCAGGTCGTCGGGCGCATCGGCGCGCGCCAAGCGGGGCAGCGACGCCCTCGTGATGCGTCGGCGCAGGTGCTCTCGCGTGTTCTGGCCCCGCTCGGGGCGCTCGAACGGGCTGTGGCCGGCGAGCAGCGAATACACGGTGGCGCCGAGGGCCCATACCTCGCTCGAGATGTCGCCGGCCGTCGCCTCGGTGATCACCTCGGGGGCGCTCCACGGCACGCTCATCGCGAGCGGGTCGCCCGCGCGATCGCGCGCCAGCGACGACGAGATGCCGAAGTCCGCCAGCACCGGGGCGCCGAAGCTGGTGATCAGGATGTTGCTCGGCTTGATGTCGCGGTGGATGAGGCCGGCGCGATGCGCCGATTCCAGGGCCCCTGCCATCTTGACCCCGATCGCGAGCACCTCCGAGACCGGCATCCGCTCGAGGCGATACCGCTGGGCGAGCGAGCCGGGGCAGTACTCCATGACGATGTAGGGACGACCCTCGGCCGAGATGCCGGCTTGATAGACCGTGACGATCGACGGGTGGGCCGAGAGGTGCGCGAGCACGTCTGCCTCGGCATTGAACATGCGCATGAGGTCGGCGTCGTCCACATCGCTCGGCAGCACCTTGACCGCCACCAGGCGCCGCGGCATGTCCTGCTCGTAGAGGAAGACGTCGGCGAACCCGCCGGAGCCCAGGGGACGCACGTACGAGAATCCGGGCAGGATCGGAGGGTCGGATGGCAGGCGCTTCGCCATGTCGTTCCCCCCAGCGGCGCCGCCCCCGGCGCACATGACATGCCCTCGTGCGCCGTCCGGTCCCCTCCGAGCCGTCGCGTCCCCCGCCGGCGGCGGGGAGTGCAGTCATGGTAACAAAGGCGCCCGCTCCCGAGGCGGCCGGCGGCTGAACCGGTGGATGGACGGCCGACGGATGCCGCGGCGCTCAGCGGCCGGGTTCGATCCCACCCAGGCCGGGGTCGCGGGGATCGAAGGGAGCATCGAGCGAATCGGCCAGCTCCGCGAGCATCGCCGTCACCTGCGGCTCGACGTACTCGGCGATCGCGTCCTGGATGCGCAGGCGGTGGTGCAGCAGGATCGCGCACACCTCGCGCCCGATCAGATTGGCGTAGTCGTCGGCGAGGGCGACCTCGTGCCGCAGGGCCGCCTTCGCCTCGTCCGAGAGCGGCGGCAGGGCCGGCACATCGGCATCCACCTCCTGCGCGAGGCCCGAGATCGTGAACAGGAACGGGGCGCCGGGCGTGGGGTCCGGATCGAGCGGCATGCCCTCGAACTCGGGTTCGAGCCCCTCGGCGGGGCGGTAGCTGCGCGCGCGGTTTCGTGCCGCCTGCTGGTCGAGCTCGGTCTGCAGCAGGGGCAGGTTGCTCGCCGTATACGCCGCCACGGCGTGATCGACGATCGTCTTCACCCGCGTCGAGAGCCCGTGCTGCACGCCGTGCGGGACGTCCGCGCCCAGCCCCGCCGCCGAGAGCACCGGGGAGCCGAAGCAGCGCCGGCAGGGCGCCACGCGCCCACGATGCGTCGAGGGCTCCCACCGCGGGAGCCAGCGCAGCCAGGCGTCGACAGCCTGACTCACCTGCGTTTCGAGCGAGCGCTCCACCGTTCTACCGTAGCCCGCGCATCGTCACTCGTCCTTCTCCCACGGCCATCGCGCGACTCCCGGATCCGACCGCGCGGCCACCGCCGCGCCTGCACCTGCCACGACCCCTACTGCGACGATCACGAGGCCGACCCACGAGAGGACGACCGCCACGGCGATCGTCGCGGCGCGGAAGGCGTCGACCCCGGCGACCACGGCTCCCGCCGCGACACCGAGTCCATAGCCACCGGCGGCCGCGGCGCCCGCCGCGAAGGCGGAGCCGACGCCGGCCCAGCCGTGCCGCAGTGCGGACGCGGTGACGGTCGCGAACGCGCCGAGGCAGAGGATCGTTCCGGCGACGCCGGGGACCTGCGAGAGCCCCTCTTCGGCGATCACGGGCTCACCCGTGGCGAGCGAGGTCATGCCCAGCCCGAAGACGAACAGGGCGAAGAAGGCGGCCGACGCGAAGGCGAGGATCGTCCAGGACCGGCGGCGGTCGTCGGCATCCTGCCCGCTCACCGCCGCCGCCCCTTCTCTGGCTAGTGCCGGACGAGCTGGGGCCCGGCCTCGAGCGTGCGCTCGTACTCGCGCTGCGCCTCGTCGTTGATCTCGCGGATGCGACGCCCGCGTGCCGAGATCCACGCGCCGAACCAGATGGTGAGCTCGCGTCCGATGACGAAGGCGACGAACGCGAGCGGGGCGACCAGCTGCGCTTCGACGAGCTCGGCGCCCTGCGTGCGGGTGAGCTGCCAGAACGGCGCCTGGAACAGCTGGCCGACGAGGTGGGCGCCGTAGGCGACCACGCCGACCAACAGGCCCCAGATGACCCAGTGGCCCCACCGGCCGAGGTTGATGATCGCGCCCAGCAGCCAGAACCCGAGGAAGAACAGGATCGTCGTCACCCAGAGCCACCAGGACTGCAGTCCCGACAGGGCGCCCTCGGCGAGCGTGTCGATGGTGTACGTGCGGTCGAGCAGCCCGATCACGAGCGCCGCGGCCAGGTACAGCACGGCGAAGGAGAGGGCGGCCAGCAGCCCGATCAGGCCGGCGGCCGCGCGGTTTCCCCGCGGACGCGGCGGCTCGGGCGCCTGCACGAAGATGTGCTGCGGGCCACCGGCAGCCGATTCGTCGGCGGCGGCGATTCCGCTGGTGGTGCCGGCAGCGGCACCGGTGTAGGCGGGCTCCGCCGACGCGGGCGGCAGGGTGTAGGTCGTCGCGGAGGGCGAAGGCGCCTCGGCCTGGGCGGCCGGCGAACGCGAGGTCTCGTGCGCGGCGGGAGCCTCATAGGCGGCAGGAGCCGCGCCGGCGGCGGTGGCCGCCTCCGTCTCGGGAGCATCGGCGGACGCCGCGGCGGTGGCGGGCGGCTCGTACGCCGCACCGCGGGTGTCGGCGGGGGTGGTGGAGTCGGCGGGATCCGCGTACGGCCGCGAGGCTTCCCCCTCGGTCGAGATGTCGCGCTGCGCGGCTTCGGCGTCGGCGAGGCCTTCGTTCGCCCGCACCACGACGTCGTCCACCGGCTGCGGCTCGTCGACGGGTTCGCCGGGTGCCTTGTCGGGGTCGCTCATCTGGGTGCACTCCTCACGCGGGGCCGGTCCCCGCGTGGCCAGGCTACCGTCCCGGTGCGCGCGCACGCGTGAGGCTGGCGCGCGTCGTGTCGCGATCTCGTATCAGGGCCAGACGTGGGCGACGAGCATGTCCTGCGGCACTGGCGGGCTCGGCAGCGTGCGCACGACGGCGAGCCAGAGTCCGCCGCGGATGACATGCAGCTCCGCATTCTCGCCGTCCTCGCCGTCTCGGCCCTGTCGCTCGCAGGCGAGGGCATCGGCGCGCTCGGAACAGTCGTAGTCGGCGGCCGTGAGCACCCGCTCGGCCGTCGCCGCCGCATCGTCGGCGACCTCGGCGAGCGTCACGACGGCCTCCCCGTCCTCGCCCCGCCAGGTGCAGCCCACGTTCATCTGCGCACCCATCGCCTCGGGCAGGCCCGCGAAATCGGCGGGCGGAAAGCGCACCGACTCGTCGAGGCTGACGCGACCGGGTTCCGAGAGCTGCGCCCAGACCTCGGCCGAGAACAGCTCGGCGCAGGATGCCGGGACCTCGGGGGGTTCGGCTGGTTCGGGTGTGGGGGCGGACGGCGTGTCTGCGGGCGTCGTCCCGGTGCCGCCGGCCGGTTCGGGATCTTCGGCGGGCTCGGCTTCCGGCGCGCCCTGTTGCGTCACGTGTTGGATGGTCTGCTGCGCCCAGCCCGCCACGACCGGCGTCATCGGCAGCGCCAGCCAGACCAGTCCCGCGACGACGGCGAGGCTCGCGACGCCCACGAGCCAGGCGTACGCGGCCTGCCGGCCTGCGATGCGCGCCACCGGTCCACCTCCCGTGTCCCCCGGTCATCCGCTCCCAGGCTAGGCCGGGTGGCCCGCCCGACCTCGGAGGCCCGCCGGGGCTTGCGACCCGGGGCTCGCGGCCCGGGTCTCGCGGCCCGGGGCTCGCGGCCCGGGGCTCGCGGCCCGGGGCTCGCGGCCCAGGGGTTGTGGCGGCACTCTCCGGCGGCGGCTGCAGCAATCGCTGGCGCCGCGGCCGAAAACTGCCGCCGCAGTGGACGCTCGACCCCGACCACCCGCGGCCCCGGGACTTGTGGCGGCACCTTCCGGCGGCGGCTGCAGCAATCGCTGGCGCCGCGGCAGGAAAGTGCCGCCGCAGTGAACGCTCGACCCCGACCACCCGCCGCCCCGGGACTTGCGGCGGCACCTTCCGGCGGCGACTGCAGCAATCGCTGGCGCCGCGGCCGAAAACTGCCGCCGCGGCGCACCGCCCGACAGCGCGACACGCCGGCGCAACGACAAGGGGCCCCGCCGTGTGGCGAGGCCCCTCGTTGTCGCGGTGCGATCAGTTGTACGTGCCGGGCGTGAAGTCGTCCGTCGAGAAGCTGTCGAAGTCGACGAACCCGAGATCGGCCTCGGAATAGACGCCGTCCGATGCGAACACCCGGTTGGGGTACCGCTCGCTCTTGGCCTCGTCCGTCGCCTCCACGGTGACGTTGCGATACTTCGACAGGCCCGTGCCGGCCGGGATCAGCTTTCCGATGATCACGTTCTCCTTCAGGCCGACCAGCGGGTCGGTCTTGCCCTGCATCGCCGCCTCGGTGAGCACGCGCGTCGTCTCCTGGAACGACGCGGCCGACAGCCACGATTCGGTCGCAAGCGACGCCTTCGTGATACCCATCAGCTCGGGACGACCGGAGGCCGGGCGCTTGCCCTCGGCGACCGCCTGGCGGTTGATGTCGATGAACCGACGCGAGTCGACCATCTCACCGGGCAGCAGGGTCGTGTCGGCGTGATCGACGACCGTGACCTTGCGCAGCATCTGGCGCACGATGACCTCGATGTGCTTGTCGTGGATCGGCACACCCTGCGAGCGGTACACGCCCTGCACGCCGCCGACGAGGAACTTCTGCACCTCGCGGGCACCCTGCACACGCATGATGTCCTTCGGGTCGAGCGTGCCGACCTGCAGCGGGTCGCCGACCTCGACGTGCTGGCCGTCCTCGACCAGCAGCGTCGCGCGCTTGAGCACCGGGTACACCTTGGGCTCGTCGCCGTCGTCGGGCGTGATGATCACCTTGCGGGTCTTCTCGGTCTCGTCGATCGTGACGCGTCCGGCCGACTCCGCAATGGGCGATCCGCCCTTGGGGGTGCGCGCCTCGAAGAGCTCCTGCACGC
The DNA here is from genome assembly GCF_033792225.1 of Microbacterium sp. LRZ72. Lineage (NCBI taxonomy): Bacteria > Bacillati > Actinomycetota > Actinomycetes > Micrococcales > Microbacteriaceae > Microbacterium > Microbacterium sp. LRZ72. Next base: position 110,095 of record NZ_JANGEX010000005.1, read on the forward strand.
GGGGCAGACCCTGCGTGATGTCCTCGGCCGAGGCGGAACCACCCGTGTGGAACGTACGCATCGTCAGCTGGGTGCCGGGCTCGCCGATCGACTGGGCCGCGATGATGCCCACGGCCTCACCGATGTCGACGAGCTTTCCGGTCGCGAGCGAGCGACCGTAGCACTTGGCGCAGACGCCGACGGCCGAGTCGCAGGTGAGCACCGAGCGCACCTTGATCGATTCCACGCCCGTCTGGAACAGGCGCTCGATCAGCACGTCTCCGACATCCTCACCGGCGGCGGCGAGCACGTCGCCGTTCTCGCCCACGACGTCCGAGGACAGCGTGCGCGCGAACACCGAGTTCTCGACGTTCTTGTCCTTGACCAGCTCGCCGTCGGCACCGGGGGCCGCGATGACGTACTCCAGGCCCTTGCTGGTGCCGCAGTCCTCTTCGCGGATGATGACATCCTGCGAGACGTCCACGAGACGACGCGTCAGGTACCCCGAGTCGGCGGTACGCAGAGCGGTGTCGGCCAGGCCCTTTCGCGTTCCGTGCGTGGCGATGAAGTACTCGGCCACACTCAGCCCCTCGCGGTACGAGGAGATGATCGGACGCGGGATGATGTCGCCCTTCGGGTTGTTCACCAGGCCTCGCATGCCCGCGATGTTGCGGATCTGCAGCCAGTTACCACGTGCCCCCGACGAGACCATGCGGTTGATGGTGTTGTCCTCGGGAAAGTTCGCGCGCATCGCGACCTGCACCTCTTCGGTCGCCTTGGTCCAGATGTCGATGAGCTCCTTACGACGCGCTCCGTCGTCGATGAAGCCCATGTCGAAGTCGTCCTGGACCTTCTTGGCGTCGGCCTCGTAGCGTCCGACGATCTCTGCCTTGTTCGGCGGCGTGAGCACGTCCGACAGCGCGACCGTGACGCCCGAGCGGGTCGCCCAGTAGAAGCCGGCGTCCTTGATCCGGTCCAGCGTCGCGGCGACGTCGGCCGGGAACTCCTCGGCCAGCTTGTTCACGATCTGCGAGAGCTTGGTCTTGTCGGCCTGCTCGCGCACGAACGGGTAGCCCTTCGGCAGGGCGTCGTTGAAGATCGCCTGGCCGAGCGACGCGTCCACGAGCCCGTGGTTCTCGTAGCCCTCGGGCGCTTCGCCCTCGAGGAACGTCAGGCCGCGTACGCGGATGCGCACCTTGGCCTGCATGTCGAGCGTTCCCTCGTCGCGCGCCATGATCGCCTCGGACACCGAGCCGAACACGCGGCCCTCGCCGGCGCCGCCGACCTTGAGGGTCGTCAGGTGGTGCAGCCCGATGATCATGTCCTGCGAGGGCAGGGTCACCGGACGACCGTCCGACGGCTTCAGGATGTTGTTCGACGCGAGCATCAGCAGGCGGGCCTCGGCCTGCGCCTCCACCGAGAGGGGGAGGTGCACGGCCATCTGGTCACCGTCGAAGTCGGCGTTGAACGCCGCACAGACGAGCGGGTGCAGCTGGATCGCCTTGCCCTCGACCAGCTGCGGCTCGAATGCCTGGATGCCGAGGCGGTGCAGCGTGGGCGCACGGTTGAGCAGCACGGGGCGCTCGCGGATGATCTCCTCGAGCACGTCCCAGACCTCGGGGCGCGTGCGCTCGACGGCGCGCTTGGCCGACTTGATGTTCTGCGAGTGACCCAGATCGATCAGGCGCTTGATCACGAACGGCTTGAACAGCTCGAGCGCCATCTGCTTGGGCAGACCGCACTGGTGCAGCTGCAGCTGCGGGCCGACGACGATGACCGAACGACCCGAGTAGTCCACGCGCTTGCCGAGCAGGTTCTGACGGAACCGGCCCTGCTTGCCCTTGAGCATGTCGGAGAGCGACTTGAGGGCGCGGTTTCCGGTGCCCGTCACGGGGCGACCGCGGCGGCCGTTGTCGAACAGTGCGTCGACGGCCTCCTGCAGCATCCGCTTCTCGTTGTTGACGATGATCTCGGGGGCACCGAGGTCGATCAGGCGACGCAGGCGGTTGTTGCGGTTGATCACGCGACGGTAGAGGTCGTTGAGATCGGATGTCGCGAAGCGGCCACCATCGAGCTGCACCATGGGGCGCAGCTCCGGCGGGATCACCGGGACGACGTCGAGCACCATGGATGCCGGCGAGGCGCCGGTGGTCAGGAACGAGTTGACGACCTTGAGCCGCTTGATCGCGCGGATCTTGCGCTGGCCCTTGCCCTCGGAGATCTGCCGGTGCAGGTCCTCGGCCTCGGCGCTCAGGTCGAACGACTCGAGGCGCTTCTGGATCGACTCGGCGCCCATGTGCGCCTCGAAGTAGAGGCTGTAGCGGTCCTGCAGCTCCTGGAAGACGTCGTCCTCCGGCTTGAGGTCGCCCACCTTGAGGTTGCGGAAGTCCTCCCAGACCCGCTCGAGGCGGGAGATCTGCTCGTCGAAGCCCTTGCGGATCTGCCCCATCTCCTTCTCGGCGGCGTCCTTGGTCTTCTTCTTCTGGTCGGCCTTGGCCCCCTCGGCCTCGAGGGCCGCGAGGTCGTCCTCGAGGGTGTGCAGACGCGTCGCGATGCGGGAATCGCGCTGGTCGTTCAGCGTCTTCAGCTCGAGGCGCAGCTCGTTCTCGAGCTGGGGCATGTCGGCGTGACGAGCGTCGTCGTCGACCGAGATGACCATGTAGGCGGCGAAGTAGATGACCTTCTCGAGGTCCTTCGGCGCCATGTCGAGCAGGTACCCGAGGCGCGAGGGCACGCCCTTGAAGTACCAGATGTGCGTGACGGGCGCGGCGAGCTCGATGTGGCCCATGCGCTCACGGCGCACGGAGGACTTGGTGACCTCCACGCCGCAGCGCTCGCAGACGATGCCCTTGAAGCGCACGCGCTTGTACTTGCCGCACGCGCACTCCCAGTCGCGGCTCGGTCCGAAGATCTGCTCTCCGAACAGGCCGTCCTTCTCGGGCTTGAGGGTGCGGTAGTTGATGGTCTCGGGCTTCTTGACCTCGCCGTAGGACCAACGGCGGATGTGGTCGGCGGTGGCCAGGCCGATGCGAAGCTCATCGAAAGTTGTTGCGTCGAGCACGAATTCTCCTGTGCGTGAGGTAAAACCGGTGATGTTGTGGGGCGGCGGAGCCGCCGCAGTGATATCGCGCCTGGTGCTAGATCTCGTCGATCGACGAGGACTCGAACCGGCTGGAGATATTGATGCCGAGCTCTTCCGCCGCGCGGAAGGCGTCGTCATCCGTGTCGCGCAGGTTGACCGCCTGGCCGTCCGCCGAGAGCACCTCGACGTTCAGGCAGAGGGACTGCATCTCCTTGATGAGCACCTTGAAGGACTCGGGGATGCCGGGCTCCTGGATGTTCTCGCCCTTGACGATCGCCTCGTACACCTTGACGCGGCCGAGGATGTCGTCGGACTTGATCGTGAGGAGCTCCTGCAGCGCGTAAGCGGCGCCATAGGCCTCGAGGGCCCAGACCTCCATCTCACCGAACCGCTGACCGCCGAACTGCGCCTTACCACCCAGCGGCTGCTGCGTGATCATCGAGTACGGACCCGTCGAACGCGCGTGGATCTTGTCGTCGACGAGGTGGTGCAGCTTCAGGATGTACATGTATCCCACCGCGACGGGCTCCGGGAAGGGGTCTCCGGAGCGGCCGTCGAACAGCCGGGTCTTGCCCGTGCCGTCGATGAGTCGCTCGCCGTCGTGCGTGGGGATCGTCGAGTCGAGCAGACCGCGGATCTCCTCCTCGCGGGCGCCGTCGAACACCGGCGTCGCCACCTTGGTGCCCGGCTCCGCCTCGCGGGCGATCTCCGGCAGGGTCGATGCCCATTCCGGCTCGCCCTCGACCTTCCAGCCCTGCTTGGCGATCCACCCGAGGTGGGTCTCGAGCACCTGGCCGAAGTTCATGCGTCCGGGGATGCCGAGGGGGTTGAGCACCACGTCGACGGGCGTGCCGTCGGCGAGGAACGGCATGTCCTCCACCGGCAGGATCTTCGCGATGACGCCCTTGTTGCCGTGGCGTCCGGCGAGCTTGTCGCCCTCGGTGATCTTGCGCTTCTGGGCGATGTAGACGACCACGCGGCGGTTGACGCCCGAGCCGAGCTCGTCGTCGCCGTCCTCGGCGTTGAACTCCTTGACGGCGATGATCGTGCCCTGCTCACCGTGGGGGACCTTCAGCGACGTGTCGCGCACCTCGCGGCTCTTCTCGTTGAAGATCGCGCGCAGCAGGCGCTCCTCGGCGCTCAGCTCGGTCTCGCCCTTGGGCGTGACCTTGCCGACCAGGATGTCGCCGGGTCGCACCTCGGCGCCGATGCGGACGATGCCGCGCTCGTCGAGGTCCTTGAGCAGGTCGGGGCTGACGTTGGGGAGATCGCGGGTGATCTCCTCCTTGCCGAGCTTGGTGTCGCGCGAGTCGACCTCGTACTCCTCGATGTGGATCGACGAGAGCGTGTCGTCCTTCACCAGGTCCTGGTTGAGGATGATCGCGTCCTCGAAGTTGTGACCCTCCCACGGCATGAACGCCACGAGCAGGTTCTTCCCGAGGGCGAGCTCGCCGTTCTCGGTGGCGGGGCCGTCGGCGAGGACCTCGCCGATCTCGACCCGATCGCCCGCCGAGACGACGACGCGCTGGTTGTAGCTCGTGCCCTGGTTGGAGCGGTCGAACTTGCGCAGGTAGTAGTCCTGGGTGCCGCCCTCGTCGAGCTGCACCGTGACGACATCCGCCGACACCTCGGAGACCACGCCGGGCTTCTCCGCCGTGATCACGTCACCGGCGTCGACGGCCGCGTAGCCCTCCATGCCCGTGCCGACGAACGGCGAGTCGCTGCGCAGCAGCGGCACCGCCTGACGCTGCATGTTGGCGCCCATGAGCGCGCGCTGCGCGTCGTCGTGCTCGAGGAACGGCACGAGCGAGGTCGCAACCGACACCATCTGGCGCGGCGAGACGTCCATGTACCCGATCTCCTCGGGGTGGAACAGGTCGACCTCCCCGCCCTTGCCGCGGCGGGCGAGCACGCGCTCCTCGACGAAGTTGCCGTCGGACTTGAGCGGGGCGTTGGCCTGGGCGACGACGAAGTCGTTCTCCTCGCTCGCGGTGAGGTAGTCGATGTCGTCGGTGACGCGGCCGTCGATGACGCGGCGGTACGGCGTCTCGATGAAGCCGAACGCGTTGATCCGCGCGAACGAGGCGAGCGAGCCGATCAGGCCGATGTTCGGGCCTTCCGGCGTCTCGATCGGGCACATGCGGCCGTAGTGCGAGGGGTGCACGTCACGGACCTCGACGCCGGCGCGCTCACGCGAGAGACCACCGGGACCCAGTGCCGACAGACGGCGCTTGTGGGTCAGGCCCGCGAGCGGGTTGTTCTGATCCATGAACTGCGACAGCTGGCTCGTGCCGAAGAACTCCTTGATCGCGGCCACGACCGGGCGCACGTTGATCAGGGTCTGCGGCGTGATCGCCTCGATGTCCTGCGTGGTCATGCGCTCGCGGACGACGCGCTCCATGCGCGACAGGCCGGTGCGCACCTGGTTCTGGATCAGCTCGCCGACGGCGCGGATGCGGCGGTTGCCGAAGTTGTCGATGTCGTCGATGTCCATGCGGATCTCGGCCTGCTTGCCGCCGCGCAGCCCCTCGAAGGTCTCGTCACCGCGGTGCAGGCGAACGAGGTACTTGATCGTGGCGACGATGTCGTCGACGCTGAGGACCGAGTCGGTCAGCGGCTGGTCGAGCCCCAGCTTCTGGTTGATCTTGTAGCGACCGACCTTCGCGAGGTCGTAGCGCTTGTGGTTGAAGTAGAAGTTGTCGAGCAGCGCGCGCGCGGCCTCGGCGGCCACCTGCTCGCCCGGACGCAGCTTGCGGTAGATGTCGCGGAGCGCGTCTTCCTTGGTGAGGATCGTGTCCTTCGACAGCGTCTCTTCGATCGAGTCGAAGCCGGCGAACTCGTTCAGGATGTCCTCGCTCGACAGGCCGAGGGCCTTGAGGAACACCGTGACCGACTGCTTGCGCTTGCGGTCGATGCGCACGCCGACCTGGTCGCGCTTGTCGACCTCGAACTCGAGCCAGGCGCCGCGGCTCGGGATGATGCGGGCCGAGACGATGTCCTTGTCGGACGTCTTGTCGGGCGTCTTGTCGAAGTAGACGCCGGGCGAGCGCACCAGCTGCGAGACGACGACGCGCTCGGTGCCGTTGATGATGAACGTGCCCTTGCCGGTCTGGAGCGGGAAGTCGCCCATGAAGACCGTCTGCGTCTTGATCTCACCGGTCTGGTGGTTCATGAACTCGGCCTCGACGTACAGCGGCGCGGCGTAGGTCTTGCCGCGCTCCTTGCACTCGTCGATCGAGTACTTCTCGGGCTCGAGGTAGGGGTTGGTGAACGACAGCTGCATCGTCTCGGAGAGGTCCTCGATGGGGGAGATCTCCTCGAAGATCTCCTCCAGACCGCTCTGCAGCGCGATGTCCGTGCGACCGGCGGCCTGCGCCTCGGCCAGGCGTTCCCGCCAGGCCTCGTTGCCGACCAGCCAGTCGAACGACTCGGTCTGCAACGCCAGCAGGTCGGGGACCGTCAGCGTGTCGGAGATCTTGGCGAACGACAGACGCGATGCGGCGCGGCCGTTCTTGGGGGTGGTGGTGGATGCGTTGCGCGCAGCAGCCAAGGGGATAACCTCCACGGGCCCGATCAGGGCCTCTAGATTCCTTGTCGTGAGATGGAATGCTCGTCTTCCCCGAATCCCTCTCGCCGCACGCCGCTTTCGCGGGGGGCGCGGGGGAACAGCCGACCACCATATGAAGGCAGGGGGAACCTAGGAGCGCAAACATCCACTATATGCCGGGCGCCGCGCCGTGTCCAGCCGGATCCTTGACGACTTCAGAAACCTGCGGTATAAACCGCGCGCTCCTCGTCGCCGGGCGACGAGGAGGAATCACCCTCACCGCCCGCGCGAGCGCCGAAAGCGCACCTCGTCCCCCGAGCGGACCTGCGCGAGGGTGTCGAGACTGGCATCGGCGACGACCGCGATGACGGGGTAGCCGCCGGTGACGGGACCGTCGCAGAAGAGGATGGTGGGACGGCCCGACGGCGGGATCTGCACCGCGCCGGGAACCATCCCCTCGCTCGGCAGCTCCCCCGGGATCGTGCGCGCCAGGGCGGGGCCCTCGAGCCGCACGCCGACCCGATCCGCATCGGCGGCCACCCGCCAGCGCGTGCCGAGCAGGAGCGCCTCCGCCTCGGGGGCGAACCACGGGGCGCGGGGCCCCTCCGCAAGATCGAGCCACGCGGGGCGGGCCGGATCGCCCCACGGCGCCAGGTCGAGCGGCGGCACCGGGGCGACGGCGTCCGTCCCGATCGCGATCTCATCGCCCGCGGCCAGCGGCGGCGGGCCGATGCGCGCCAGCCGGTCGCTCGCCCGGGAACCGGCCGTGACGGGGACGTCGATCCCGCCGCGCACGGTCAGGTAGCAGCGGGCACCGTGCGGCGCCCAGCCGATCCGCAGCTCGTCCCCGGCCCGCCACGGCACCGCGGCGTGCGGCCCGACGGCGCGCCCGGCGATGGTCGCGGGGGTCGGGGCACCCGACACCGCGATCCAGAGGTCGCGGTGCGCGGTGGCGCGCAGTCCGCCGAGCGTGATCTCGATCGCGGCGGCGCCCTCGTCGTTGCCGACCAGCCGGTTGCCGCGCCGCAGGGCCCCGCGGTCGAGCGCCCCCGATCGCGCGATCCCCCGCGAGGCGAGGCCCGGCCGGCCGAGATCCTGCACCGTGGCCAGCGGACCGGGGTCGTCGATACGGAAGGCCGCGGCGCGCCGATCGGCGCCGCGGACGTTCGCGGGCGCCGCGGCGTCGCGGGCGGACGGGGGCGCCGCGCGGGCGGACTCGGATGCCGCGCGGACGACGGGCGCGTCACGACGAAAGCGCACGCGGGTGCCGGGCGCGAGCAGCGCCGGAGGGTCGGCATCCGCGTTCCACAGGGGCGCCGCGGTGCGCCCGATCAGCCGCCAGCCGCCCGGCGTGTCGCGGGGGTAGGCGCCCGTGAACTCTCCCGCCAGCCCCACCGCTCCGGCGGGCACGCGCGCGCGGGGCGCCGCAAGGCGCGCCACGTCGAAGCGTCAGTCCGGGCTGACGAGGTAGCCGAAGCCCGGCGCGAAGCCGCTGAAGGCGACCGTCCAGGCCGCGGCCTCGTGCCGGCTCGCCAGGGCGAGGGGCGAGAGGCCGAGCAGCTCGGCCGTCTCGGCGAGGTCGTCGCCGTCGTAGACGATGTCGAGGGTGCGGACCGGGACGGCGCCCGGAGCATCGGGCCGGACGGCATCCGGGAGCGCGTCGCCGTCCGTGCGGGCGATCCACGTGCGCGCGGCGGCCGGCGACAGCACGCGCGGGTCGATCTGCACCAGCACCGTGCGCGCCGCGGGCACCAGGTCGATCACGCCCGGCGGGGCGGATGCCGCCAGCGCGGCGTGCAGCGTCAGCACCTGTGCGAGTGAATCGACCTCGACGAGCAGGGCGGCATCCCCCATCGGGCGCACGCGCCGCTCCCCCTCGCCCGAGCTCACCATGCGATCACGCTGCGCTCACCAGGGGGCGCGCACGGGGATGCCGGCCGCATCCAGCGCCCGACGCACCGCGCGCGCCATCGCCACCGCGTCGGGGGTGTCGCCGTGCAGGCACAGCGACGCCGCGGCGATACCCACCCGCCCGCCGCTCACGGCGTCCACGCTGCCCTCGGCCACCAGCCGGAGGGCCCGCTCCGCCACGCGCTCCGGATCGGCGAGCAGGTCGCCGGGCTCGCCCCGGGCCACCAGGGTGCCGTCGGGCCGGTAGCCGCGATCGAGGAACGCCTCGGCGACGAAGGGCAGTCCGGCATCCGTCGCGGCCCGCTCGGCCCCGCCCGGCAGCCCCAGCAGCGGCAGGGCCCGCCCCAGTTCGCCGGAGAGATCGGCGACGGCGGCCGCGACCGCATCCGCCTGGCCCGCATCGACGGTGATGGCGTGATAGAGCGCGCCGTGGGGCTTGACGTAGCGGATGTCCGCGCCGGCCGAGCGCAGCGCCGCGAGCTGCCGCGCGACCTCCGCGCGCAGGTCACCCGCGTCGAGGCGCATCGGCCGGCGCCCGAACCCGGCCCGGTCGGGGTAGGACGGGTGCGCGCCGATCGCGACGCCGACGCGGCGGGACCGAGCCGCAGCATCCGCCATCGACGCGGCATCGCCCGCGTGGCCGCCACAGGCGATGTTCGCGCTCGAGATCACGGCGAACATGGCCTCGTCGTCGGCGGTCGGCACGCCGTCGACGCTCTCGCCGAGGTCGCTGTTCAGGTCGATCGGGCCCACTCCTCCACGCTAGACCCGCGACGATCCCGCCGCACGACCCGCGCGGGTACGGTGTGAGCGTGACGAACGGGCGGGGACGGCGGCGGGGCGAGGGCGGCGAGCCCGCGCAGGCCCGCCTGGCCGACGGAACCCTGGCGCGCATCATCCCCTCGTCGCACACCAGCGGCTGGGAGCTCGAGGTCGACGGCACGCCCCAGTCGCACGTGGACACGGATGACCCCACGCACCTGCACTTCGAGTACGTGGCCCGCATGGCCGCCGTCATCGACCAGTGGGGGATGCCGGGGCACCCGCTCACAGCCGTGCATCTGGGCGCCGGGGCGTACACCCTGCCGCGGTACGTCGACGCCACCCGGCCGGGCTCGCGGCAGCAGGTGATCGAGCTCGAGCCGGCGCTCGTGGAGCTCGTCCGCACCCACCTGCCGTTGCGGCCGGGAGCGTCGATCCGCACGCGGGTCGGCGACGCGCGTGCGGTGCTCGGGCGTCTGCCGCGCGGCCTCGTGGGCACGGTCGATCTGCTGGTGTCGGACGTCTTCGGCGGCGCGCAGACCCCCGCGCACCTGACCTCGGTGGAGTTCTACCGCGAGGCCGCGGACGTACTCGCCCCCGACGGCATCCTGCTGGCCAACATCGCCGACGGCGCCGGGCTGCGGCATGCCCGCGCCCAGGTGGCCACGGTGCGCGCCGCGCTGGCGCACGTGCTCGTGCTCGCCGAGGTGCAGGTGCTGAAGGGTCGGCGCTTCGGCAACCTGGTGGTCGCGGCCTCGCGCGCACCCCTGCCGGTGGAGTGGCTGCCGCGGCTGATGGCGGCCGGCCCCCATCCCGCCAAGGTCGCGCAGGGCGCCGAGCTCGACGCGTTCGCCGCCGGCTCGCGCATCGTGCACGACGCCGACGCCACGGCCTCGCCCGCCCCGGCGGCGTCGCTGTTCGAGAAGCGCTGAAGAGGTCTCGGCGCCCGTCGTGCACCCCGGATCCCGGCGGCGCGCGGCGCGGCTGGCGCGGGCGGCGCGGGCGGCGTTGCACACTTGAGGCGAACCAGTCGGGCGGGCATCCGCTGCAGTGAGGAGGTCACGGTGAGCTACATCCACGGGCACGACCCCGAGACCCTGCGCGAGATCGTGGATGCCGCCGAGTGCCGCGCCCGCCTCGCGGATCTCGGCGACCAGCGCTCGCTGCCGTCGCTGCTCGAGCGCGTGTGGCTGCTGAAGGTGCTCGACCAGCTCGACGACGCGCTGCTCGTCTCGGACGAGTCGGTGCGCGTCGCCCGTATGGCCGGCACCCGCAAGGACCTGCTGCGCGCCCGGATCCTGCACGCGACGGTGCTGCAGCGCCGTGGAGCGTACGCCGCCGCCGCGCACGAACTGACGACCTGCGCCGAGGAGGCCGAGGGTCAGGGCTGGGCGGCGATCGCCGCGTTCGCCTGCCAGCACCGTGGCAAGGTGCACTTCGACGCCGGCGACTTCGACGCAGCCCGGCGGGACTTCAAGCAGGAGCTGTTCCTGCGTCAGGAGGCCGGCGCCTCGGATGCCGAGCTGCAGTCCACGCTGCTGGCGGTGGATGCCGCCGACCGCCGCCGCACCCGCGACGTCGTGGCGAGCTGACCCGGCCGAGTGTCGTAGGTACGTTCTAACGTCTCGCCCATGTCAGATCTTGCTCGTGTGCGCGCGTGGGCGGACGCGCTGATCAGCCGCCATCTCGACGAGTCGTGGAGCTTCGGCTTCGACAACGCCAAGCGCCGGGCGGGGCTGTGCGATTTCACCCGCAAGCGCATCAGCGTCTCGCGCTACCTCGCTGCCCGCTACGACGACGACACCAACCAGCAGACCCTGCTGCACGAGGTCGCGCACGCGATGGCGGGCGCGAGCGTGGGGCACGGGCCGGAGTGGAAGCGCACGGCGCGCGCTCTGGGCTACACCGGCGGCACGACGCATCGCGGCGAGACGGCCACCGAGCTCGCCCCCTGGGTGGGCACGTGCCCGGCCGGCCACACCGCATACCGCTACCGCCGACCGGCACGCGCGATGTCGTGCGTGGCATGTGCACCGCGCTTCGACAAGCGTCACCTGTTCCGGTGGCAGCGGCGCGAGATCACCACCGCCGAGCGGCTCGCCGCCCTCGCGCCCCGCTGACGGCGTTCAGGCGCGGTTCAGCACCGGAACGCTGTCGGTGACGTCGATGCGCGCGGCGGCGGCGACCTCTTCGGCCAGCCCCCGCGCCGCAAGCTCCCGGCCCGATCCGCTCGCGGTGACCAGGTGCCGCACCGCGCGGCGCAGCGCGCGGTACGACTCGGCGGCGGCGGCGGCATCCGGTGAGCCGTGGTCGAGGCCCACCTCGCCGAGGGCCGCGATGACCGCGCCCGCCGCGAGCAGGTCCTCGACGGCGAAGCGTGCGGCGCTGCCGGCGGGGTGGCCGGCGCCGGCCGCGATCACGGAGACGCTCGTGCGCGCCCCGCGGCGATGCTGCTCGGCCAGGATGGCGGCGGCGACCGCGCTCGCGTTCACGAAGCCGCCGGCGAGCACCAGGGCGCCCGGGGCGCCGCTCTGCGCGGCGGCCGCGGCGATCGCCGCGCCGTCGTCGTCCGCGGCGAGCGCCGCTCGGGTGGAGGAGAGCAGCACGTCGACGATGACGACGACGTCGGCCGGCGCGAGACGCGCCAGCCCGTCGACGCCCCAGTCCAGACGCACCTGATAGGTCGATTGATCGAAGGGCGTGGGTTCGGGCACCGGCCGAGCCTACCGGCGCGCCCCGGCGGCACCGGTGCGAGACTGCCCGCATGCGTATTCTGCTGAAACACGTCATCGACTGCGACGCGGATGCCGCGTGGCGCGCCCTGCACTCGCCGCACGCCGTCGCGGAGCTCTACGGGCCGTTCCTGACGATGAAGCCGCTCGCGCCGTCGCCGCTGCCGACCCGCTGGGAGCCGGGGACGGATGCCGCTGTGCAGCTGAACGTCGCGGGGCTGTCGACCGGGCGCCAGTTCCTGCACCTCACCGACCGCTACGTCGCGGAGACGGACGGCGAGGTGCGCATCCTGCGCGACAGCGGCATCCCCCTGACCGGTCCGCTGGCGCTACTGGATGTGTGGGACCACCAGATGGCGGTCTCGCCCGCGCCGGGAGACCCGGGTCGCACGCTCTGGCGGGAGCGCCTGGTGATCGGGGGCCGGGCCGCTCCCGCACTCTGGCCCGCGCTGTGGGCGGTGTGGCAGTGGCGGGCCGGTCGCATCCGCGCGCTGGCACCCTCATGGGCGGCCGACTGACCCACGCGGGCGGATCACGGCGATGCGCGATGGGCCGCGTCGGCCAGCACCCGCGCGACGCGTGGAGCGTCCGGCTCGGGGACGAGCCCGGTCGTCAGACGCAGGTGATCGCCGGGCACCGGTGCGACGAGAAAGGGCGACCCCAGCGCGGCGGCGATGCCGGCCGCCGCGAGCTGCAGCAGCGCCTGGCGCTCGTGCGCCACCGGCATCCACAGGTTCACGCCGTCGGGCGTGGCGATCCGCACGCCGCACTCCCTCAGCGACGCGGCGACGGCCGCCTGCCGTGACCGGTAGCGCTCCCTGGCCCCCTGCACCGCCGCGACGGCGGCGGGATCGGTGAGCAGCTCGACGAGGATGCGCTGCAGAATGCGCGAGGTCCAGCCGGGGCCGAGCATGCGGCGCGCGACCACGCGGTCGATGATGTGCGCCGGACCACCGAGGGCCGCCAGCCGCAGGTCGGGCCCATGCGACTTCGAGAAGCTGCGCACGTGCACGACCTGGCCGGGCATCCAGCGCGCGAGCGTCACATCGTCGGCCGTCGCGATCATGCCGGAGTGGTCGTCCTCGACGACCACGACCCGGTCCCCGTCGCGGACCGACGCCAGGACCGCCGCCAGTTCATCCGTCCGCTCCTCGGTCATCGACGCTCCGGTGGGGTTCTGTGCGCGCGGCTGCAGCACGACCGCGCGCAGGCGCGTCGCGGCGGCTCGTGCGAGGGACGCCGGCACGACGCCGTGCTCATCGAGGTCGAGCGGCACGACCTGGGCGCCGAGCGCCTCGAGAAGGTCGAAGAGGTAGGGGAACCCGGGGCTCTCGACCGCGACCCGATCGCCGAAGCTCACCAGGCGCTCGAGCGTGCGCCCCATTCCATCGAGCGCGCCGTCGAGCACCGTGATGCGCTCGGCCGGATGCGGCCAGGAGCGCGCGAGCAACTCCCCGAGCTCGGTGAGCACCGGAGCATCGGAGTAGCTCCCTGCGTCGGCACTCAGGCTCACGCGGGCGAAGGCGGGCGCGAGCGCGGGAAGCAGATCGGGATCGGGCGTGCCGCGCGAGAGGTCGAGGGCGGGTACACCCGGATGCGCCGCGAGGTTCTGTACGCGGGGGGTCAGCCATTCGGCGCGGCCCTGCATGACGAACGAGCCCGCGCGGCCTCGCGAAACGATCAGCCCTGCCCGCGAGAGTGCCTGCCACGCCGCGCTCACCGTCGCGGGGCTCACGCCGAGCTGTGCCGCGAGCTGACGGACCGTCGGCAGGCGCGCGGCGGGCGCGAGGTCTCCCTCCGAGATCGCACGCGAGAGCGCGGACGCGATGGAGGGGGGCGATCGATCGCCGAAGTCGAGGTCGAGGTCCGCCGATTCCACCATCGCCGCCCCACTCGTGCTTTTACGGCCGCGACACAGGACGAAACCGAAGAGAAATGTTCAACGCTCACGATAACAGAAAGGCGCACGGCGAGACGGAGCGACGATGACGACGGTGCGGGCGGCGATCACCCAGACGACGTGGACGGGCGACAAGGAGTCCATGCTCGACAAGCACGAGCAGTTCGCTCGCGACGCCGCATCCGCGGGGGCGCAGGTCATCTGCTTCCAGGAGCTGTTCTACGGGCCGTACTTCGGCATCACGCAGGACAAGAAGTACTACGCCTACGCCGAACCCGCCGACGGTCCCATCGTGCAGCGCTTCGCCGATCTGGCGAAGGAGCTGGGCATGGTCATGATCCTCCCGATCTACGAGGAGGCGATGGCCGGCGTCTACTACAACACCGCCGTCGTCGTGGATGCCGACGGGACGATCCTCGGCAGCTATCGCAAGCACCACATCCCCCACGTGGAGAAGTTCTGGGAGAAGTTCTACTTCCGCCCCGGCAACCTCGGCTACCCGGTGTTCGACACCGCCGTCGGCAAGGTGGGCGTCATCATCTGCTACGACCGGCACTTTCCCGAAGCCTGGCGCGAGCTGGGGCTCAACGGCGCGCATCTGGCCTTCAACCCCAACGCCACCAAGCCGGGCCTGTCGAACCGGCTGTGGGAGGTGGAGCAGCCGGCCGCGGCCGTCGCGAACGGCTACTTCGTGCTGGCGCCGAACCGCGTGGGCCTGGAAGACAACGAGTACGGCGACGAGGCCGTGGACTTCTACGGCCGCAGCCAGATCGTCGACCCGCGAGGGAACTATGTCGGCGCACTGGGCTCGGGCGAGCACGAGGAGGTCCTCATCCGCGACCTCGACATGAGCCTGGTGCGGCAGATGCGCGACGACTGGCAGTTCTACCGCGACCGCCGTCCGGACTCCTACGGCGAGATCGTGGCGCCGTGACGGCCGGCACGGACACCCGCCCCGTCGCATTGCGGCTGCACTTTTCTGCGCGGGCGGCATTGATCGGTGGCGCCGCCGCAGAAAAGTGCAGCCGCAAGCGGAGGATGCGGCACCACGGGCACACACAGGGAGTGAGCACATGACGACGACACTGATCACGGGCGGAACGGTCGTCTCGGCCACCGGACGCGCCCCCGCCGACGTGCTGGTCGACGGCGAGCGGATCGTGGCCGTGCTCGAGCCCGGCTCGGCCCTGCTCGGCGCCGACATCGCGGCATCCGTCGACGCCGTCATCGACGCGCGCGGCAAGTACGTGATCCCGGGGGGCATCGACGCGCACACCCACATGGAGCTGCCCTTCGGCGGCACGGCGGCCAGCGACACCTTCGAGACAGGCACGCGGGCAGCGGCCTGGGGCGGCACGACGACGATCATCGACTTCGCCGTGCAGAAGTACGGCGAGCGCGTGCAGGACGCCCTGGCCGCCTGGCATGCGAAGGCCGCGGGCAACTGCGCGATCGACTACGGCTTCCACCAGATCATCGGCGGCGTCGACGGCGATTCGCTGCAGGCGATGCGCGGGCTGCTCGACGAGGGGGTGTCGAGTTTCAAGCTCTTCATGGCCTACCCGGGCGTGTTCTACTCCGACGACGCCCAGGTGCTGCAGGCGATGCAGGTCTCGCGCGAGACCGGGCTGATGACGATGATGCACGCCGAGAACGGCCCCGCGATCGACGTGCTGGCGCAGCAGCTGGTGGATGCCGGCAAGTCCGCCCCGTATTTCCACGGCATCGCCCGTGCGTGGCAGATGGAGGAGGAGGCGACGCACCGCGCCATCATGCTCGCCGACCTCACGGGCGCCCCGCTCTACGTCGTGCACGTGAGTGCGAAGCAGGCGGTCGGGCAGCTGGCCTGGGCGCGCGACCGCGGCCAGAACGTCTTCGGCGAGACCTGCCCGCAGTACCTCTACCTCTCGCTCGAGGAGCAGCTGGGCGCGCCGGGCTTCGAGGGCGCGAAATGGGTGTGCTCCACTCCCCTGCGCTCGCGCGAGGAGGGCCACCAGCACTCGATGTGGCAGGCGCTTCGCACCAACGACCTGCAGATGGTCTCGACCGACCACTGCCCGTTCTGCATGAAGGACCAGAAGGAGCTCGGGGTCGGTGACTTCCGCAAGATCCCGAACGGGATCGGCTCGGTCGAGCACCGCATGGACCTGATGTACCAGGGCGTGGTCACCGGCGAGATCAGCCTCGAGCGCTGGGTGGAGCTCACGAGCACGACCCCCGCGCGCATGTTCGGTCTCTACGGCCGCAAGGGCGTCATCCAGCCGGGCGCCGACGGCGACATCGTGGTCTACGACCCGAACGGGCACACCTCGATCGGCCTGCCCGTCGGCCCCGACGGCTCGCCGACGGGCCGATCCCACCACATGAACATGGACCACTCGGCGTGGGAGGGCTTCGAGATCGACGGCCACGTCGACACCGTCCTCTCGCGCGGCAAGGTGATCGTCGACGGCGGCCGCTACCTCGGGGCCAAGGGCGACGGCCGCTATGTCAAGCGCGGCCTGAGCCAGTACCTGATCTGAGCGACCACGGTCATTGAGCGACGAGCGCAGCGAGGAGACGAAATGACGCGGTCGGGGTACGCACGTTTCGACTCGCTGCGCTCGCTCAACGACCGGGAGCGGACGCTGCGCTCGCTCAACGACCGGGACCGAACGAAAGGCACGTGATGGACTTCGGAGTCGTCCTGCAGACCAACCCGCCCGCGGCGCGCACCGTGCAGCTCGCCAAGCTCGCCGAGGCGCACGGCTTCACCCACGCGTGGACCTTCGACTCGCACCTGCTCTGGCAGGAGCCCTACGTCATCCACTCGGCGATCCTCGCCGAGACCCGACGCATCATGGTCGGGCCCTTCGTGACCAACCCCGCCACGCGGGACTGGACGGTGACGGCATCCGTCTTCGCCACGCTCAACGAGATGTACGGCAACCGCACCATCTGCGGCATCGGCCGCGGCGATTCGGCCGTGCGGGTCACGAACGGCAAGCCGACGACGCTTCGCGAGCTGCGCGAGTCGGTGCACGTCATCCGTGAGCTCGCCAACTCCCGCTCCGTGGAGCACAACGGCGCGACGCTGCAGTTCCCGTGGAGCCGCGGCTCGGAACTGGACGTCTGGGTGGCCGCGTACGGCCCGCTGGCACTGAAGCTCACGGGCGAGGTCGGCGACGGGTTCATTCTGCAGCTGGCCGACGTCGACATCGCCGAGTGGATGATCAAGACGGTGAAGGATGCCGCGGCCGCCGCGGGCCGCGACCCCGAGTCGATCGCGTTCTGCGTGGCCGCCCCGATGTACATCGGCACCGACCGCGCGCACATGCGCGAGCAGTGCCGCTGGTTCGGAGGCATGGTGGGCAACCATGTCGCCGACATCGTCACCAAATACGGCCCGGATGGCGATGTGCCCCGCGCGCTGACCGACTACATCGCGGGACGCACGGGCTACGACTACAACTCCCACGGACGCGCGGAGAACGACCACGTCGACTTCGTGCCCGACGAGATCGTCGAGCGCTTCTGCATCCTCGGCAGCGCCGAGGAGCACATCGCCAAGCTCGAACGGCTGCGCGAGATCGGCGTGACGCAATTCGCCGGGTACCTGCAGCACGACAGCAAGGAAGAGACGATGCGCGTCTACGGCGAGACCGTCATCCCCGCTCTCTCCGAGCACCTGACGGCGACGGCATGACGGCCGCGCCCCGGGCGTCGAGCGAGCGCAGCGAGACGAGACGCGGGAATGCAGGCGCCGGCGCCGCGCATCGCCGCGCGCTGTCGGCGTGGGCGTGGGGCCTGGCCGGCGTGGTGGCCGTCGTGCTGGCCTGGGAGGCCTACAAGGCGCTCGCCCCCGACGACGGCGTCGTCATCGGCGACACGCGGATGCTGCCGCGCACCACCGACCTGTCGATGCCGCACATCTGGGACATGCTGGTGCGCCTCGGCGAGCCCGTCACCCGTGCCGACGGCGCCGCCCCCCTGTGGCTGGAGGTCGCGCTCGCAGCCCTCATGACGCTCGGCATCGCGGCCGCGGGCTGGGCGCTGGCCGCGGTCGTCGGCTTCGCGCTCGCGCTCGTGATGCAGCGCTGGCGCATCGCCGAATGGAGCCTGCTGCCCTGGATCGTCCTGAGCCAGACGGTGCCACTGATCGCGTTCGCCCCGATCGTGCGCAGCTGGGGCTCGCGCATCGAGATCGGCGCATTCGAATGGCAGGACTGGATGTCGGTCGCCGTGATCGCCTCGTATCTGGCGTTCTTCCCGATCGCCGTCGGCGCCCTCAAGGGACTGCAGTCGCCCGACCGCATCCACGCCGAGCTCATGCACACCTACGCGGCCGGCTACTGGCAGACGCTGCGCGCACTCCGGCTGCCCGCCGCCGTGCCCTACCTGCTGCCCGCTCTGCGCCTGGGGGCTGCGAACGCCATCATCGGCGCGGTCGTGGCCGAGGTGTCGACCGGGCTGCAGGGCGGGATCGGGCGCCTGCTGATCCAGTTCGCGGGCCAGGCCTCCGGCGACCCCGCCAAACCGTGGGGGCCCATCTTCGGAGCCGTCGTGCTGGGACTGGTGGCCGCCGGGTCGGTGGCCCTGCTGGGTGTGCTGCTGAAGAACTACCGACGCGGAGAGGCGACCTGATGACGACAGCGGTGGACGTGCGGGGCGTGTCGAAGACCTTCCCCGGCAGCGCCGGGGAAGTGCACGCCCTCGAGGGGGTCGACCTCGAGGTGCGCGAGGGCGAGTTCGTCTCGCTGATCGGACCCTCCGGCTGCGGCAAGTCGACGCTGATGCGCCTGATCGCCGACCTCGATGCGGCCTCGGGCGGCACGATCGAGGTCTTCGGCAAATCCCCCGACCGCGCCCGCCGCGACCAGGACTACGGCATCGCGTTCCAGCAGGCCGGGCTGCTGCCCTGGCGCACCGTCGGCGCGAACATCGCGGTGCCGCTCGAGCTGCATGGGATGCCGTCGGCCGAGCGCCGCGAGCGGGTCGCCTGGCTGACCGAGCTGGTCGGGCTCACCGACTTCACCGACCGCTACCCCGACCAGCTCTCGGGCGGCATGCAGCAGCGCGTCGCGATCGCCCGGGCGCTGGCGGAACGGCCCCGCCTGCTGCTGATGGACGAGCCGTTCGGAGCGCTCGACGAGATGACCCGCGAACGCATGCAGTCCGAGCTGGCGGGCATCGCGAGCGAGACCGGAGCCGCCGTCGTCTTCGTCACGCATTCGATCCCCGAGGCCGTCTTCCTCTCGCACCGGGTCGTCGTGATGTCGCCGCGACCGGGCCGGATCACCGACGTGATCGAGACCGGTTTCGGCGCGGACGTCACCCGCGACGACGCGCTGCGCGAAGACCCCGGCTTCTTCGCGCGGGTGACGGCGGTGCGCGAGGCCCTGCACGGCGTGCCCGCGGGCGGCGGGCGGGAACGGCGATGACGAGCGCGACGCAGTCTCAGACGCAGGCGGCGCCTCGCACGCTCTCCCCCCGCGCGGAGCAGACCGTGCGGGTCGTCGCCCCGATCGCCGTCGGCGTCGTGGCGCTCGCGATCTGGCAGCTGCTCGTGACCGTCGGGGGCGTGTCCGAGTACCTGCTGCCGAGCCCCGCATCCATCCTGGACGAGCTCGTCGAGTTCGCCGGGCCGATCGGCGACGCGGCCCTCATCACCGGCACGAACGCGCTCATCGGACTCGTCGTGGGCGGCGTGCTCGCCATCGGGCTGGCCGCCCTGGCGTCGCAATGGCGGGCCATCGACGGCATGTCGGCGCCGATCATCGCGGCGCTGGCCGTCGTGCCGATCGTCGCACTGGCGCCGGTGCTCAACTCGATGTTCGGGGCCGACAGCCAGTTCGGGCGCCAGAGCATCGCTGCGCTGGCCGCCTTCGTGCCCGTGTTCCTGAACACGCTGCGCGGGCTGCGGCAGACCCGGCCCGTGCATCGCGACCTCATGCGGGCGTACTCGGCCACGGCCGGGCAGGGCTTTCGCACCGTCACCCTGCCGACCGCCCTGCCCTACTTGCTCACCGGGGTGCGCATCGCCAGCTCGCTCGCGGTCATCTCCGCACTCGTCGCCGAGTACTTCGGCGGCCCCCGCGGCGGGCTCGGCAGCGCGATCTCGACGTCGGCCGCCACGAGCGCCTACGCCCGCGCCTGGGCCTACGTCGCCGCGAGCATCGCTCTCGGCCTGCTGTTCTACGTCGCGACCGCGCTGCTCGAGCGCGTGGTCTCGCGCCGGGTGCCGAACGGCTCCCGGTGACGCCGGCCGCGGCATCCACGACCCTGCCTCCGGACCCACCACCTGCTCCACCCAACCGAAAGGAACGACATGAGACACAGCACACGTCGATCAGTGGCGGCGGGCGCTCTCGCGCTCTCGGCCACGCTCGTCCTGGCCGCCTGCTCGGGAGAAGCGACCGAGGATGATGCGGCCGGCGGCGCAGAGGACGAGCTGACGCCCGTCGTGCTGCAGCTGCAGTGGCTGCCGCAGGCACAGTTCGCCGGATACTTCGCCGCCGCCGAGCAGGGCTTCTTCGAGGAAGAGGGCCTGGATGTCGAGATCGTCCCCTCGGGCGGTGACATCGTGCCGCAGGACGCGCTCGCGGCCGGCGACGCCGACTTCGCGATCGCCTGGGTGCCGAAGGTGCTCGGTTCGATCGAGGCGGGCGCCAACCTCACCGACATCGCCCAGATCTTCCAGACATCGGGCACCCTGCAGGTCGCCTGGGCGGACTCGGGCATCGACTCCGTCGCGGACTTCGAGGGCAGGACCATCGGCTCGTGGGGCTTCGGCAACGAGTGGGAGATCTTCGCGGCGATGGCCGAGGAAGGACTCGACTCGACCACCGTCGAGATCATCACGCAGGACTTCAACATGAACGCCTTCCTGCAGGGCGACATCGACGCAGCTCAGGCGATGACCTACAACGAGTACGCGCAGCTGCTCGAGACGGTCGACCCCGACACCGGCGAGCTCTACACCCCCGAGGACTTCAACGTCATCAGCTACCAGGACACCGGCGGCGCGATGCTGCAGGACGCGATCTGGGCCGACACCGAGAGGCTCGAATCGGACGCGGCGTACGCCGAGACGGCCGTGTCGTTCCTGAAGGCCGTCATCAAGGGCTGGGTCTTCGCGGCCGAGAACCCCGAAGAGGCCGCCGAGATCACCCTGGCATCGGGTTCGGGGTGGGGCCCCAGCCACGAACTGTGGATGATGAACGAGACCAACAAGCTGATCTGGCCCGCCCCCGAGGGCATCGGCATCATCGACGAGGCGGCCTGGGATCAGACGGTCGCGGGCGCCCTCGCAGCCGAGAACGAGACCGGTGCGCGGCTGATCACCGAGGAGCCGCCGGCCACCGCGTACTCGAACGAGTACATCCAGCAGGCGCTCGACGAGCTCGCCGACGAGGGACTCGACCTGACGGGCGAGTCCTTCGAGCCCATCGACGTCGAGCTCGTCGAGGGCGGCAACTGACCCACCGCACGAGCGTTTCGTCTCGCTCCGCTCGCTCAACGGCCGGGACCACCGGCCCCGGTCGTTGAGCGAGGAGCGCAGCGACGAGACGAAACGACAGACCCCGAAGAAGGCGAGAGCATGACAGAAGACCTCGACGCACGCGCGAAGCGACTCGACGCCGCGCACGTGTTCCACTCCTGGTCGGCGCAGGGCTCGCTCGACCCGATCGTCGTCGCGGGCGGGCGCGGCACGACCGTGTGGGATCACTCGGGACGGCGGTACCTCGACTTCTCGAGCCAGCTCGTGAACGTCAACATCGGGCACCAGCATCCGGCCGTCGTGCGCGCCATCCACGAGCAGGCCGACACGCTGGCGACCATCGGGCCCGCCACGGCCAACCTCACGCGCGGAGAGACGGCGCGGAGCATCGCCGCGCGAGCCCCGGCGTCCTTGTCGAAGGTGTTCTTCACCAACGGCGGCGCCGATGCGATCGAGAACGCCATCCGCCTGGCCCGGCTGCACACCGGGCGCGACACTGTGCTCTCGACGTACCGCTCGTACCACGGCAACACCGGCGCCGCGATCGTCGCGACGGGCGACTGGCGACGCCTGCCGAACGAGTACGCGCGCGGGCACGTGCACTTCTTCGGGCCCTTCCTTTATCGCAGCGAGTTCTGGGCCACGACGCCCGAGGAGGAATCGGAGCGTGCGCTGCGCCACCTGGAGCGCGTGATCCAGTCCGAGGGGCCGGAGGGCATCGCGGCGGTGCTGCTCGAGAGCGTGCCGGGCACCGCCGGCATCCTGCTCCCGCCACCCGGGTACCTCGCGGGGGTCCGCGCGCTGTGCGACCGCTACGGCATCGTGCTGATCCTCGACGAGGTGATGGCCGGTTTCGGCCGCACCGGGCGCTGGTTCGCCTTCGACGGCCACGACATCGAGCCCGACCTGATCGCCTTCGCCAAGGGCGTCAACTCCGGATACGTGCCGGTCGGGGGCGTGGTGATCTCGGACGAGATCGCCGCCGGATTCGACGAGCGCGTCTTTCCCGGCGGCCTGACCTACAGCGGGCACCCTCTGGCGGCGGCCTCGATCGTGGCCGCCGTGGAGGCGATGGAGGGCGAGGGAATCGTCGAGAACGCCCGGCGGGTGGGCGCCGAGGCCATCGGGCCCGCCCTGGCCGGGCTCGCCGAGCGGCACGAGATGATCGGCGAGGTGCGCGGCGAGGGCGTCTTCTGGGCCCTCGATCTGGTGATCGACCGGCGCACCCGCGAGCCGGTCCCCGCCACCGTGGTCGCCCGGCTCAAGGCCGCGCTCGTGGCCCGCGGGCTGCTGCCGTTCACCGCAGAGAACCGCATCCACGTCGTGCCGCCGTGCGTCGTCACCGCCGACGAGGTCGCCGAGGCCGCGGCGATCTATGACGAGGCATTCACCGAGGTCGCCCGCGACATCCGCTGATACCCCGCCCCACCGCGGGCGGCGAGAGAGGAACAGACATGACCGAGAGCACCAGCACGGCGCCCACCGGGTCGTCGACCCTGCCGATCCTCGACCACTGGGTGGGCGGCGGCGCGTGGCCGGGCGCGTCCTCGCGCACCGCCCCCGTCTACGATCCCGCCCGCGGCACGGTCGCTCGCGAGGTGCGCCTTGCTTCTGCCGACGACGTCGCGGATGCCGTCGCCACGACCGCGGCGGCATGGCCGGCGTGGCGCGATGCATCGATCTCGAGACGGCAAGCCGTGCTGTTCTCGTTTCGCGAGTTGCTGAACGAGCGCAAAGACGAGCTCGCGCGGATTCTCACGGCCGAGCACGGCAAGGTGCTCGCCGACGCGCACGGCGAGATCGCCCGAGGCCTCGAGGTCGTCGAGTTCGCCTGCGGGCTCGGGCACCTCACCAAGGGTGCGTACACCGAGAACGCCTCGACCGGCGTCGATGTCTACACTCTGCGGCAGCCGATCGGCGTCGTCGGCGTGATCAGTCCGTTCAACTTTCCCGCGATGGTGCCGCTGTGGTTCTTTCCGATCGCGCTGGCCGCCGGCAACGCGGTGGTTCTGAAGCCGAGCGAGAAGGACCCGACTGCCGCCACCTGGATGGCCGCGCTGCTGGCCGAGGCGGGTCTGCCCGACGGCGTCTTCTCGGTCGTCCACGGCGACAAGGAGGCCGTGGATGCCCTCCTCGAGCATCCCGAGGTGCGGGCGATCTCGTTCGTGGGGTCGACCCCGATCGCGCGATACGTCTCGTCGACGGCCGCCGCCCACGGCAAGCGCGTACAGGCCCTGGGCGGCGCGAAGAACCACATGCTCGTGCTGCCGGATGCCGATCTCGAACTGGCGGCCGATGCCGCCGTCAACGCCGGATTCGGATCGGCCGGTGAGCGCTGCATGGCCATCTCGGTCGTGCTCGCTGTCGACGCGGTGGCCGACGCCCTTGTGGACAAGATCGCGGACCGCATGGCGACGCTGCGCACGGGCGATGGCCTGCGCGGTTGCGACATGGGACCGCTCATCACCCGAGCACACCGCGACAGGGTCGCCGGCTATATCGAGACCGCGGGCGCCGACGGCGGGGTGGTCGTCGTCGATGGGCGCGACGTCGATATCGACGGGGATGCCGGGGGCTTCTGGCTCGGGCCCACGCTGATCGACCGGGTGCCCACCTCATCGGCCGTGTACCGCGACGAGATCTTCGGACCCGTGCTGTCGGTCGTGCGGGTCGCCGGCTACGAGGACGGGGTGGGGATCATCAACAGCAGCCCGTACGGCAATGGCACCGCCATCTTCACCAACGACGGCGGGGCCGCCCGGCGATTCCAGCGTGAGGTACAGGTCGGGATGGTCGGCGTCAACGTGCCGATCCCGGTGCCCGTGGCCTACCACTCGTTCGGCGGCTGGAAGGCGTCGCTCTTCGGCGACGCCAAGGCGTATGGCCCCCAGGGTTTCGACTTCTTCACGCAGGAGAAGGCGGTCACCTCGCGCTGGCTCGACCCGTCGCACGGCGGCCTGAACCTCGGGTTCCCGCGCAACACCTGATCCCGTTCTCCCCATGCCGGTGCCAGAGGCGTCGGAGTCGTCGGGGCGTCAGGGGGCCGAGAGGGCGGCCAGCGGCGACACGCGCGTCGCGGTGCGCGTCGGCAGCACCGCCGCGACGAGCGTGAGCAGCGCGGTCGCCGCCACGACCACCACGACGGGAGCGAGCGGAACCGCCGGCGCCACGAGCGTGCCGGTCTGCCACTGCGGCGGCATGGGGACGGCTCCGAGCAGCGACTGCGCCCCCGCCCAGCCGTAGAACGCGCCCAGGACCAGCCCGAACAGCAGCCCTGTCACCGTCAGGTGCACCGCTTCGAGCAGCACGAGGCGACGGGTCTGGGCGGCACTGAGGCCCAGCGCGCGCAAGAGCCCCAGCTCGGCGCGGCGTTGCCGCACGCCGATCGCCAGCAGGTTCACGAGCCCCACCGCGGCGATGACCGCCGCGACGCCCACGAGCCCCATCATGATGGCGGCGAAGGCGTCGATCATGACCACCAGGTCCGCCGGGAGCTCGCCCCCCGACGACCGGACCAGCACGCTCTTCGCCGACTCCGTCGCCACGGCGAACATCGTCACGAGTGCGACGCTCATGACGACGCCGATCGCCATGCGGGCGGAACGCTCCGGATGACGCAGCGCGTTCTGTGCCGCCAGGCGCCCCACGACGCCGCCACCGAGGCCGCGCCCGACCAGCCGCAGCAGGGGCGGCATGACCCAGGCCGCCCCGAGCGAGAGCCCCGTGAACGAGAGCAGACCACCGACGAAGGCAATCACGACGCCCAGCGGGGTGACGAGTCCGACCACGATGCCGAGCGCGAGCATCCCGCCCCCGATGCCGGTCAGAACGCCGGCCGCGACGTGGCGGCCTCGGCGGCGCACGAGCGTGGCGTAGGCGACCTCCTGGGCCCCGTCGAGCGCCTGCAGCGGGGTGACGGCGAGCACCCGGCGGGAGCCGGCCCACGCCGCCGCCCACGTCGTGAGCGCGACCACCGCCGCCGGCACCAGCAGCTCACCGCGCACCAGCACGAATCCGTCCGCGGGCGCATCGACCCATACCGCGGCACCGGCGGCGAGTGCACCGGCGAGTGCGGTTCCGCCGACGAGTCCGGCGACCGAGCCGATCACTCCGACGACGAGTCCCTGCGTCGCCACCTCGCGTCGCTGCGCCCCGGCGGACGCCCCGATCAGACGCAGCAGGGCGATGCGGCGGGTGCGCCCCGCCACGACCGTCGCGAACGTGTTGGCCGTGACCATCGCACCCACGTAGACGGCGACCCCCAGCAGCAGCACGCCGAGGATGCCGACGACCACCGCGAGGGTCCCGCTGTCGCCGATGTACGGATCGGCCAGCAGCAGCGCGGCGATGTAGGCGGTCGCGGTCAGCAGCACGACCCCGAAAGCGCTCGAGAGCCCCGCGACGAGCACGCTGGCACCCATGCCCGGCTCACGCAGCCAGGCGACGCGCCCCCCACCGCTCACGCGGCGACCCCCTCGGCGGCGAGCATGTGCGCCGACAGCTCGGCGGCGCTCTGACGCGGCTTGTCGGCGGCCACCCGGCCGTCGGCGAGGAAGACCACGCGGTCCGCGTACGAGGCGGCGATGGGGTCGTGCGTGACCATCGTGATGCTCTGGCCGTGGTCGCGGCAGGCGGCGCCCAGCAGCTCGAGCACCTCCCGGCCGGTGCGCGAGTCGAGGTTGCCCGTCGGCTCGTCGGCGAAGATCAGATCGGGAGCCGTCGCGAGTGCGCGGGCGATCGCCACGCGCTGCTGCTGCCCGCCGCTGAGCTCGTGCGGGCGGTGGGTCAGTCGCTGTTCGAGGCCGAGGCTCTCGATCAGCGCGTCGATGCGCGACCGCTCCCGGATGCTGGGCCGACGGCCGTCGAGGTCGAAGGGCAGCAGGATGTTGCCCTTGATGTCGAGGGTCGGCACGAGGTTGAAGGACTGGAAGACGAACCCGACACGGCGCCGGCGCAGGATGGTCAGCTCCGCGTCATGCATCCGGCCGATCTCGGCGTCGCCCACCCAGACGCGTCCGGCGGTCGGCGCGTCGAGGCCGGCCATGATGTGCATGAGAGTCGACTTGCCCGACCCGGAGGGACCCATGATGGCGGTGAACTCGCCGCGGCGGATGCCGAGGCTCACGTCATCGAGCGCGCGCACCGCGCCCTCGCCGTTCCCGTAGGCCTTGGACAGGTGCTCGACACGGGCCGCGAGCCCGAGTTCGGAAGAGGTGATCTGCATTCCTGTGACGCTACGCAGGGCCGTCGCCCCGGGCATCGGCCCCCAGGATCATCCCCATCCGCCGCGAGGATGATCCTCGTCAGGCGACGACGACGAGGGCGCCGGGATGCATCGTCATCCGCAGCACGTACCGGCCCTGATCGTCGGGGGCCGGCGCGGCCTCCAGCTCACCGTCGTGCCCGTAGCCCGGCACGTCCTCGGCGCGGGCGTGCACCGCGATCTGCACGGATGCCGCCAGCCGGCGCGAGAGCTCGGGGCCCCGCGGCATCAGCCGCAGCCCGCGCGCGAGTGCGACCGTGCGCCGCCCGAACGCGAGCGAGGCCACAGCGTGCCGGCGCGGCCCCCGGGCGTGCAGAATGCGCACGTCGAGCACGTCGTCGTCGATCGCGAGACGCTGCATCGTCGCGACCTGCCGGGGGTCGTTGCGGCCGACGCCGACGAAGACCGACCACACACGGGTCTCGCGCCCGTCGATCTCGACCACCAGCGGCTCCGCGTCGCGGAGCACCCGCCAGGCCGCCCACACGCCGGCGAGCCATTTTCCCCACCGGCCGCTGCGTCGCTCGCGCCGTGCGATGAAGTCGGGATAGATCCCCACCGACGCGGTGTTGAGCACCGTGTGCACGGCCTGACCGTCGGTCAGCGTCGCCACCCCGACCCGCACCGCGCGGCCGTGCTGGTAGGCGTCGATCGCCGCGTCGACGTCGTCGAGGCCCACGGCTCGGGCGAAGTGGTTGAAGGTTCCTGCGGGCAGCACGAACAGCGGCAGCCCGTACTCCCGGGCGAGGCCGGCCATCGTCGAGACCGAGCCGTCGCCGCCGAGCACGCCCAGCACCGTCGGGGGCGATGCCGAGGCGAGGGCCGCGCGCACGACGTCGCCGGGCGCCTCGCCGGGGCGCAGCTCGTGGATGCGCGCAAGAGGCAGCCGCCGCGCGATGACGGGCAGCGGATCGGCGCGCACGACGGCCTGCCCGGAACCGGGATTGGCGAGGATGAGCACGCCGGCGCCGTCGATCGGCGCGGCGAGGGCGATGCGAGGGGCGTCGTCCGGCATCCGGGCGGCGGGGGTCTCACGGCGCGCGGGCATGCGTCGAGCGTACGCCGAGCGCGACGCCCACGCCGGGGCGAGGGACGCTTGCGCCATGGTTGTTCCGGGCGCAAGCGCTCAGGCGAGACCGTGATCGAAGGCGTAGACCACCAGCTGCACACGGTCGCGCACCTCGAGCTTGGCCAGGATGCGGCTGATGTGCGTCTTGACCGTCGCCTCCGACAGGTACTCCCCCGCCGCGATCTCGGCGTTGGTCAGGCCGCGGGAGGCGAGAGCGAAGATCTCGCGCTCGCGCTCGGTGAGCCGGCCGTACGACGCGGGCGGGGCGGGCGCGGGGCCTGCCGTGTCGAGGTGCGCGAACAGCGCCCGCGTGGCGGCGGCGGCGATCACCGCGCTGCCGGCGTGCACGGTGCGGATCGCCTGCAGCAGGAACTCGGGCTCGGCGTCCTTGAGCAGGAACCCGCTGGCGCCGTGCCGGATCGCCCGGGCTGCCGCCTCGTCCAGGTCGAAGGTGGTCAGAACGACGATGCGCGGTGGCTCGGCGTCGGCGAGCAGCTCGGCCGTCGCGGCCAGGCCATCCTGCACCGGCATCCGCACGTCCATCAGCACGACGTCGGGGCGCGTGCGGCGCACCGCCGCGACTCCCTCTCGGCCGTCGGATGCCTCGGCAACCACCTCGAGGTCGGGCTGGGAGTCGACGAGCATGCGGATGCCCGCGCGGAACAGCGCGTGGTCGTCGACGAGCGCGACGCGGATCGGGGTCATGCTCCGCCCCCCAGAGGCAGGCGCGCTCGCACGACGAAGAAGCCGTCCTCCTGACGGGCCGACAGCGTGCCTCCGACCAGGTGGGCCCGCTCGCGCATGCCGATCAGGCCGTGGCCCTCGGTGGCCCCGCGCATCTCGCGGATCGGCGCGGCGTTGCGCACGACGACATCCACCGCGTCGCGCCACCACGCCAGCGACACATCCACCGGAGCGCCGCCGCCATGCCGCAGGGCGTTGGTGAGCGCCTCCTGCACGATGCGGTAGACCGCGAGCTGCAGCGAAGCCGGCGGCGCGGCCGCCGGTGCCGGGTCCACGTCGACCCGCAGGCCCACGCCGGCGTGACGCACCTGCGCGTAGAGCGCCTCGAGGTCGGTCAGCGTCGGCTGCGGGCCCGCGCCCTCGGCGTGGCGCAGCTGCGTCAGCAGCAGCCGCACGTCCGCGAGCGCCCCGCGCGCCGTGCCGGCGATCGTCGCGAGCGCGGCCGGTGCGGCCTGCGCGTCGGATGCCGCGGCGTAGCGGGCGCCGTCGGCCTGCGCGACGATGACCGCGAGCGAGTGCGCGACGACGTCGTGCATGTCGCGGGCGATCCGGCCGCGCTCCTGCTCGGCGAGCCGCGCGCGCTCGGCCTCGTCGCGGGCTCGACGGCTCTCCTGCGCCCGCCATGCGGTGCGTGCGAGGGCTCCGACGGTCCACGACAGCAGCAGCGCGAATCCCGCGGCGATCAGCACGAACAGTGCCGTCGGCAGGTCCTGCCACCCCGTCCCGCCCCCGCCCTGCGCGGGCGCGAAGAACATGTACCCCGTGATGACGACCGCGCCGAGCAGGGCGGAGGCGAAGCCGAGCCAGAACACCAGGCGCGTGCCGTAGGCGGCGGTGACGTAGAGCACGGCGAAGATCGCCACGTCCGAGGGTCGCGGTCCCAGATCGCCCGCCATCTGCACGATGGCAGCGGCCCAGGCGATGCCGAGCGCCACCGCCGGCGACAGACGTCGCACTGCCAGGGCCGCGCCCAGCATCCAGCACACGACGAAGCCGAGGACGAAGCCGGCGGGAGCCGTCCCGACGCTCGCCCCGAACTCCGGGGGTCCCAGGATGACCACGAACAGCGCCGCGACGATCATGTCGGCGGCGATCTGCAGCGGACGGAGCGGGCGGAACACGACCCTCACGCTACGACGGCGGATGCCGCGGTGGCATCCGCCGCGCGATGTATTCCGATTCGCGCACGCACGTCCCGGTGCCGCCTAGGCTGACCGCGTGAACCGACACCACGACCCGGCGGTCCGCGGATTCGCGTCCGACAACGCCTCCGGCATCCACCCCGCCGTGCTCGAGGCGATCGCGACCGCCAACGACGGCCACGTCAGCGCCTACGGTGCCGATCCATACACGCAGCGACTGCGGGAGCGGTTCGGCGAGATGCTCGGGCACGACATCGAGGTGCACCCCGTGTTCAACGGCACGGGGGCGAACGTCGTCGCGCTGCAGTCGATGCTGCCCCGGTGGGGCGCCGTGATCGCGGCCGACGGGGCGCACATCAATGTCGACGAGGGCGGCGCACCCGAGCGGGTGGGCGGCATCAAGCTGCTCACGGTGCCGACCGGCGACGGCAAGCTCACGCCCGAGCTGATCGATCGCGAAGCATGGGGCTGGGGCAACGAGCACCGTGCGCAGCCCCTCGTGGTGTCGCTGACCCAGTCCACCGAGCTCGGCACGCTCTACACGCCCGCCGAGGTGCGGGCGATCGCCGACCACGCACATGAGCTCGGGATGCGGGTGCACATGGACGGCGCGCGCATCGCCAACGCCGCGGCATCCCTCGGGGTGTCGCTGCGCGCTCTCACCCGGGATGCGGGCGTCGACGTGCTGAGCTTCGGCGGGACGAAGAACGGTGCGATGCTGGCCGAGGCGATCGTGGTGCTCGACCCCGCCGCATCCGACGGACTGACGTATCTGCGCAAGCTCGACATGCAGCTGGCGTCGAAGATGCGCTTCGTCTCGGCGCAGCTGCTGGCGCTGCTCGAGGAAGACCTGTGGCTGCGTAACGCGCGCCATGCGAACGCGATGGCCGCCCGCCTTCGACGCCGGCTCGACGCCGGTATCGAAGGCGGCCGGCTACCGGGTGTCGTCCCGACGCAGCCCACGCAGGCCAACGCGGTCTTCGCGACGCTGCCGGCAGGGGTCGCTGGCCGGGTGCGCGAGAGGTTCTCGTTCTACGACTGGGGTCCCGCCCCCACGGGCGCGGATGCCGCGCGGCGCGAGGTGCGCTGGGTGTGCAGCTTCGACACGAGGGCCGAGGACGTGGACGCTCTGGTGGATGCGCTCGTCGCGGCGACCGCCCGCGACGAGCGCGTCTCTCGTGGGTGACCTCCCGCCTAGGCGCTGTTCGCCGAGCGAGGGGCTCCGATCCCCGCGTCGATCCTCGTCGGCCCGTTCGACGATGGGCGCACATCGAAGTCGAACAGCGACGTCGGCAGGTACACCGTCGAGCACGAGTTCGGGATGTCCACCACCCCCGAGAGCCTGCCTTCGACCGGTGCGGCCCCCAGAAGCAGATAGGCCTGTTCGGGGCTGTATCCGAACTTGGTGAGGTAGTCGATCGCGTGCAGGCACGCGCGCTGGTACGACAGGTGCGAATCGAGGTACCGCTGCTCGCCGTCGAGCGTCACGGAGGTCCCCGAGAAGGCGAGCCACTCGCTGAACTGCGGGTCGACGTTGCCCGGCATGAAGATGGCGTTCTCCTGCACCCCGTAGGTGTCCATTCCGCCCCGGATGATGTCGACTCTCAGGTCGATGAACCCTCCCATCTCGATTCCGCCGCAGAACGTGATCTCGCCGTCGCCCTGAGAGAAGTGGAGGTCGCCGAGCGACAGGTTCGCCCCGTCGACGAACACCGGGTAGAAGATCCGTGTGCCCTTGGAGAGGTTCTTGATGTCCTGGTTCCCCCCGTTCTCGCGCGGGGGTGCGGTGCGCGCGGCTTCGCCGGCGACGCGATCGACGTCTGACGCGGGAACTCCACCGAGCACCGCTTCTCGAGGGTCCGGGGGAAGAGCCAGCGGAGGCACCCGATCCAGGTCGGTCGCGATGAGGTCCCGCTCACGCTTGTTCCACTTGGCGAGAAGCTCCGCAGAGGGCGCGGTTCCCATGAGCCCCGGGTGAATGAGCCCGGTGAAAGAGACCCCCGGGACGTGCCGCGAGGTCGCCGTCTGCCCGGAGAAGTCCCAGATCGCCTTGTACGCGTCGGGGAACTGATCGACCAGGAAGCTGCCGCCGTTGTTCCGGGAGAAGATCCCGGTGTATCCCCATCCTTGTCCTGCGAGCGGGCCCGAATCCTCCTGCGGGATCGGACCGACGTCGAGGATGTCGACGACGAGCAGGTCGCCCGGTCTCGCGCCCTCGACGGCGAACGGACCGCTCAGCTTGTGCACGCTCAGCAGCGGCGCATTGAGGATGTCGTCCGCGGAGTCGTCGTTGACGATGGCGCCGTCGAACCACTCTCGACAGTCGACGCGGAACGAATCCCCCGGCTTGACCGTGGCCACCGGCGGGATGTCCGGATGCCACCTGTTGTGGCCGATTTTCTCCTGGTCCTCGAACTTTTTCGTCGAGTCCAGCGGGAAGATGACGTCAGGCATTGTTCTCTCCTTCTGTGGTGATCCGCCGGGGTCGGCTACGGCCTCGGAAGCTTTCGATGCAGCGGGTTGGAGGTGTATCCACCTCCCGACCGCCGGGGGGCGCCGGGGAGGCCACCACGGACGACCTCCGGCTCATGTGCGCTCCGCGCACTGCGGTCGATGAGGCCGTACGCGGCGCTGCCCGCGGCGCTCAGGTGCGGTGCGCTCGGAAGGCGCACCGCGGGCTGCCCGCACTGCGGGCACACCGTGTTCGCGGGGACGCCAGCCATGCTGTGTCGCTCGTCGAAGACGTCGCCTTCACGACAGCGGAAGGTGTATGTCGGCATGTGGTTCCTCCGTCGCATTGCGGCAATGGTCTATGCGGTCGCGTCGTCCACGCGCACAGGCGCGGGCTCGGCGCCGCGGCCGCTCCGCCCGAGGATGACGGCCACGATCAGGGCGAGCGCTCCGAGCGCTGCCACCACACCCCCCAGGAGCACGTTCGTCTGAAAGGTGCCGGAGAGCAGGAACAGCGCCGGAATGGTCCCCGTGAGGAACGACACGAAGATCGTGAACCACCCGGTGGCCTTCTCGATGCCCGATTTGCCGAGCCCGAGGAGCAGAAAGAACATGAACCACAGCACGGCCCAGATCAGCCAGATGGCGCCGAAGACCGGGTCTCCGACCCCGATGAACTGCAGAATCCCCACGACGGTCGCGACGATCACGACGAACAGCGAGAACCATCCCAGTCCTTCTCCGCTCACCCCCGTCCATTGGATGATCCCGACGTACAGATAGGTGAACCCGAAGAGATAGAGGCCGAAGGCGCCGAAGACGACGGCGGGATCACCGGCCCCCTGCAGCAGGATCAGCGTCGGGAAGACCACCTGCATGCCGCCCACGAAGAAGTTCAGGATCGCGGCGGACCTGCCGGGTATGACCCCGATGAGCATGAGCCCGTTGATGAACAGCACGGCGCCGACATAGAGAAGTCCGACGTTGGCCATGGGCTTCACCTCGCGATCGCGAGCACATCAGCGAAGGCGAAACGCAGCAGCAGACGCACGTCGTGCGGGCACCCTGCGTAGGGTCGGCCCCAGACCAATTCGTTCGACTCTGAACCGCTCGGCAATGGGTATTTCACGTTACGGGGCCATTGATGCTCAAGCTAGTGCGCGCCCGATGGCAGGTCAATAGACCGCCGCTCCGGCCGGAGAGCCCAGGCTCAGCGCGACGCCGGTGTCAGCCGGCGGGTACGGCCACTCGACGTCGACAAGCGTGCACCGTCAGCGCAGCGCGCCGACGCTCGCCAGGGCGAGGCGCACGAGGGTGCCGCGCCCACCTTCCATCTCTGCGGCAAGGGCGTCGGAACAGGCCTCTTCGGGCGGCATCCACGTCACCTCGAGTGCATCCTGCCGGGGTTCGCAGGTGCCGGTGACCGGTACGACGAACGCGAGCGACACCGCGTGCTGGCGGTCGTCGTGGAACGCGCTGACACCGGGGATCGGGAAGTACTCGGCGACGGTGAAGGGCGACGGCTGCGGGGGAAGCATCGGGAACGCCATCGGCCCGAGATCGTTCTCGAGGTGGCGGAAGAGCGCATCGCGGACACTCTCGCCATAGCGCACGCGACCGCTGACGATCGTGCGGCTGATCTCGCCCACGGGCGTGGACCGCAGCAGGATGCCGACCTCGGTCACCGCGCCGACCCCGTCGGTGCGCACGGGCACGGCCTCGACGTACAGCATCGGCAGACGTCGGCGCGCCTCGGCGAGTTCGACGTCGCTCAACCACCCGGGGTTTCCGGCAGCGCCGCCGAGCGGATCACGGCCGCTCCCGTCGTCGTCGGGCTCGCGGGGGTCGGGATCAGGAGTGCGGACCGGCATGACTCCTGTATACCCCAGTGCCCCGCGCGCGCCCTCGCCTTCCCCAGCGCGCCGCCGAGGGGCCCCCACGCCGCAGCTCACTCTCCCGCCCCGCTCATCCGACGCATTCTGCGGGTGGGGCGACGAAGCACCCGCGAAGTGCGTCGGGCGAACGCCGGGCACGGCACGAGAACGGTGCGCGAGGATGGAGGACATGAGTGATTCCATGCCCTCACGCCCCGGCGACACTCCGCCCCTTGACCCGCGGGTGGTGCGCTGGTCGGGCGATCCCGCCGGACGCCACCTGCTCGTGCTCCTGCACGGGTACGGCGCCGACGAGAACGACCTGTTCGCCCTCGCGCCGCTGCTCCCCGCGGATTTCGCGTTCGCGGCAGTGCGCGCGCCCCTCACTCCCCCCTGGCCCGCCCCCGGCTACTCCTGGTATCCCATCGAGGGGCTGGAGGGGCGCGACATGGCCGGCGTGACCGTGGGGGCGGAGCGCCTGCTGCAGTGGCTCGACGAGCACACCGACGGGGCGGCCTCCGTCGGGCTGCTCGGGTTCTCACAGGGCGGCGCCGTCGCCGTGCAGGCGATGCGGGTGCAGCCGGAGCGCGTCGCGTTCACGGTCAACCTCAGCGGATACGCGGCCCCCGGCATGCTGCCCGGCGACGCCGCCCTGGCAGCGAATCCGCCACCGGTCTTCTGGGGACGCGGCGCCAGGGACGACGTGATCCCGCCGGAGCTGGTCGCGCACACCGCGGATTGGCTCCCCGGTCACAGCGACCTCGTCGGCAGGGTCTATGACGGGCTGACGCACAGTGTCTCGGAGGAGGAGCTCGGCGACGTGCGCACGTTCCTCGAGGGGCGGCTGACGGCGCTCACCGCCGGCTGAGCCCGTCGACGCGCCACGGCTCCGGAAGTGCCGGGTCGCGTCGGGATCAGGACCGCGCGCGCCGCGAGCGAAGTGCGGCGAGGAGGACCAGTCCGCCGCCGGCGGTCAGCAGCACGGTCGGCAGCGGCCACGCCATCGCATCGTTCGAACCCGTAGCCGGCAGTGCGGTGTGCGTGGGCGAGGGCTCTGGCGACGGCGGCGCCGGTGCGGCGTAGACATCTGCGACGGTGATCGTCACAGATGCGTCCTCGACGATGGTGGCGGATGCCGGCGCGATGCTCGCCTGCGTGAGCACCACGTCGTCGTTCGCCCCGTTGGCGGTCTGCTCGACGGTGCACACCGTGCCCGCGGCGATCGGAGCCACCGTCAGGACGCGCGCGGTTCCCGCCCCGGTCCCGGCCGGGAGGGTCGCCGAGCGGCCCGGCGCTGCGGGGTCGTCGACGCACGTCGCCGCCACGGTGATGGCGCCCTGCTCGCCGGCGGCCGCTCCCGACACGTCGATGTCGACGTGCAGGGTGCCCGCGGCGAACGGCGTGATCCGCGCGGCGGCACGCAGGGGCAGATCGGCCTGTTGCGCCAGGATCAGCTTCTGGGCCGAGGATCGCCCCGGATTGCCGCCGTCGTACAAGAAGACGTTGCCCTGCACGACCGGTTCGGTGGTCGACAAGACGAACCCTTCCGACGGCGTCGCGTCGGAGTGCCGTGCCCACAGCTCGGACCCCTGATCCACGGTCGCGCCATCGCTCAACGGCGAGGTTCCGCTCGCGTCGGCGAGAACGTCGACCCCCGAGGTGCTGAGGATCGAAGACGAGACGCTGCCCCCCACGGCGAACGGTCCGACCAGCTCGCCGGTGGTCGGCGCCTCGGCCTGGGCAGGGGTCACGGTCAGGGTCGGCAGCGGCGGCGCGGGTGGCGCACCGCCGGCGAGGGCGGCCTGGGCCGCTTCGACGATGGTGCGCACCTGGTCGTGCTGCGCATAGGCCGGAGCGACGACGAACTGGTCGGTGAAGTACCAGATCGCGGCCTGCACGACCGCGACCCTCTGTGCATCGTCTGCGAGCGCCGGCTCCCCCGGGACCTGCGGATAGTAGTTCTCGAGGATGTGCGTGACGTAGGGCAGGTTGGGCACGTTCGCCGAGGTCCAGTCGCCCAGTTCGTAGTGCACCCCGATCTCGGTCTCGGTGGCGAGGTCGATGCAGTAGGTCAGGATGGGGTCGCCGCCGCCCGGCTCTTCGAGCACGATCTGCGCTGTCTCCACGGTGCGTTCGTCCTGCAGCCCGGTCGCCGGATACGAGGTCGTGGCTGTCGCCGAGGGGACGAATCCGCCGAACAGGCCGCCCTGGTGGATCATGTCGACGACCGTCGCCTCGGTCGCGGGCGCCGGCTCGTCCGTCGCTCCGGGCGCGTCGAGGCCGGGCTCGGCGGCGGCCGCGGTCGGCCAGAGCACGGCGAGGGCCAGCAGACCGGCGGCGGCGACAGCGCACAACCGCAGCGAAGTGCGGGCACCGGGGAGACGGAGACCAGCGGCTCTCGACATGACACTCCTTGCGCCGTGCGCGACGCCCCCGTGGCGCCGCGGCCTCTACTGTGGCAGGTCGGGTTCCCCTCCCGCATCCCTGAGGCCTGCCGCCATGTCGCCGGCCCGGGGCAAGATGGAGGCGATGGGCGACGTGCTCGAACGCTTCGGCCCCGCGACCCAGGACTGGTTCCGCGGGGCGTTCGCCGCGCCCACGCCGGCGCAGGCCGGGGCATGGCGGGCGGTGTCGGCCGGCAAGCATGCGCTGGTGGTCGCGCCGACAGGCTCGGGCAAGACGCTCTCCGCGTTCCTCTGGGCGATCGACCGCGTGTTCCGAGAGAAGGAGCCGCAGTCCGACCAGCCGCCGGCCCGCGGGCGCCGCCGCGATCCCTCGGCGACCCGAGCGCGCACCCGCATCCTCTACGTCTCGCCGCTGAAGGCGCTGGGCGTCGATGTGGAGCGCAACCTGCGCTCCCCCCTCGTGGGGATCGGGCAGGCTGCCAGGCGCCTGGGCATCGCGCTGCCCGACGTCACGGTCGGCGTGCGATCGGGCGATACGCCGACCGACGAACGCCGTCGGCTCGTGCAGGACCCACCCGACATCCTCATCACGACCCCCGAATCGCTGTATCTGATGCTCACCAGCCAGGCCGGGCAGACCCTGCAGGGCGTGCACACCGTGATCGTCGACGAGGTGCACGCGGTCGCCGCGACCAAGCGCGGGGCGCATCTGGCGGTCAGCCTGGAGCGGCTCGACGCCCTGCTCGAGCGCCCCGCGCAGCGCATCGGCCTCTCGGCCACCGTGCGACCGATCGACGAGGTCGCCCGATTCCTCGGCGGTGCCGCGCCCGTGGACATCGTCGCGCCGAAGGCCGAGAAGACCTTCGATTTGTCGGTGGTCGTGCCGATCGATGACATGCTCAATCCCCCACCGGCTCCGGATGCCGCGGGCGCGGCATCGCGCGCCCGCTCCGGCACCGGCACCGACACCGGCACCGACAGCGGAGACGGGCACGAGTCCGAATCGGAACGGCGAACGGGGCCGGACGGCTCGGATGCCGCGGCATCCGACGCCTGGTATGCGGCCGACAGCCGGCTGCGGCCGGAGAGCACCGAGATGACGGGTTCGGTCTGGCCGCACGTCGAGGAGGCGATCGTCGACCGCGTGCTCGAGAACCGCTCCACGATCGTGTTCTCGAACTCGCGTCGCCTCGCCGAGCGACTCACCGGTCGACTCAACGAGATCTATGCCGAGCGGCTCGGCGTGGACCTGCCCGAGGACTCCATCCCGGCCGCGATGATGGCGCAGGCCGGCTCCGACGCGGGAGCACCTCCCGTGCTCGCGCGCGCGCACCACGGATCGGTGTCGAAGGAGCAGCGCGCGCAGGTCGAGGAGGACCTCAAGGCCGGTCGACTGCGCTGCGTCGTCGCCACGAGCAGCCTCGAACTGGGCATCGACATGGGAGCGGTCGACCTGGTCATCCAGGTCGAGGCACCGCCGTCGGCCGCCAGCGGGCTGCAGCGCGTCGGGCGCGCCGGACACCAGGTGGGCGAGATCAGCCGGGCGTATCTGTTCCCGAAGCACCGGGCCGATGTGCTGCACACGGCGATCACCACCGAGCGGATGCTGGCGGGGCGCATCGAGGCGATCACGATCCCCCAGAACCCGCTCGACATCCTGGCGCAGCAGACGGTCGCCGTCGTGGCCCTGGGCGAGATGGCGGTCGAGGAGTGGTTCGAGCAGGTGCGCCGGAGCGCGCCGTTCCGCACCCTGCCACGATCGGCCTTCGAAGCCACCCTCGATCTGCTCGCGGGGCGCTACCCCTCCGACGAGTTCGCCGAGCTGCGTCCCCGCATCGTCTGGGACCGCGACGCCGGCACGATCACCGGCCGTCCCGGCGCGCAGCGCCTGGCGGTCACGAGCGGCGGCACGATCCCCGACCGCGGGCTGTTCGGGGTCTTCGTCGCGGGCGAGAGCAGGGGCGCCCGGGTGGGCGAGCTCGACGAAGAGATGGTCTACGAATCACGGGTGAACGACGTCTTCACACTCGGCACCACCAGCTGGCGCATCGTCGAGATCACGCACGACCGGGTCAACGTGGTGCCCGCGTTCGGGCAGCCGGGCAAGCTGCCGTTCTGGCACGGGGACGGGCTGGGGCGACCCGCCGAGCTCGGCGAGGCGCTCGGCAGGTTCTCCCGCGAGATCTCGACGGCCGACAGCGCGGCGGCCACGCGGCGCCTGCGCGACGCCGGGCTCGATGACCGCGCGATCGGCAACCTGCTCGCGCACCTGGCCGAGCAGAAGGAGGCGGCCGGCAGCATCCCCACCGATCGCACCCTGACGGTCGAGCGCTCCCGCGACGAGGTCGGCGACTGGCGCATCATCCTCCATTCCCCGTACGGCATGAGCGTGCATTCGCCATGGGCGCTCGCGGTGAATGCACGCATCCGCGAGCGGCTCGGGGTCGAAGGGTCGGCGGTGGCCAGCGACGACGGCGTCATCGCGCGCATCCCGGATGCCGCCGCCGAGCCCCCGGGCGCCGAGCTCTTCGTGTTCGACCCCGACGAGCTCGAGCAGATCGTCACCGAGGAGGTGGGTGGCTCCGCCCTGTTCGCGTCACGCTTCCGGGAGTGCGCGGCGCGCGCGCTGCTGATGCCGCGCGTGAACCCGAGCAAACGCAGTCCGCTCTGGCAGCAGCGGCAGCGCTCCGCCCAGCTTCTCGAGGTCGCCAAGCGGCATCCGACGTTCCCGATCATCCTCGAGACCCTGCGCGAGGTGCTGCAGGACGTCTACGACGTGCCCGCGCTGCTGCGCCTGCTGCGCGGCATCGGCGAGCGCCGCGTGCGCCTGGTCGAGACCACCACGACGCAGCCCTCCCCCTTCGCCCGCGACCTGCTCTTCGGGTACGTCGGGGCGTTCATGTACGAGGGCGACTCGCCCCTCGCCGAGCGCCGCGCCGCCGCACTCTCGGTCGATCCGGCCCTGCTCTCGGAGCTGCTGGGACGGGTCGAGATGCGCGAACTGCTCGACCCCGACGTGATCGCCCAGTTCGAGCGCGAGGCGCAGCGGCTCGCTCCCGACCGCCGGGTGCGCGGCGTCGAGGGCGTCGCCGATCTGCTGCGCCTGCTCGGCCCGCTCACCGCCGACGAGGTCGCGCTGCGCCTGCAGCCGACCGACGAGGGCGATCTCGACCCGACGGCCGGGGAGGACGGCTCCGCTCCTCCTGCTGCCGCGGGGGCCGCGGATCCGTCGACGGCGGCCGCCCACCTCGAGACCCTGCTCGAGAGCAAACGCGCGATCTCGGTCTCGATCGGCGGCGCCGCACGGGTGGCGGGGATCGAGGACGCCGGACGGCTGCGTGATGCGCTCGGCGTCGCGCTCCCGGTGGGCGTGCCGCTCGCCTTCCTCGAGCCGATGGACGATCCGCTCGCCGACCTCGTCGCCCGCCACGCCCGCACGCACGGGCCGTTCACGGCGGATGCCGTCGCCGCTCGTCTCGGCGTGGGCGTCGCCGTCGCCCGCCAGAGCCTGCAGCGCCTCGAGTCGCAGGGCCGCGTCACGCGCGGCTTCTTCCTGCCCGCGAGCGACGACCTGCCCGGCGACACCGAGTGGTGCGACACCGAGGTGCTGCGCCGGCTGCGCATGCGCTCGCTCGCCGCCATCCGCGGCAGTGTCGAGCCCGTTCCCCCCGAGGCCTTCGCGCGCTTTCTGCCCGCGTGGCAGCACGTCTCCCGCCCGCTCGAGGGGATCGACGGCGTCGCCGCCGTCATCGAGCAGCTCGCGGGAGTTCCCATTCCCGCCAGCGCATGGGAGTCCCTGGTGCTTCCCGCGCGGGTGTCGGACTACCGGCCGGCTCTGCTCGACGAACTCACGGCCACCGGCGAGGTCGTCTGGTCGGGCCACGGATCGCTGCCCGGCCGGGACGGCTGGATCGCGCTGCACCCCGCGGATGCGGCGCCGTTCACCCTCGCCGACGTCGACGACGAGGTCGCGGCCGAGTCGCTCGAGCAGGCACTGCTCGACGCCCTCTCGGTGGGCGGTGCGTGGTTCGCGGGCCAGCTGCGGCAGGCCACCGGCGCGCCCAACGAGCAGGCGGTGCTGGACGCCCTCTGGAACCTGGCGTGGGCGGGTCGTGTCACCAACGACACGTTCGCGCCCGTGCGAGCCCTGCTCGGTCAAGGATCACAGGCGCATCGCACCGCGCGACGCGCTCCGCGCTCCCGCATGTTCCGCGGCACCTCTCTGCCGATTCCCGCCGCGCCCCGCTCAACGACCGGAACGGCCGAGCGCTCGTCGCGTCCCGCAGCAGCCGGGCGCTGGTCGCTCCTGCCCGAGCGCGAGCCCGACCCCGCCGCCCGGGCCACCGCCGGCGCCTCGCTGCTGCTCGACCGGTACGGCGTCGTGACGCGCGGTTCGGCGCAGGCCGAGGGCGTCGCGGGAGGGTTCGCACAGGTCTACCGCATCCTGGCCGGGTTCGAGCAGGCCGGGCACTGTCGGCGCGGCTACCTGATCGAGAAGCTCGGCGCCGCGCAGTTCGCCGCATCGGCGACGATCGACCGGATTCGCGAGTTCGCGTCGGTCGCCGACCCGGCGCCCCTGCGGGCCCAGACGCTCGCCGCGACCGACCCCGCGAGCGCGTACGGCGCCGCGTTGCCGTGGCCGAGCCTCGAGGGCGTCAGCCAGCGACCGGGCCGCAAGGCGGGCGCGGTCATCGTGCAGGTCGATGGGTCTCTGACGCTGTATCTCGAGCGCGGCGGGCGCACCGCGCTCGCGTTCACCGACGACGATGCGGCCCTCGCCGCCGCGGCCGCCAGCCTGGCGGGCACCGCGCGGGCACGGCGGCTCGAGACCCTCACCATCGAGCAGGTCAACGGAGCGTTCGTCTACGGCACGCCCGTGGAGCGGGCCCTGCGCGCCGCCGGCTTCGTGGAATCGCCGCGCGGCCTCACCCTGCGCAAGACCACCGCCGGCGACGCGGCCCGCGAGGCCGCCCGTGCCTGAGGCCGACAGTGCCTGAGGGGGACACCGTCTGGCGCACGGCGCACCATCTGTCCGAGGTGCTCGCCGGTGCGGTGATCACCGACTTCGACATCCGCGTTCCCGGCAGCGCCACGGCGGATCTCACCGGTGAGACCGTGCGCGAGGTGGTGCCGCGCGGCAAGCACATCCTGCACCGCATCGGCGAGCACACGCTGCACTCCCATCTGAAGATGGAGGGCGCGTGGCACATCTACCGCCCGGGCGCACGGTGGCGCGCCCCCGCCTTCCGCGCCCGCGCCGTGGTGGCGACGAGCCAGTGGCAGACGGTCGGCTTCGACCTCGCGATGGTCGAGGTGCTGCCCACCCGCGAGGAGCACCGCGTCGTCGGCCACCTCGGTCCCGACCCGCTCGCCGACGACTGGGACGCTGCCGAAGCCGCCCGCCGTCTCGCCGCCGATGATCGCGCCGTCCACGTCGCTCTGCTCGACCAGCGCCTCGTGGCCGGCTTCGGCAACGAATACGCGAACGAGATGCTGTTCGTGCGCGGCATCCACCCGAACACGCCTGCCGCCCGCCTCGACGCCCTCGCGATCGTCGAGCTCGGGGCGCGCATGATGCGACAGAATCTGGCCGGACCGGGGCGCACCTTCACCGGCGACGCCCGGCCCGGCCGGGCGACCTGGGTGTACGGACGGGAGCACCGCCCCTGCCGGCGGTGCGGCACGAAGATCCGGTCGGGCAGCCTGGGCTCGGACGCGACCCGCGAGCGGAACGTCTTCTGGTGTCCGCGCTGCCAGCCGCGGCAGGCGTAACCCCGGCCGCCGCCGACGTGGGGCGGCGATCATAGGCTTGCACCCGCAGACCGCGCAACCGGGCACCGGCGCCCGCAGATTCCGGCCACAATGGGCAATCCGCAAACGACTCCGCACCGAATCCCTCGTGACGCCGATCACAGGGAATGAATGGGCCGATCCATTCGTTGTCGTTTATTCGGCTCCAACCCGATCCGCGGGAGGATGAAGTGGGCAAGAACTACGTCGACATCGAACGCGACAACGGCGAGACGCTGCGCTATCGCAAGCACGCGAACGGGCGCGGACTCATCGCGCACGGCGCGAAGGTGCACGCGAGCGCGCTCGTCGAGGCGGGCGCGTACGTCGAACCCGGTGCGCGAATCGCCGCCGGGGCGAAGGTGATGCGCGGGGCGTGGGTCGAATCGGACGCGATGGTCGGGCACGACGCCGTCATCGAAGCGCACGCGCACGTGGGGCGAGCGGCCCTGGTCGGGTCGCGTGCGAGGATCGGCGTGCGAACGCACGTCGGCGACCGCGCGCGCGTCGCCGTGGGCGCGCTGATCGGCGACGACGAGTCGATCGACGACGACGAGGCCGTGGCGACCGACCGGCGAGGTCTGCGCCTGGCCGCCTGACGCGGGCCGTCCGCCCGTGAGAACACGGGCGGCCCGTCGGGGCAGCGACGAACGCCGGGATAGCCTGTTGCGCATGGCGAGGGGCGGACGAGGCGCAGCCGGCGGAGCGCGCCGGGCACGACCGGGCGACGCACGCGCCGGGCGACGGACGACCGCCCCGCGCGTGCCCGCACCGGAGTCGTCGACCGGCGCCCCTCCGCCGCGCACAGGGGTCTTCTGTCTGGGAGCGATCCCCGGCGCCACACCTGGAACATGGATCTCACGGTGGCGGGAACGACTTCCGGGCGTGGACCTGGTCCTCGTCCCGATCGCGGCGAGAGACGCGCGCAGGGTCTTGGACGACCGATCCGTGGATGCCGCCCTCGTCCGCCTGCCGATACCCGGGGACGGGCTGCACATGATCCCCCTGTACGACGAGATCCCCGTCGTGGTCTTCGGCGAGGACTCCTCGCTGGCCGCCGCCGACGAGCTCCAGCCCGAGGATCTGCGGGGGGAGGTACGGGTCATCCCGGATGACGACGTGTTGCCCGGACTGCATCTGCCGCAGACCACCACCCCCCGTTTCGCGGCCCCGGCATCCACCGAGGAGGCGATCGCCCTGGTCGCCACCGGGGCGGCGATCGTCATCGTCCCCCAGTCGCTGGCCCGGCTGCACCGGCGCCGCGACGTGTCCTACCGGCCTTTGGCGCGCGGTCCCGCGTCGACGGTCGCCCTCGCCTGGCTCGCCGACCGCACGACACCCGACGTCGAGGACTTCGTCGGTATCGTGCGCGGACGCACCGCCCGATCCTCGCGCGGCTGACCCCCTTCGTCTCGGCGCCGGCGACCTAGACTCGACCGCATGACCCACGCCCCCGCCGGCGCGCGACCACTGCTCTGTGTGTGCGCGCGCCCTCAGACCGAGGCGGCCGAGGCCGAGTACCGCTCCTTTCTCGAGGCAGCCCAGCTGCCCGAGCCGATGCTGCACGCCCACGACCTGGTACACGACCCTCTGCCGGCCGGTGTCTTCGACACGTATTCCGGCTTCGTGATCGGCGGCAGCCCGTTCAACGTCGCCGACCCCGAGACGTCGAAGACGCAGTCGCAGCGGCGCATGGAGTCCGAGCTCGAGCAGATCGCGGCGCGTGCCGCGGACGGCGCGACGGCAGCGCTGTTCACCTGCTACGGCATCGGCATCGTGACCAGGATGCTGGGCGGCGCCGTGACCCGCGCCTACCCCGAGGCCACCGGGCCGGCATCCGTCGAACTCACCGCCGACGGCGCCGACGATCCCGTCTTCGCCGACCTCCCGCCCCGGTTCACCGCCCTCACGGCGCACAAGGAGGGCACCGGCGAGGCGCCCCCCGGCGCCGTGCTGCTGGCACGCAACGACGCATGCCCCGTGCAGGCGTACCGCGTGGGCACCACCCTGTATGCGACGCAGTTCCACCCCGAGCCGACGGCGCAGGCGTTCATCGATCGCATGCAGGTCTATCGCAACGACGGCTACTTCGACGTCGAGCAGTTCGAGCAGATCGCCGAGCGTGTGCGGGCGACGCCCCTGACGGAGCCGCCGCGCGCCGTGCGGGCATTCGCGGCGCTCGCGCTCTGACCTCGCCTGCGGATCAGGACGCTCGGTGACCCGGAATCAGTCGCCCTGCGGACGCAGCATCCGCAGACCTGACACCACGAGCGGAACGCCCCCGACGATCACCGCGACGACGATCGCCGCGATCGCGATCGGGGTGCTCTGCGGCTCGGCCGCCAGCCGGCCCACCGCCAGCCAGACGGCGCCC
This sequence comes from Microbacterium sp. LRZ72, assembly GCF_033792225.1. NCBI lineage: Bacteria > Bacillati > Actinomycetota > Actinomycetes > Micrococcales > Microbacteriaceae > Microbacterium > Microbacterium sp. LRZ72. The sequence continues at coordinate 154,600 of NZ_JANGEX010000005.1, forward strand.
CAGGCGATCGCCAGCCCCGGGGCGACGCGCCATCCGCTGAAGAATGCGATCGCCATTCCGACCAGACCCAGCACGATCAGTACGGCGATGCCCCACGCGTCGGCGTAGGCCTCCCACGACGCCGGGCCGGTCTCGGTGAGCCAGGCGGCGACGTTTGTGGCCGAGGCGAGGCTGACCCAGCCCAGATGCAGTCCGGTGACCCCGTCGATGAGGGCCGCGTCGATGACGCCGTCTCTGGGAATGCGCGTCGCGACGGTGCGCTGGAACGTCACGGCCAGCGCGACGAGCAGCGCGAAGATCACCACGACCGTCCACACGACGTCGAGCAGCTGAGCCGCGACGAGCCAGAGTCCGTTCAGCACGATCGTGAGGGCGATCCACCAGCCCACCGCGCGCTGGCGCACGGACGCGCGCTGCGCGGGCAGCGCCTGCCACGCGACATAGGCGGCGAGCCCCAGATAGATCACCGACCAGATCGAGAACGCCGGTCCGGCCGGCGCCAGGTAGGTGGCGTCGGAGTCGAGGGCGCCGCCCTGGGTGTTCTCGACGGAGGTGCCGCCCAGTCCGCCGACGCCGACGAGCACCGCGACGATGGCGAATCCCATCGACGAGATGACGACGATCTGCCGGACCAGGTCGAGGGGGCGGGATGCCGCCGCAACACGCGTGCTCATCTGTTCACCCTACGACGCCCCCTCCGCCCCGTCGCCGCAAATGCGCACATGGCTCACCCGAGGGCCAGCTGCGCGCGGCCGCGTCTTCGAGACGGAGGGAGCGGACCGTCACGTGCGCTGGCTGGCCAGCACCCGGGCCGATTCGCGCTCGGCCCGCTCGTTGCGCTTGCCGGCGCGCGAGCCGGCGAGCTTGGCGCCGATGTGCTCGCCGATCGTGATCGGCTCGTACAGGTCGGGGTGGGCGGCATCCACGCACGAGGGCAGCGTGCTGATCGTGGCGTCGACGTTGCCGTCGTGGAAGAACGCCGCCGAACGGCGCCGCTCGATCGTGCCGTTCACGATCGGCGGCTTGACCCGGTGCAGCGTCGACATCCACCGCTCGTTCGTCCAGCGCGCGGTGACGTCGCCCAGGTTGATCAGCAGCGCGTCATCGGCCGGCGAGACGTCGTTCCAGGAGCCGTCGGCGCCGAGCACCTGCAGCCCGCGCACCTGATCGGCCCACAGGATCGTGACGATGCCGTAGTCGGTGTGCTCGCCCATTCCCATCAGGTCGCCGTCGAGCTGGATGTCGGTGCCCGCCGGCAGCGCGTAGTTGTTCATGCGCATCACGTCGAGCGAGTGGTCGGTGTAACGGTCGAAGAAGTCCGGCTCCAGCCCGAGCGCGTCGGCGAAGATGCGCGTCATGGTGCGGGCCACGCGCCCGGCCTGGCCGAAGTACGCCTGCACCTGCTCCTCGAAGCCCGCCACGGCCGGCCACACGTTCTCGGCGTAGTCCGGCTGCGGCAGCGCGGGCACGTGCGGGTAGTCGGCCTCGCCCGCGCCGACGTTGAACGCCTCGAAGAAGTCGTTCATGCGGGTCGCCGACTCCACACCGAGCGACAGGCTGAGCGACTCGGACTTGGGCGGGCTGTACCCGCGGTTGATCTTCGGGGGCGTGCGGTACGCCTTCTTCTCGTCGAGCTCGAGGGCGAAGAAGCGGTCCATCGCCTCGGTCAGCCCGGTCGTGATCCGATCCGGGATGCCGTGGCCGGTGATCTGGATGAAGCCGACCGTGCGGCAGGCGTCGTCGATCTGTCGCGCCACCTCGGCGCGCGCCTCGGGCGAGCCATCGTGCACGTACGGCGTGATGTCGACGGTGGGAACGTGGAAACTCATCGCAACTCCTCAATCATGAGGCCGCCTCGAAGGGCGGCCGTGGGATTTCACGGGCAGCCACTTCACGTCTTTCCAGTCACCCGCGCGAGACGGGCTTTCGCTTACGGTGAACGCTGAGGGCGACGCTACCGCGCGCACGTTTCAGTCGCGTTTCGGATGCCGCGGGCGTCCCACGAGAAACCACCGTTCGCGCCAAACGCACCGCATCGCGAGTGGTCTCGCGCGAACGCTGATTTCTCGGCGGGCGGGAGGGCGGGAGGGCGCCGCGCTATGGGAGCCGCGGGCCGATCACCGCGGCCGAGCCCGGCGCAAGCGTGGCCCGGCGGTCCGCGATCGGCACGCCGCCCGCATCCGTCGCCAGCAGCACGGTCCCCTCCGCCGCGACCTCGAACGAGACCGGATGCGCCCCCAGGTTCACGAGCACCGACAGTGCACCGCGGTCGAGGCGGAACGCCCCCTCGGCCGGAACCGAGGCCGCGACCGAGGCGAACGACGGGTCGGTCAGCTCGGGGCGCGCACGCCGCAGAGCCGCGAGATCGCGGTACAGCGCGAGCAGCCGCGCGTGGTCGCCGTGAGAGGGCTCGGACCAGTCCAGTTTCGAGCGCCGGAAGGTCTCGGGGTCCTGCGGGTCGGGCACGACCGACTCGTCCCACCCCATCGCTTCGAACTCCGCGATGCGCCCCTTGGCGGTCGCCTCACCCAGCTCGGGCTCGGGGTGCGAGGTGAAGAACTGCCAGGGCGTCGAGGCCCCCCATTCCTCGCCCATGAACAGCATCGGCGTGAACGGCGCTGTCAGCGTGAGCACGGCCGCCACGGCGAGCCTGTCGGCGGACAGGGACTGCGACAGGCGATCCCCGGCCGCCCGGTTGCCGATCTGGTCGTGATCCTGCCCGAACGTCACCAGGCGCCAGGTCGGCACCTCGGGCGGGATCGGCGAGCCGTGCTCCCGGCCGCGGAACGACGAGTACGTGCCGTCGTGGAAGAACCCGCGCGTCGAGGTCTTCACGAGCGCGTCGGGGGCGGCGAAATCCGCGTAGTAGCCGGCTGTCTCGCCCGACACGGCGACGTGCACGGCGTGGTGGTAGTCGTCGCTCCACTGCGCCGTGAGGCCGTATCCGCCGGCCTCGCGCGGCAGGATCAGTCTCGGCTCGTTCATGTCGGATTCCGCGATCAGCGACAGCGGCCTGCCCAGATGCGCCGAGAGGGCGTCGGATGCCGCGGCCAGCTCGGCGAGGATGTGCGTCGGGCGCTCGTCGAGCAGCGCGTGCACGGCGTCGAGGCGCAGGCCGTCGACGTGATGGTCCCGCATCCACATCAGGGCGTTGTCGACGATGAACGCGCGCACGGCGGGCTCGTCGAGGTTGACGGAGTCGCCCCAGGTGTTGCGACTGCCCTGCCGCAGGTAGGGCCCGAACTCGGGCAGGTAGTTGCCGCTGGGTCCGAGGTGGTTGTAGACGACGTCCTGGATGACGGCGAGCCCCTTGCCGTGCGCGGCGTCGACGAAGCGCTGGTAGGCGGCGGGGCCGCCGTAGGCCTCGTGCACCGTGTACCAGAGCACGCCGTCGTAGCCCCAGTTGTGCACGCCGTTGAAGCCGTTGACGGGGAGCAGCTCGACGTGCGTGACGCCGATGTCGAGCAGGTGGTCGAGGCGCTCGACCGCGGCGTCGAGCGTGCCCTCGGGCGTGAACGTGCCGATGTGCAGCTCGTAGATCAGGCCGCCCGCGAGCTGTCGCCCCGTCCAGGAGTGATCGAGCCAGGTGTGCTGCCCGGGGTCGAAGAACGCGGATGCCGCGTGCACCCCGTCGGGCTGCCGCCGCGATCGCGGATCGGGGCGCAGCTCATCGCCGTCGCCCAGCACGAATCCGTAGCGCTCGCCGTCGGTCAGTCCGAGCTCGGTCGTCCACCAGCCGTCGCCCCGCGGCGACATCTCGGTGTCGGCCTCGCCCGGGCGCCGCACGCGCATCCGCTCGACCGCCGGAGCCCAGACCTCGATGGTGCCTGTCGTCATTTCGTCTCCTCGCTGCGCTCGTCGCTCAATGACCGGGGGCCGCTGCGCTCGTCGCTCAATGACCGGGGGCCGCTGCGCTCGTCGCTCAGTGACCGTGCAGATGATCATCCTCGGCCGGCACCAGCAGCGCCACGGGGTAGACATCGAGCAGTTCGGCGAGCGCGACCTCGCCCCCCTCGTACCGCCGTCCCGTCAGCACATCCACCGCCGGCACCGCCGGGCGCATCAGCGCCGCGTCGCCCCACCCGCCGCGTGCGGCCAGGCCCGCCGGCAGCCGCGTGGCGACCGCGAGCGCCCCGCCCCGGTCCACCGCCACGGCGTGGCCCGCGGCAGCGCCCACGACGGTCAGGGGCGTGTAGCGCATGAACAGGTCGGGGCGATCGCGCCGCAGCCGCAGCGCTCGCGAGGTCAGCAGCAGTTTCGCGCGACCGGATTCGTCGACCGGCGGCGTCTCGCCCCGATCGAGGCCCTCGTCGATCTCGCCCAGCATCCGCGCACGCTCGGCGAAATCCACCGGGCGCCGGTTGTCGGGGTCGACGAGGCTCATCTCCCACAGCTCCGAGCCCTGGTACACGTCGGGCACCCCCGGGCCCGTCAGCTGCAGCAGCTTCGCCGACAGGCCGTTGGACCAGCCGTACGGCGCGATCTCGTCGACGAACCCCGCCAGCGCCGCGGATGCCGCGGGGTCATCGAACGCGGCATCCACCACGGCGTGCATCCGGGCCTCGAACGCCTCGTCGGGGTCCCACCACCCGGTGGCCTCGGCCGCCTCGCGCGCGGCCTTCTCGGCATAGGCGTGCAGGCGCTCCCTGGACGCGGGCCAGGAGCCGACGATCGCCTGCCAGAGCAGGTTGTCGAACGGGCCGTGTCCGCTCGACGCCGCCTGGCGCAGGGTGCCCAGCACGTCGGACCACCGCCCGGGCATCTCCGCGAGCACCGAGAGACGGGCGCGCACGTCCTCACCGCGCTTGGTGTCGTGCGTGGAGCGCGAGGTCATCGCCAGCGGCCAGGACGCGTGCCGCGCCGCCTGCGCGGCGTGGTAGCCCGCCGCATCCAGGGCGAACACCGACGGGTCGCCGCCCACCTCGGTGAGGGTGCCCAGCCGGGTGTCGCGGTAGAAGGCCGTGTCCTCGACACCCTTGGCCATCACGGGCCCGGTGGTCTGCTCGAACCGCCGCGCGATCGGATGGCGGGGGTCGGCCAGCTGCGGCGCGATCGCGTCGATCGCCCCCGCGAGTTCGGGCCGGCGCCGCAGCGCCTCGGCGATCGCGTGGTCGAGGTGCTCGCGCCCGGCGGACAGGTAGGAGCGATAGACGGGAAAGCAGGCCAGCAGCTCCGCGAGCGCATCCGTCGCGCCGGTGACCGGTGCCACCAGCATCCGCGCCAGGCGCGCCACCTCGGCGGCCTGGATCGTGTCGGCGATCCCGCGCTTGGTGTCGTGGATGAGGTCGGCCCAGGACTGCGCCGTCGGCAGCCCCGTGTCGGCCCGGAGCCGCGCGTCGAGCTCGCCGAGCCCGGCCTGTCCGGCGGGGTCGATCAGCAGACGGTCGGTCTCGGCCATCGCGTCATAGCCGGTCGTGCCCTCCGTGCGCCACCACGACGGCAGCGCCTCACCGTGCTCGAGGATCTTCTCCACCAGCACGTACGCCCCGCCGGTGGCGTCCGCGAGGCAGTCCAGGTACGCACCGGGGTCGGCGAGACCGTCGGGGTGGTCGACCCGCAGGCCGTCGACAAGCCCCTCGCGCAGCCAGCGCAGGATCTCGGCGTGGGTCTCGTCGAACACCCAGGGCACCTCGACGCGCACGCCGGCGAGCGTCGTCACGGCGAAGAAACGGCGATAGTTCAGCTCCGCCGCCTCACGCCGCCAGAACAGCAGCGCGTAGTGCTGGCGGTCGTGCACCGCCCGCACCACGTCCGGCTCGTCGAGGCGATCGACCTCGTCGTCGTGGATCGACCCCTCGGCCAGCGGGAACACGTTGTCGTAGTAGCGCAGCAGCCCGTGCGGCGCGTCGTCGGCGGGCTCGGCATCGACCCGCAGCTCTCCGTCGGCGATCACCTGGTCGATGTCGGCCCCGAGCACGGGGACGCGCAGGGCGCCGTTCCCGAACTCCCAGTCGATGTCGAAGGCCTCGGCGTAGCGGGAGTCGCGCCCTGCGCGCAGCACGTCCCACCACATCGGGTTCTCGCGGGGGCGCGAGACCCCCTGATGGTTCGGCACCGTGTCGACCAGGATGCCGAGACCCGCCGTGCGCGCCGCCGCCGCGAACCGCTCGAGCGCCTCCGGCCCCCCGCGCGCCCTGTCGACCCGGGTGGGATCGACGACGTCGTAGCCGTGGTCCGAGCCGGGCGTGGCCGCCAGCAGGGGCGAGAGATAGGCCCAGGAGGCGCCGAGGTCGCGCAGATACGAGGTGACGGATGCCGCGGCATCCAGGTCGAACGCCTCGCGGATCTGCAGCCGATACGTGGAACGCGGCGTTGTCGTCACGATGTGTCCTCCCAGGGTTCCGCGGTCCTCCGCGTCAGTGGCCCGTCTCGGGCTTCGAGGGCTGTGGGGAGCCGTCGAGGTGGTTGTTCGTGAACCCGGCGAGCGATGCCGCGACGGAGTGGTCGATCTCGGGTTCGGGTGCGATGTGCTCGCGAAGCAGGATGAGCGAGTACCCCTGCAGATCGACGTGCTCCCCCGGCCCGATCGGGCGGGTGTCGGCGAGATCGCCCGCGGTGTCGATGATGACGTCCCACCGGGGCGAGAAGTCGAGGTCGGGAAGATGGAAGTCCAGCCGCTCGTCGCTGGCGTTGAACAGGATGATGAAGTGCTTGTCGGAGATCGGCTCTCCTCTCCTGTCCCGCTCGCGGATGCCGTTGCCGTTGAGGAACACGCCCACCGCCCGGCCGAACCCCGACTCCCAGTCCTCGGGCTGCATCTCGGTGCCGTCCGGGCGCAGCCACACCAGGTCGGGCAGGCCCTGGCCCTTCTCGCGCCGCACCGGACGGCCGTCGAAGAACCGGCCGCGGCGGAACGTCGGGTGCTCGCTGCGCAGGCGCGCCAGCGCGGCGGTGAACTCGATCAGCGGCTGGTCGGCGTCGTCCCAGTGCATCCAGGTGAGCTCGTTGTCCTGCGCGTACCCGTTGTTGTTGCCCCGCTGCGTGCGTCCCATCTCGTCGCCGTGCAGCAGCATCGGCACGCCCTGCGACAGCAGCAGCGTCGCGATGAAGTTGCGCTGCTGGCGGGCGCGCAGGGTCTGTACCTCGGGGTCGTCGGTGGGTCCCTCGACGCCGAAGTTGTGCGAGCGGTTGTGTGACTCACCGTCGTTGTTGTCTTCGCCGTTGGCCTCGTTGTGCTTGTCGTTGTAGCTGACGAGGTCGTGCAGCGTGAAGCCGTCGTGCGCGGTGACGAAGTTGATCGAGGCGACGGGAAAGCGGCCGGACGTCTCATAGAGGTCGGCCGACCCGGTCAGCCGCGAGGCGAACTCGCCGAGGGCCTGCGGCTCGCCGCGCCAGAAGTCGCGCACGGTGTCGCGGTACTTGCCGTTCCACTCGGTCCACTGCGGGGGGAAGTTGCCCACCTGATAGCCGCCGGGACCGATGTCCCACGGCTCGGCGATCAGCTTGACCTGCGAGACGACCGGATCCTGCTGCACCATCTCGAAGAAGGTCGACAGGCGGTCGACGTCGTAGAACTCGCGGGCAAGCGTCGAGGCCAGGTCGAAGCGGAATCCGTCGACGTGCATCTCGAGCACCCAGTAGCGCAGGGAGTCCATGATCAGCTGCAGGGTGTGGGGGTTGCCCACGTTGAGGCTGTTCCCGGTGCCCGTGTAGTCGGTGTAGTACCGCTTGTCGTCGTCTTCGAGGCGGTAGTAGGCGCAGTTGTCGATCCCCCGCATCGACAGGGTGGGCCCCAGGTGGTTGCCCTCGGCCGTGTGGTTGTAGACCACGTCGAGGATCACCTCGATGCCGGCGGCGTGCAGCGAGCGCACCATCCCCTTGAACTCCTGCACCTGCTGGCCGAGCTCGCCTGTGGACGAGTAGGTGTTCTGCGGGGCGAAGAACGAGATCGTGTTGTATCCCCAGTAGTTCGACAGGCCCTTCTCCTGCAGCAGGCTGTCGTTTACGAACTGGTGCACCGGCATCAGCTCGAGGGCCGTCACCCCGAGCCGCTGCAGGTGGTCGATCATCGCGGGGTGCGCGATGCCGTTGTAGGTGCCCCGGATGTCGTCGGGGATGTCGGGATGCAGGGCGGTCAGGCCCTTGACGTGGCCCTCGTAGATGAACGACGACGCATACGGTGTCTTGGGCTGCCGGTCACCCGCCCAGTCGAAGAAGGGGTTGACGACGACGCCGAGCATCATGTCGCCCGCGGAGTCCTCGTCGTTGCGCGAATCCGGGTCGCCGAAGGTGTAGCTGAACACCGACTGCCCCCAGGTGATGTCGCCGGCCACGGCCTTGGCGTACGGGTCGAGCAGCAGCTTGTTCGGATTGAACCGCTGGCCGGATGCGGGGTCGTACGGCCCGTGCACGCGATACCCGTAACGCTGACCGGGCGCGACCTGGGGCAGGTAGGCGTGCCAGATGTACGCGTCGATGTCGACCAGCTCGACGCGGGTCTCCTCCCCCGTCTCGCTGAACAGGCACAGCTCGACACGTTCGGCGTTCTCGCTGAAGAGGGCGAAGTTGGTCCCGCTGCCGTCGTACGTCGCGCCCAGCGGGTAGGTCGATCCTGGCCAGCTCTGCACGGTTCTCCTCGCGTCGGGGCCCGTTTCGGGGCTTCTCACCCTAGCCCAGCGGGGTGCGTCGACCACTCACTCGGCCACGCCCTCCTCGGGGGCGGGCGACCACACGCGATCCCGCGCTCCGCGGTGCGGCCCCGGCAGCAGTTCACCGTCGATGAACTCCAGGTCGAGGGCGTCTCGCAGATCGGCCAGCACCTCGGCGCGCTCGCCCTCGTCGTCGTGCGCGTCCTGCGAGTTCCGGCCGGCCATCGGCACCACCCCTCCATTGCGTCCACTCTCGCGCACTCGGCACGACAGCGACACACGATTGACAGGGCCCACGCGAGCACCTATGAGCCGTGCGCGGCGGCACGCGGCCACGGTACGGCAGAACTCTCGCGGCGGACTATTCTTGTGCGGTGGGCACGATCTATTACGGCGGTTCTGAGACGCCGATCAACATCGAAGACCGCGCTCTGGCGCACCTGAAGGTCGTCATCGCGACCAAGCTGCGCCGGGGCGAGAGCTTCACGGTCTCGTGGCGGCATCCCGAAGACCAGCCGCGAGGGCGCAGCACGATCTGGCTGCACCCGTCCATCCCGCTGCGGTTCGTCTTCGACGACCCGGAGCCCGCGGTGCTCAGCCGCGAGTGGATGGACGAGCTGGTGAAGTCCGCCAACTCCTCCGGCGGCATCATGCTCGTCTCGGAGTTCTTCGACGTCGCGCAGGACGAGGCCGAGGACGAGAAGAACGTCGTGATCGAGAACGCCAAGGTCGAATCGGCGGAGGTCGAACACGCGCACGTCGACGAGGTCAGCCGCTCCGATTCCGAGCGCGGCGACCGCCACTCCCGACGCGGCACCCCGCAGCCGGTCGACTAGACCGACGCCTCGACGAGGGAGACCTCGGCCTCACTCCTCCGTGGGCGCGGCCGCGGGCGCCTCGGGCGGTTCGGGAACCACCTGCAGCCCGTTGGGGCTGGACGCCGAGTTCATGAGCGCGTCGATCCACGCGCGGTTCAGACGCGGCTCACGGCTGCCGTGGAAGGCGAACTGCAGCGGGACCGAGGGGTGCACCCAGAAGCTGCGGCGGGTGATCCCCTCACTGTCGAGCTCGACCGTGAACATGAACGGCTCGCTGCGGCGCAGCTTGTTCATGATCACGATGCGAAGGTGCGCGAGCGTGCGATCCTCGATGTCGATCGAGTTGTTCAGCGTGTCGTAGATGAAGCGTCCCACGACCTGAGCATATCCCGCGCCGGCCGCCGCTCAGGTCGCGCCGGCGGGGGGATGCCGCAGCAGCTCGATCCGCTCCGCGAGGTACCCCTCGAGGGGCACGTGCCGGGCACCCGGGCTCCACCGCACCCCCACCGTGCCGTCGATCACCGCGAGCGGCCCCTCGGCCCCCGTGCGGGCGAAAGCGCCCAGATCGAGGCGCCGCCAGCCGACGTGCGCGGGCTCGCCCTCCGCGAAACCGCCCCGTCGCGCCGCGGCGGCCCACTCCGCTCGCGTGCGGGCGGCCTGCGCGGCGTAGCCGCGACGGCCGGGATCGCTGGCCCGCACGACGTCACCGGTGGCGTAGAGCTCGGCCTCCCCCAGCAGCACCACGCCCAGGTGCCAGGCGGAAGCCCGGGGGACGATGCGCGGCGGTCGCAGCGCGGCGACCCACCGCGGCGGCGAGGTCCACTCCCCGAGCCGCACCTGCGGCACGTCGGCGAGCCGGGACCGGGCCTCGGCAAGCATCGACGCGATGCCGGCCGCCGCGCCGCCGGCATCCGTCACGCGGCTCCTTCGGCACGTGCTCGGCACCCGCGCTCGGGGCTCATCCCAGGCCGGCCCGCCGCTCGGCCGCTTCGCGGACTCCCTCGACGGGCCGCCCCGAGAGCCCCACCGAGCCCGCCTCCGGGCCGCGCGTGGTCGCGGCGTCGACGGCGATCGACTCGTCGATGTCGGGATAGCGGGGCCGCAGCTGCACCGCAGCGCGACGTGCGTGCTCGCGCTTGGCCGTGCGGGCCGCGGCGAACAGGTTGAGCGCCTCGACCAGGATCGCGAAGGCCATCGGGCCGTAGATGAAGGCCTTGTCGATGTGGAAGCCGAAGCCCTCGGCCACGAGGAACACGCCGATCAGCAGCAGGAAAGACAGCGCCAGCATCTTCACCGTGGGGTGCGCGTTGACGAACGCGAAGATGAAGCGGGCGGCGAAGAGCATGATGCCGAACGCGAGCACGACGACCGTGATGATGACCACGAGGTTCTCGGTCATCCCGACGGCGGTGATGACCGAGTCGAGCGAGAACACCAGGTCGAGCAGCAGGATCTGGGCGATCACCGCGCCGAAGGTGACCGCCTTGACGCCGCCGGCGCCATGCCCCTCCTCGGCCCCCTCGAGCTTGTGGTGGATCTCGGTGACGGCCTTGTAGACCAGGAAGAGCCCGCCCGCGATGAGGATGATGTCCTTCCACGAGAAGCCGATGCCGAACAGCTCGAACAGCTCGTCGCTCAGGGTGATGATCCAGCCCGCGAACAGCACCAGCACCACCCGCATCAGCATCGCGAGCGTCAGGCCGAGGTTGCGCGCCTTGGCCTGCTGCTCCTTCGGCAGCTTCGAGGCCAGGATCGAGATGAAGATGACGTTGTCGACGCCGAGCACGACCTCGAGCACGAACAGGGTCAGAAAGACCGGGATCAGATCCGGCGTGAAGGCGAAGGAGAAGTCCACCGCTACATGCTAGGCCCGGAGGGGCACGATGCGCTCAGGCGGCGTCCTCTTGCACGGGCGGCAGGTGCCGTCCCTCGTCGTGGATGCCGCGCAGCGCCATTCCGATCAGCGGATACAGCAGCACCGACAGCATCCCCGCACCCACCAGCGCCGAGGCCATGCCGGTCGTGAGGATCTCTTCGCTCACGCCGATGCCGGTGACGGCGACGATCACGGGCAGGCCCGTCGCGCCGAGGAAGGCGACCGCGGCCCGTTCGCGCGGGGACGCCCCCAGTGGCGCGGCCAGCAGCGACGGCAGTCCACGGATGACCAGCAGCGCGACGAGGAAGACGGGCACCAGAACGGCGACGGACGGATCGGTGACGAGGGCGTCGAGGTCGAAGGTGATGCCCGTGTAGATGAAGAAGACGGGTACGAAGACCCCGAACCCCACCGCCTCGATCTTGGACTCCACCTGGTGGCGATCCCCCTCGGGGGCGTTGCGCATGATCAACTGCCAGATCAGACCGGCGACGAATGCCCCCAGCAGCATGTCGAGGTCGAGGAAGAGGCTGAGGGCGACGAGCGCCCCCAGGATGAGCATGATGGTGCGCACCGCGAACTGGCCCGAGGTGTGCAGCGTCGCCGTGACCACGCGGTGCAGGCTGCCGTGCGGCATCCGCATGGCGAGCAGGAGCGCCCCGGCCGCCACGGCGACGAAGGCGAGCAGCACGATCGTCGCCGGGCCGATGCTGCGCCCCGACATGAACAGCGAGATCGCCACGAGGGGACCGAACTCGCCGACCGCGCCGATGGCCATGAGGGAGCGCCCGAACGGGGTGTCGAGCAGCTGGTCGTCGCGCAGGATCGGCAACAGGGTGCCGAGGGCGGTGGAGCAGAGCGCGATCCCGATCACGACCGCGGCCGGGCCAGGGGCCAGCAGGAAGCCCGCGAGGATGCCGGCGCCGAGACTGATGACCCATCCGATCGAGGCGCGGGCACCGGTGCGGCCCCGCAGCACGCGGGCGTCGATCTCGTTGCCGGCCATGAAGAACAGCACCGCCAGCCCCAGGTCGGCGAACCACTCGATCAGCCGGTCCGGGGTGACCCAGCCGAGCACGGCCGGGCCGACCAGGATGCCGAGCACGAGCTCGAACACCACGATCGGCACCCGCACGACCCGCGAGACCCCGCGCGCCAGCAGCGGCGCCAGCACGGCGATGGCCGCGACGAGCAGGAAGGCGGAGTCGCTCAACGGCATCTGCTCAGGCTAGCGGCACGCCCGCTCACCCCGCCGGAGCCGACGGCCTCAGCGCCAGACATCCTCCGAGATCGCGACGACCTCGCGGATCTTCGCCCACTGCTCCTCTTCGGTCAGCACGTTGCCCTCCTCGGTCGAGGCGAACCCGCACTGCGGGCTGAGGGCCAGCTGCTCGAGCGGCGCGAACGCGGATGCCTCGTCGATGCGCTTCTTGACGGCATCCACGTCCTCGAGCTCCCCGCTCTTCGAGGTGATGAGCCCGAGCACGACGGTCTGCTCGCCCCGCGGAAGAAAGCGCAGCGGCTCGAAGCCACCGGCGCGGTCGCTGTCGTACTCGAGGAAGAACCCGTCATACGCCACCCGCCCGAGCAGCTGCTCGGCGATCGGCTCGTAGCCGCCGGACGAGATCCAGGTGGAGCGGAAGTTGCCGCGACACACGTGCGTCGTCACGACCAGGTCGTCGGGCTTGCCGGCGAGCACCCGGTTGAGGATGTCGGCGTAACGCTCGGCCAGGCCCTCGGTGCGGATGCCGCGGTCTCGGGCCTTGAGCACCTCCTCCTCGCTGCACAGATAGGCCCAGGCCGTGTCGTCGAACTGCAGGTACCGGCATCCGGCCGCGTAGAAGGCGGCGATGGCGTCGCGGTACGTCTGCACCAGGTCGTCCACGTACGCGTCGCGGCCCGCATACACGCGGGGGTCGATGTGGTCGGGCTCGAGCCGGAAGTCGAGCACCGTCGGCGCAGGAATGCTGAACTTCGGCTGCGCGCCGGTCGTCTCTGCGATCGTCGCGCTCAGGCTGCGATAGTGCGCGAGCATCGGGTGGGTCTCGGAGAATCCCAGCGGAGCGCTCAGGTGCAGGCCCTTCGGCTTCGTCTGCACCCCCTGGAACTGGATGCCGTGGTCGAGATCGACCAGGTCGACCCCGTCGAGCATGCCGTAGAAGTCGAAGTGCCACCACGATCGGCGGAACTCGCCGTCCGTGGCGAGCGCGAGGCCGTTGTCGGCCTCCTTCTGCACCAGGTCGCGGATCTGCGCGTCCTCGACCTCGCGCAGCCCGGCGTCGTCGATGAGGCCTGCGGCGCGGTCGGCGCGGGCGGCCTTGAGGGGCTCGGGTCGCAGGAACGATCCGACGATGTCGGCGCGGTACGGGGGGTTCACACTCATGCTGTCACTGTAAACCCCGGCGCGCGGGTGTGCGAGGCGTCACGTCCGCGTCAGCGGAACCCGGATCAGCGCGCCCGCGACGGCGAAGAGCGCCGCCACCACGACGTGCGCGACGATCCACCACGGCCCCTCCACGGGCACGGGGAAGATCGGGTTCCACACGATCGCGACCGCGAAGAACACCACCGTCCACCACCACTGCGAGGCCTGCACGGCGAACCACGCGACGATCAGCGCCATGATCGCGACGATGAACCGGATCAGCAGGAACCAGTCGGCGCCGAGCAGGGGGATGCCCGACAGCAGCGCCGCCGCGGCGATGAGCGCGGGCAGGAAGGCGGGGCGGGTGGTCTGCGGGGCGGACGGCTGCGCGGGCATGTCCTCATCCTCCCGCATGGTCGCCGCGGTCGCGCACGGCGGCGGGCTGTGGCGGATGTCAGAGCGGGGCGAGCCGCACTGTGCCCTCGGCCCTGGACACGCAGGTGATGATCTGCTCGCACCGTTCCTCGTCGGTCAGCACGACGTCGCGATGCTGCGGGGTGCCCTCGAGCAGGCGCACCCGGCAGGTGCCGCAGGTTCCGGAGCGGCACGAGCTCGGCACCGACACGCCCGCCGCGGTGAGCCGCTCGAGCAGTGAGGACGAGGCATCCACCGCGATGGACTCGCCCGTCGGTGCCCACTCGGCGGTGAAGGGACCCCCGAACGGGTCGACGGCCGAGACGCCGAGGAAGTCCTCGAAGTGCAGGCGCGACGCCCGCCAGTGCATCGTCAGCGCGCGCACGGAGCGCATGAGGCCGGCGGGCCCGCAGCAGTACAGCTCCTTGCCCGTCGGGTCCTCGAGCAGCGGCCAGAGGTCGTAGCGCCGTCCGTCGTTCTCGCTCGCGATGTGCACGTCGGCACCGGCGGCGGCCATCTCGTCGAGGTAGGCCGCGCGGGCGCGCTCGCGCACCAGATAGGCCGTGGTGACGGACCGCCCGCTCGCCGTGAGGTCGTGGAGCAGGCCGCGCACGGCGGTGATCCCGATTCCCCCGGCGATCAGCACCGCCTCGTCGGTCGCGGCGTGCGCGGTGAACGCCGGGCTGGGTGCCGAGACGCGCAGAGCGGTGCCGGGCGTCGCGTCGCGGTGCATGCTGATCGAGCCGCCCTCGCCGTCGTGGCGGCGGTCGACGGCGATCACGTATTCCGACGGCGCCTCGGCGCCCCCGGTGCACAGCGAGTAGCTGCGGCGGTGCGCGCCGGGCGTCTCGACGTCGATGTGCGCGCCGGCCTCGAATCCCGGCAGCGCCCGTCCATCCGGAGCCCCCAGCGCGAACTCGTCGATGTCGGCGGCGAGGGGGCGACGACGCACCACGCGCACGTCGATTGCGGTCTCGCCGGCGCTCACAGGGCGTCCTCGGCGGCCGTCGCCGCGACATCCATGCCCGGGCGCAGCTCACCCTCGGTGAGGATGTTCGCGTAGATGCCGAAGTCGGTGTGGCCGTAGTGCGTCATGAGCAGGCGAGGGATCGGGATGTCGCGCTCGGCCGTCTCGAGACTCACCTCGGTGGCGGCGCAGCGCGCCGTCGCCATCTCACCGCGCAGCTGCACGTCGCCGACGCGGAAGGTGCGCCCGAGCAGATCGTTCTCGATCCACGGTTCGCCGAGGTCGACGTAGAGGTTCGCGCGGAACCTCAGCGGATCGACGGGGCGGCCGATGCGCTCCTCCAGATCGCGCACCGAGGCAAGGTTGACGACGTGGCAGGCCCAGGTGAGCGACGTCGAGACCGACGCCGTGTAGGCGAAGTTGTAGCCGGCATCCGCCCGGCGCACGAGGTGCGGCCGATCCTCGGGCTCGAGATCGAGCACGCGCGCGAAGAACTCCTCCGCCTCGGCCACGCCGCCCTCGCTCGCCAGCGAGCACGCCAGCACGAGGTGGTCCTGCACCCGCACCTCGAGCCACTCGGATTCCGGGTCGAACGAGGTGGCCACCCCGGCCAGACGCGGGTCCATCGTCGGCCCGTGCACGTTGCCCGACCCGAGCGGCCGATCACGCACGGTGCGGTACTCCCCGTTCCGGGTGGGCAGGGCCCAGCACCGGTCGAGGGGGAAGCCGCGGTCGGGGCCGACGCTCACGGCATCCAGGCGCTGCGCGCTCAGCCCCCGGATCGGGTAGAAGTAGAGGTCGGTGACGGTGCCGTGCATCGTTCCTACGCTACGCGGGGTCCGGTGCCGCCGCGCCACTCGGCAGGCGCCGGGGCGTGCATCGCGCCGGATGCGGAGCCCGGCACCTCGCCGTGCACCTCGCGGTGCAGGCGCTCCATTCGCACATCCAGCTCGGCGGCGGTGTCGGCGGCATCCTTCAGCGACGCGAGCAGGCCGTCGGGCACCTGCCGGTCGTACTTGTAGTAGATCTTGTGCTCGAGGCTCGCCCAGAAATCCATCGCGATCGTGCGGAACTGCACCTCGACCGGCACGCTCACCCGGCCGGTGGAGAGGAAGACCGGCACCTCGACGATCGCGTGCAGGCTCTTGTAGCCGTTCGGCTTGGGATGCGCGATGTAGTCCTTCACCGTGCGCAGCGTGATGTCGTCCTGCTGGGTGAGCAGGTCGAACAGACGGTAGGCATCGGCGACGAAGCTGACGGTGATGCGGATGCCGGCGACATCCGTGATCTCTTGCCGGATCACATCGAACGAGGGGTCGATGCCCCGGCGGGCGACCTTCTCGGCGAGGCTGTCGGGCGTCTTCACCCGGCTCGAGACATGCTCGATGGGCGTGTAGGCGTGGGTCTGCTCGAACTCGTCGCGCAGGATCGAGATCTTCGTCTCGACCTCCTGCAGGCCGAACCGGTACTCGAGCAGAAAGCGCTGGAAGTCGTCGCGCATGGCCCGCATCTCTTCGAGGGTGGCGGAGAAGGTCGCGTCATCGAACGAGATCGTCATGCCCCCACGCTAGGGCGGCGCGCTACGAGGCCACTGTGAAGCGCTCAGGCGGAGCGGCGACCCCCGGTGAGATCTGGCGAGCACGCCGCTACAGCCCTCGTCCGCCCGTCACCGGCAGCACCCCCGCCGACACGTAGGTCGCCTCGTCCGAGGCGAGGTACACATAGGCTCCGGCGAGCTCGGCGGGCTGGCCGGCGCGGCCCAGCGGCGTCTCGCTGCCGAAGGACTCCACCTTGCCCTGGTCGAAGCCGGTGGCGGGGATGAGGGGCGTCCAGATCGGACCGGGCGCGACGGCGTTCACGCGGATGCCGCGGGGGCCGACCTCCTGCGCGAGAGCCTTGACGAACGCCACCTGCGCGGCTTTCGTCATGGCGTAGTCGATCAGCCCGGGCGAGGGCTCGAACGCCTGGATGGACGAGGTGACGATGATGCTCGCGCCGGCGGAGAGGTGCCGCAGCGCGGCCCGGGCGCTGAACATGATGCCGTAGAGGTTGGTGCGGAAGACCCGGTCGAACTCGTCGGTGGGGATCGATTCCAGACCGTCGCGGTCCTTCTGATACGCGGCGTTCAGCACGAGGATGTCGAGCCCCCCGAGCGCGTCGACGGTGTCCTCGACGATCCCCACCGCGAAGGCCTCTTCGCGCACGTCGCCGGCGAAGGCCACGCCCTTGCGGCCGGCGGCCTCGACGTGTCCGATGGTGGCCGCGGCATCCGCGGCCTCCTCGGGCAGATGGGCGATGGCGACATCCGCCCCCTCCCGTGCGAACGCGATGGCGACGGCGCGTCCGATGCCCGAGTCGCCGCCCGTGATCAGGGCCCGTCGCCCCTCGAGACGACCGTGCCCGACGTAGGAGCGCTCCCCGTGGTCGGGGTCGGGCGCGGTCGGTCCCGTCAGGCCGGGCTGGGTCTGCTCGTGCGGAGGGAAGCCCTCGTCGCGGTGGGCGGTGGTCGGATCCGTCATGTCGTGCTCGGACATCGCTTCTCCTCTTCTCGGGGCACGGCGGCGACCGCCGCACGAGGCGTCACGCTACGACCTGTCCGCGCGGGCTTTCATCCCCTTGACACGCTCGGCGGATCGGCGTACCGAGGGAGCGATACCTAGCAGGGCCGCCCGCGCACCACAATCCCGTGCACGAGGTACAGCAGGTGGCCTAGCGTTCCACACGTGCCGCACGCCGATGCCTCGGCACGGAAGGAGATCGAGATGACAAGCACGCCCACGAACGACGCACCCGCCCGCGGTCGCCGCCGTCAGGCCCGCGGCGCCACCCTGACGAAGGAGCAGAACGCCGAGAGCGGCTTCCGCGCCTCGGCGACGCTCAGCGACAACATGCAGCGCGTGCTGGTGGACCTGCTCGAACTGCAGCTGCAGGGCAAGCAGGCGCACTGGAACGTGGTCGGCGCGAACTTCCGCGACATGCACCTGCAGCTCGACGAGATCATCGATGCCGCGCGGGGCTTCAGCGACTCGGTCGCGGAGCGCATGCGCGCGCTGCACGCGCTGCCGGACGGCCGTTCCGACACGGTCGCCGAGACGACGACGCTGCCCGCCTTCCCGCACGGCGAGATCACGACGAGCGACACGATCGATCTGATCACCGAGCGCCTCGAGGCCGTCATCGAGACGGTGCGCGAGGTGCACGACCCGATCGACGACGAGGACCCGACGAGCGCCGACATCCTGCACGGCGTGCTCGAGAGCCTCGAGCAGTTCGCCTGGATGGTCAGCGCCGAGAAGCGCACTCCGGTCGAGCGCTGACGATGACCGGCGCGGCTGTCGATGTGGAATCGATCGTCGAGCGGATCGCGCAGCGGGCGACCGACGGTCGGCTGCGCATCGCGGCCGCCGAATCGCTCACCAGCGGCAATCTCGCGGCGGCGCTCGGCAAGGGCCCGAACGCCGGGGAGTGGTTCGCGGGCGCGGTGGTGGCCTACCGCACCGACATCAAAGAGCGCGTCCTCGGCGTCGAGGAGGGCACCGACCCGTCTCGGCGGCCTGCGCCGAGCAGCTCGCACGCGGCGCGCGCACGCTGCTGGCCGCCGACGTCGCGGTGGCCGCGACGGGCGTGGGAGGCCCCGACGCTCAGGGGCAGCATCCGGCCGGCACCGTCTACCTGGGCTGGTGCACCACCGAGGGCAGCGCGCACCGGCTTCTGCAGCTCGACGGCTCGCCCGAGCAGGTGATCGATGCCGCCGTCGCCGCCGCCGTCGCCGAGGTGGGGCGGCTCGTCGGCTGAGGGCTGCGGCACCGGGCGTCGGGGATGCGCCGGACGTCGGATCTCCGACGCGCGAATGCCCGACGCTCGCCCCATCTCCGACGCCCGATGCGCCCGGCGGCGCTACGCGACGGTGGAGACCGCCCGGGCGATGACGAGCACCGAGATGATGTAGGCCGACACCGCCTCCGCGGCGAGAAAGGCCTTGGCGCGGCGGGTGAGCGGCACGGCATCCGCGGGCGAGAACGCAATGCCCGCCGTGATCGACACGTAGAGGTAATCGAAGAAGCGCGGGCGCCACCGCGAGAACTCGTCCGCGAGGTCCTGCGGGAACTGGATGTCGGAGCCCGCCCGGGTGCGTGCTCCCACCGCGCGGGCGACCGGACCGCCGCCGTCGAGCTCCCACAGGAGCAGCCCGAACGCGATCGCGTTCGTCGCCCACAGCTGCAGGGCCGCGATGAGCACGCTGAGCCCCTCGGTCTGAGGCGCGGTGAGCAGCTCGAAGACCAGGCGCACGAGCAGCACCTGGTTGAAGACGAGCAGCACGAGCACGAGTCCGACCGACAGCGCGCGCGACCACGCCGTCTGCCGGGTCAGGTGATGGGGGTTCAGCACCACCAGCGGCAGGATCAGCGCCGCGCAGGCCACGACGGCCGCCGCGCGCAGGGGCGGGAAGAAGTAGCCGGGAAGCAGCATCCAGAGCACCATCGCCGCCGCGACGGCGACGATCGGGGGCCACCGGTGTTCGGGCGCCTCCTCGGGACCCACGCGGCGGTGGGCGGACATGCGCCCAGTGTGGCAGGAGGCCGGCCTCTGCTGCGCCCTCCTCGCGCCACGGGTCGCCTCCTCCCCCACGGGACACCCCACCACGGGTCGCCAACAAACGTCGCCTCACGGCGCTGCAGGCGACAATTCTTGGCGACCCGCCGACCTGCCCTGGTCGCCCCCTCTCCCGCGGCCGCCCTGCGGAGTCATACCCCCTTCCCCCACGGGTCGCCAGAAAACGTCGCTTCACGGCGACGGAGGCGACAATCCTTGGCGACCCGCCCCCTGCCCGACCGGCGGCGAGGGCGGAGCGCACGGCGACCCGGCACGTCAAGCCCCGCGGCCGCGAGGGGCGGCGCGCGTAGGCTCGCTCGCGAGACGCTCATCGACCGCGACCAGGAGGATGCCGATGTCGCGCAACGCCCGCTACCTGAACTGCTCGCCCGACGACGTCTTCCGCGTGCTCGCCGACGGCTGGCTGTACCCCGGCTGGGTGGTCGGCGCGTCGCGCATGCGCGATGTCGACGAGGCATGGCCGCAGGCCGGTGCGCGGCTGCACCACTCCGTGGGCAGCTGGCCGCTGCTGCTCGACGATGCGACGCATTCGCTCGTCTGGGATCCCCCGCACCGCATGGCGCTGCGCGCCAAGGGGTGGCCGCTCGGCGAGGCAACGGTCGTGCTCGACGTCAAACCCCGCGGCCGGGGCTGCGTCGTGCGCATCCAGGAGGAGCCCTCGAGCGGCCCGGGCCGGCTGGTGCCACCGATGCTCGCCGACATCCTCCTGTCGCTGCGCAACCGCGAGACGCTGCTGCGCCTGGCGTACCTGGCCGAGGGGCGCGGCGACGGACAGGCCGCCACGACCGCCGAACGCCAGCGCGAGGCAGACGATGCGCCCCCCGAGGCGGATGCCGGGGAGCCACGATGACCGTGCGCCCACCGCTCCGCGGGCGCCGCGCCGGGTCGGGCGAGGTGGATGCCGTCGTCGTCGGATCCGGCCCCAACGGGCTCGCCGCGGCGGTGACGCTCGCCCGCGCCGGACTGGTGGTGCGGGTGTACGAGAGAGCGGACACGCTCGGCGGGGGCTCGGCGACGCGGGAGCTGACCCTGCCCGGCTTTCACCACGACGTGTGCTCCGCCGTGCATCCCCTCGCTCTCGAGTCGCGGTTCTTCCGCGAGTTCGGCCTGGCCGAACGTGTCGAGTTCGTCGTGCCCGACGCATCCTTCGCGCATCCCCTCGACGGCGGTCGCGCCGGGGTCGCGTACCGCGACCTGGACCGCACCGCCGAGGCGCTCGGCATCGACGGGCCCGCGTACGCACGGCTGATGCGCCCGCTCGCCGAGCACGCCGCCCGCGTGGCCGCGTTCACCGGATCACCCCTGCTGCAGCTGCCGCGGCACCTCGTCACCCCGCTGCGGTTCGGCCTGGCTGTGCTCGAGCAGGGCGGGCCGTGGTGGAACGCCCGGTTTCGCGAAGATGTCGCTCCCGCGCTGCTGACGGGCGTGTCGGCGCACACGATCCTGCCGCTGCCCGGCCTCGCCTCCGCCGGCGCCGGCCTGGCGCTCGGTGCCTACGCCCACGCCCGCGGCTGGCCCATCCCGGTCGGCGGCAGCCAGGCCATCGCCGACGCCCTGGCCGACGACCTGCGGGCCCACGGCGGCGAGATCGTCACCGGCACCGACGTGCGCACGCTCGACGACCTGCCGCCCGCGCGCATCGTGATGCTCGACGTGACGCCGCGCGCCCTGCTGCGCATGGCCGGCGACGACCTGCCCGCGGCCTACCGGCGCACGCTCTCGTGCTTCCGCTACGGCAACGGCGTCGCGAAGGTCGACTTCGCCCTCTCGGATGCCGTGCCCTGGACCGACCCCGAGGTGCGACGTGCCGGCACCGTGCACGTCGGCGGCACCCGTGCCGAGATCGCCGCGGCAGAGAATGCGGTGTTCGCCGGCCGCGAGCCCGACGAGCCCTACGTGCTGGTGTCACAGCCGAGCGTCTTCGACCCGAGCAGGGCGCCGGAGGGGCGGCACACGCTGTGGGCGTACACCCACGTGCCGGCGGGGTCGCCCACCGACCGCACCGAAGCGGTCACGGCCCAGATCGAGCGCTTCGCCCCGGGCTTTCGCGACACGATCCTCGCCTCGGCGAGCTCGAGCGCGGTGGAACTGGCCGAGTACAACCCCAACTACCCGGGAGGCGACATCTCGGCCGGGTCACCCGACGTGCCCCAGCTGCTGCGCCGCCCCATCGCGAGCCCCGATCCGTGGCGTACCCCGCTGCCCGGCGTGTACCTGTGCTCGTCGTCGACGAGTCCGGGGCCCGGCGTGCACGGGCTGTCCGGCTGGCACGCCGCCCTGTCGGCACTCCGACACGTGCACGGCACGCGGATGCTGCCGAACCTCTCGGTCGGCGCGTGAACACCGAACCGGCCGTCTACCGTGCGCCGATGCGCACGGACGACGCACCCGGCGCCGCTGTGGAACGCGCCCTCACCCGCGGGCTCGTGGGCATCGCCGGAGCGCTCGACCGGCGGCCACCCACCTTCGCCGATGCCGTCATCGCCGTCGATGCGCACCACGGCGAGCGCGTCGCGCGCCGGCTGGAGCGGTTCGCTTCCGCACCGGCGGGCGCGTTCGTCTGGACACGGGATGCCGACGGCCTGCTGCACCTCGGCGCCCTGGCCGGCCCGTGGCACTTCGACCCCGAAGGCCTCGGGTTCGACCTGGTGCACGTGCGCGGATGCCGCTGGCTGCGGCATCCGGTCGCCGATGTCGAGGCGCCCCCGGGCGTCCTCGCCACCTTCGCTCGCGGCGGACGCAACTGGCAGCGCATCCACGCACCGAGAACCGGCAGCGTGAGCCGCGAGCTGTACACCGCCGGTGCGCTCAGCCCTCCTGAGCCTCACGCAGGTGCCGGTACGCGCCCTTGAAGTAGAGCAGCGGCTCGCCGCCATGCCCGTCGATGGGGCTCATCTCGACGACCTCGCCGACGACGATCAGGTGATCGCCCGCCTCGTACTCCGCCCACAGACGGCAGTCCACCCACATGAGCGTGTCGTCGATGATCGGGTTGCCGGATGCCGCCGGCTGCCACGCGATGCCCGCCCACTTGTCGGTGCCGCTGCGGGCGAACTGGTCCGAGACGGCGTGCTGGTCGTGCGCGAGCACGTTGACGGCGAATGACCCGGTCGCGGCGATGCGGGGGTAGGTGGTGGACGTGCGCATCACGGTGAACGACACCAACGGCGGCTCGATCGAGACCGACGCGAACGATTGACACGTGAAGCCGACCGGATCGCCGCCCTCGATGCCGCTGACCACCGTGATGCCGGAGGCGAAGTGGCCCAGGGTGTCGCGGAACGCACGCGCTTCGATGGCGGTGGGGGCCGTGATGCTCTCGGTCATGGTTGCTCCGTTTTCGAAGGCGCGGCGGGTCAGGCGGATGCCGGGGTCGCTGTGCGGGTGTGCGCGGCGATGGCCGCCGACCGGCTCAGGTTCGCCGCGTACTCGGCCACGGCGGCATCCACGACGTCGGCGACCTGGTCCATCTGGCTGAGTGCGAGGTAGAAACCGCGGCCCGGCACCGTCGCACCCAGCTCCACCAGAAGCGGCGCGAGGTTGTACGTCGGGCCCATCGCGTGCGAGAAGTCGGCGCCCGTGTGGACGGGGATGGCGGTGACGCCCGCGAGCCCGTTCGCGGGGTAGCGGTCGAGGAAGGCCTTCAGCAGGCCGGTGTAGGTGGCCTTGTAGGTCGGCGAGGCGAAGACGACCAGATCGCTCTCCGCAACGCGGGCGTTCATCGCCGCCATCTTGTCGGAGGGCCAGGCGAAGATCTGGTCGGTATGGTCGGCGAGGTCGATCACCTCGAGCGCGTAGCTGCCCGGCTCGAGCAGCTTCTCGACCAGCAGCTCGGCAACGCGACGGGTGCGCGAGAGGGGCTTGGGGTTTCCGACGACGACGGCGACTTGAAGGGACATCACGACTCACATCTCTACCGATTGACAGGTGTCTGGGATGGAGGTCGTCGTGCCACGCCGTTCCAGGGACGTGGAGCGGACGGCTCCTCCACACTCCACCGGGGTCTTGTGGCCCGGCGGGCCCGCAACGGCTTACGCTGCCCTTCTATTATGCGCGCGCGCGTGTTTCACGCATGTGACGAACGCAGCGGATGCCGCCGGCAGAGCTCGCCGGCGGCATCCGCTGTCTTCAAGACGTCCGAGATCACTCGGCGTCGTCGTCCTGCACCTTGGTGGGGGCGACGTCGGGGCGCTCGCGGTTGGGATCACCCGAGCCGCTTCCGATGCGGTACTCCTCGGGCTCCTGCGCGGCGTCCTCGACGGGCGTGCCGTCGGGCGTGGTCTTCTCCGTCATCTCGACTCCTCGTCGATCAGCCGTCGTCGCGGACGGCGCCCTCTTCGATGTCGCCGCGCCATGCCCCGGTCTCGACCGGGCGCTCCTGGATGAACGTCGCGAAACGCTCCAGGTCGCCGCGCACCTGCCGCTCGTCGACGCCGAGCTTGGCGCCGGCCTTCTCGACGAACGTCTCGGGCTCCCAGGCCATCGCCAGCACGACGCGGGTGCGGCCGGCGTCGATCGCATGGAAGGACACCCGCCCGGTGTGCATGCGCTCGTCGACGCTGCGCCACTCGATGTGGTCGTCCGGCTCCTGGCTCACGATCACTGCGTCGAACTCGCGGCTCACGCCGCCGATGCTCACCTCCCAGTGGGTGAGCTGGTCGTCGACCTGCCTGATCGACTCGACGGCCTCCATGAAGCGGGGGAAGGTCTCGAACTGCGTCCACTGGTTGTAGACCGTGCGAAGCGGCGCCTCGACATCGATCTCTGACGTGACAGTGCTCGCCATGATGGTCTCCTTTCGATGGGGGACGCGCCCGACGTTACGCACACGGCGCCTGCCGCACGCGGGGGTTGACAGCGTTCAGCGGCCCTGCGCATACTTCCGCGACAGCGGCTCCTCACCGGTGCTCACCGCGGCCGCTCTCGGCGTCCCGCTGCGGCGCGAGCATGCCCTCCGCGATGTCGTCTCGGCGGTGGGCGGTCTGCTCGGGCAGCAGCATCACCCCCAGCGCGGCCACGCCGAAGACGATCCACGCCACCAAGTCGGGCACGGTGAGGCCGCTGGGGACCAGACCGTAGACCTCGCGGTCCATGAACCACGTGAGCGCCGAGAGCAGGTAGGTGGTGGCGAAGATGCCGAGTGCGACGTTGAGGTACATCCGACTCACCGGGAGGAATCCGGCGGCGCAGAGCATCAGGCCCAGCACGACACGACCGATGTCGAGCGAGAGGTCGACGGTGAGGAACCCGAACAGGTGCCCCTCGAAGAAGAAACCCACGATGCTGAGCACGATGAGCCCCACCCCGACGATGCGGGCGAACCAGACGGCGATCATGACAACTCCCTTCCGTTCCGCCCAGCGTCACCGACCAGCGGCATCCGAGCCGAGCGCCTTGACAGCGTCGACTGTCAAGGTCTAGGCATCGCCGGGTGCACACCCCATAGGGTGTTGCCCGCACCCCACGAGGAGGAATCCCCATGCCGCAGGCGAACCCGTACGCATCGCGACCCTGGTTGACGGCCTACGCCCCCGAGGTCCCGCATGCGATCGACGAGGTCACCCAGACACTCGTCGACATGATCGACGCGAGCGTCGCGCGCCACGCCCGCACGGCCGCGCTCGAGTTCTTCGGCGCGGTGACGACCTACCGCGAGCTGGGTGATCAGATCTCGCGCGCTGCCGAGGGCCTGCGACGTCTCGGAGTGAGCGCGGGCGATCGCGTTGCCATCGTGCTGCCCAACTGCCCGCAGCACGTCGTGGCGTTCTACGCGATCCTGCGGCTCGGTGCGATCGCCGTCGAGCACAACCCGCTCTACACGGCTCGCGAACTGCGCCACCAGTTCGAAGACCACGGCGCGGCGTTCGCGATCGTGTGGAACAAGGTCTACGACGTCGTCGCCGACTTCCCGTCCGACATCGCCATCGACGCCATCGTGAGCGTCGACGTGGCCGCCGCACTGCCCTGGACCAAGCGGCTCGCGCTGCGCCTCCCGCTGCCCGCCGCCCGGGCCGCGCGCAGCCGGCTCACCGCGACGCCGCGCACGCGGCATCCGCACACCTGGCGCCGTCTTCTCGACCACCCGCGGCTGACCCGCCGGACGGCGCGGCCACAGCTCGACGACACGGCCGTGCTGCAGTACACCAGCGGCACGACGGGCACCCCGAAGGGCGCGATCCTGACGCACCGCAACCTGCGGGCCAACGCGATGCAGGGACGGGCCTGGGTACCGGGTCTGCGCGAGGGCGAGGAGGTCTTCTACGGCATCCTGCCCCTGTTCCACGCCTACGGGATGACGCTGTGCCTGACGTTCGCGATGAGCATCGGCGCGCGGCTGGTGCTCTTCCCCACCTTCGACGTCGACATGGTGACACAGGCGGCCCGCAAGAGCCCGCCGACCTTTCTGCCGGCGGTCCCGCCGATCTACGACCGCCTCGCCCGCGCCGCCGCGCACGGCGACATCGATCTGACGACGGTGCGCTTCGCCATCTCGGGCGCCATGGCGCTGCCCGTCGCCACGGTCGAGCGGTGGGAGCAGGCAACCGGCGGCCTGCTCGTCGAGGGATACGGCATGACGGAGTCCTCGCCGGTGGCCCTCGGCAACCCCATCGGGCCGTCGCGACGGCCGGGCACCGTGGGCGTGCCCTTTCCGAGCACCGAGATCCGGGTGGTCGACGTCGACGACCCGCGCGTGGATGTCGACGCTGGTGAGGAGGGCGAGCTGCTGCTGCGCGGACCCCAGGTCTTCGAGGGGTACTGGCAGCGCCGCGACGAGACCGCCGCGACCCTGCTGCCGGAGGGGTGGCTGCGCACCGGCGACATCGTGCGGGTCTCGGAGGACGGATTCGTCACGATCGTCGACCGGCTCAAGGAGCTGATCATCACCGGCGGGTTCAACGTCTCGCCGACGGAGGTCGAAGAGGCGCTGACGCGGCATCCCGACGTCGATGAGGCGGCCGTCGTCGGCCTGCCGCGCGAGGGCGGCGGCGAGGATGTCGCTGCCGCCGTGGTGCTGCGCGAGGGGGCGGCGCTCGAACCGGGAGCGCTGCGGGACTTCTGCCGCACGCACCTGGCCGCCTACAAGGTGCCGCGACGTTTCGTCGCCGTCGACGACCTGCCCCGTTCGCTGATCGGCAAGGTGCTGCGTCGCGAGGTGCGCGACGGCATCCTCGAGATGGACGGGGGCGATGGAGTGTGACATCCGACCGGATCGATCCGACGACCCGTCCAATGCGGGCCGTCGTTCGGGACGCGCGCGGCATGATCGACGCCTCTCGGCTGCTGCTCGCCGGCAAGACCGCGGCCGCGGCTGCCCTGGCCTGGTCGCTCGCTCCCCTCCTGCCTCTCGCCGAGCAGCAGTACTCGTACTACGCCCCGCTCGGCGTGCTCGTGAGCATGTACCCGACGGTGGCCAGCTCGGCCCGCTCCGGCATCCAGGCCATGGTCGGGCTCGCACTGGGCATCGCCATCGGGCTGGGCGGGCTGTTCATGGTCATCGGCGGTCTGCCCGCGGTGATCGCCGTCGCGACCGTGGTGGGGTTCGGGGTGCTCTTCGGCGGCATCCGCCTGCTCGGCGCGGGGCAGTCGTGGGTGGTGTTCGCGGCGCTCTTCGTCGTGCTCCTGGGCGGCGAGGACGCGGAGGACTTCTCGGGGTCGTACCTGATCAACATGGCGTTCGGCGTGGCGATCGGCTTCGTGGTCAATCTCATCGCCTTTCCCCCGCTCGAGATCAAGCGGGCGAGCGCCCGTCTCGCCGAACTGCGCGAGTCGGTGGCCGACGAGCTCGAGCGCATCGCCGACGCCGTCGAGACCGGCCCCTTCGACGCGGACGAGCTCGAGGCGGCGATGGACGAGCTCTCTGACACCGTGCGCGCTGTGGCCGATGAGGTGTCCGCGGCCGACGACAGCAGCAAGGGCAATCCCCGGGCCCGGCGTGCTGCACAGCGCGAGCAATCGGCCGACAACGCGCACCGCCTGCGCGCCCTCGAGCGAACGACGTTCTTCACGCGCGACCTCGCCGACGCCCTCGGCCGCACGGGCGGCGACGAGTCCGTCGCCGGCGCCGTCCGACCGCAGCTGGTGACCGCGATACGCAGCTGCGCCGCCGTCGTCGACACACCGAGCGGCGCCTCGGACGCAAGCGAGAAGCTGGATGCCGCCACCCGCGCGGTCGACGAGTACCTGGACGCGGTCGACAACCAGAAGACGGCTCGTGCCTCTGACGTCGCCGCCGACCTCACGGCCGCGGTCAGCCTGCGCCGGATGCTCGACGCGGCACGCTCGTTCGTCTGAGCGCCGCACATACCACTGGGCTTCGCGAGAAACAACTCCCCTGGCAACCCGGCACGCCGGTCGTAGCGTCGCGCACCACAACCAACCGACGCTGCGACGCCCGCACGGGCGCCTGTATCTATGCCGAGGAGGCACAGTGTTCTTCCACCGTCAAGAACTTCAGCACCAGGCCAAGCCCGACAAGCCCGACGCCGTCTATGCGCGCAAGCTCCAGGAGATCCTGGGGGGCCAGTACGGCGAGATCACGATCGCGATGCAGTACGGCTTCCAGGCCTGGAACGCGCACATTCCAGGCAAGTACCGCGACCTGCTCTATGGGATCGGGGCCGAGGAGTTCGGCCACGTCGAGATGCTGGCGACCATGATCGCGCAGCTGCTCGAGAAGGCGCCGCTGGGCGTCACCGATGGTGCCGTGCAGGACGACCCCGCCGTGGCGGCAGTGCTCGGCGGCATGGACGTGCAGCACGCGATCGTGGCGGGGGCGGGAGCGCGGCCCGTCGACAGCAACGGCAACCCGTGGTCGGGGTCGTACGTCACGGCCAGCGGGAACCTGCTCGCCGATTTCACCTCGAACGCGAACGGCGAGATGCAGGGGCGCATCCAGGCCTCGAGGCTGTTCCACATGACCGAGGACTCGGGCGTGCGCGACCTGCTCTCGTTCCTGATCGCCCGCGACACGATGCACCAGAACCAGTGGATCGCCGCGGCGGCCGAGCTGCGCGAAGAGGGAGTGGAGGATCTGCCGGTGCCGAGCAATTTTCCGCAGTCCAAGGAGA
The DNA here is from genome assembly GCF_033792225.1 of Microbacterium sp. LRZ72. Taxonomy (NCBI): domain Bacteria; kingdom Bacillati; phylum Actinomycetota; class Actinomycetes; order Micrococcales; family Microbacteriaceae; genus Microbacterium; species Microbacterium sp. LRZ72. Next base: position 183,310 of record NZ_JANGEX010000005.1, read on the forward strand.
ACCAGGACGCGAACTACACCTACATCAACTTCTCGGACGGGGCCGCGGCATCCGAGGGCAGCTGGGCCTCGGGCCCCACGCCCGACGGCAAGGCGCAGTTCAGCTACCAGGAGGCGCCGGAGCGCGGCGTGCCGATGCCGCCGCCGACGCACCCCGATTCCCGGTTCTACGGCACCACCGAGGTGCCCAACATCGTCGAGAAGACGGCCGGCGGCGTGCAGGACGCGCTGGGCAAGGAGTGAGGGTCGCGCCTGACGAAAGGAGAAGCGGATGACCGTCGCACGAGACATCATGACTCCCGGGCCGCGCTGCATCGGAGAGGACGACACGCTCGTCGATGCGGCACGGCTGTTCGAGTCGCTCGACGTCGGCGCGCTGCCCATCTGTGGCACTGACAAGCGGCTGAAGGGGATGCTGACCGACCGCGACATCGTGGTGAAGTGCCTCGCAGCGGGAGGCGATCCGTCCCAGACGACCGCAGGCTCGCTCGCGGAGGGCAAGCCGGTCACGATCGGCGCCGACGACGACGTTCGTGAGGCGTTGCGCGTGATGCAGGACCACCAGGTGCGACGGCTGCCGGTGATCGACGGACACGATCTGGTCGGCATCCTCGCCCAGGCCGACGTCGCGCTCGCCCTCGGCCCCGGCCAAACGGGCGAGACCGTGGCCGAGATCTCGGAGGACGGGCACTAGCCGGGATTGGTGCGACGGGGCGCTCCCGCGGGTCGACCGTGGGGGCGCCCCTGGTCGTTGAGCGAGCCACAGGCGAGACGAAACGACACCCCCGGCCCCCTCCCCGTGCACAACTGCCGGCGCCGGGGCGCCCCCGGTCGTTGATCGAGCCGCAGGCGAGACGAAACGACACCCCCGGGCCCCTCCCCGTGCACAACTGCGGGTAACGACGGGGGCGCGCCGCGGCATCCCGCGTGCGTGCGGCGTGTCGGGCGCAGGACCCGCAGTTGCGCACGGGTCGCCGACGCTCGGCGGGGGTGCTCGACGTGGGGAAAGTCGAAGATGAGAAAAGTTTCATGAAGAAGTTTTGACGGGTCGCCAGAAAGTGCCGTCTTTCCGGGGATGGATGTCGGTGGCCACCCGTAGAGTTTCGAACATGAAGACGAAAGTCGTGGTGGGCCTCGAGGCGAGGAATGTGGACGGCGTGGATGCTGCCGCGCGGGATCTTGCGGAGCGGTATGCGGCCGCGTGTCGGGCCGAAGCGGCGGCGCAGGCCGCGGTGGCGCGGGTGCTGGCCGAGGCCGAGACCCTCGCCGAGGTACGGGTGGCGGCGCTGCCCGCTGCGGCGGCGCGGGAGGCGGAGTTGCCGGTCCGGGCGCTCGCGGCGGAGCTCGGGGCGGCGGCCAGGCAGCCCGACCGGACCGTGCAGCGGCGGATGGACGAAGCGGCGATGATCGCCCGACACTTCCCCGCGACCTTGGACGCGTGGGAGCAGGGCACTGTGGCGCGGGGGCACGTGACGGCGATCGTCGAACACGGCATGCCAATCCAAGATGGCGCCGCGCGGGCCATGTTCGAACGTGAGGCTTTGGAACGCGCGGCGGAGACGACGCCCGGGCGGCTGAGGGCTGCGCTCGGACGCCTGTCGGAGGAACTGCAGCCCCGGTCCTTGACCGAGCGGCACCAGCAGGCGCGGGCGACGCGGGGCACGTCGGTGCAGGACCTGGAAGACGGGATGGGAGGGATCCTGATCGTCCAACCGATCACCCTCATCCACGGCATCCAGGACCGCCTCACCGAACAGGCAAAAGCGATCAAAGCAGCTGACCCGGACGATCCGCGGACGCTCGATCAGATCCGCGCGGACATCGCCGCCGACACCCTCCTGACCTCCACCCCGAACATCGACACGGGGGAAGGACTGGCCGACGGGTACGGCGGGCTCGGATCGATCACCGCCGTGGTCAACGTCACCGTCTCGGCCACAGCGCTGGCGGGGATCACCGCCGAACCCGCAGAGCTGGTCGGGCGGGCGCCGGTCGACATCGACACCGCCCGCGAACTCGCCGCACGGGCACCCGGGTGGGAGCGGGTGTTGACCGACCCGATCAGCGGCGGCATCCTCGCCGTCGACCGATACACCCCCTCCGCGGACATGAAACGGCACCTGCGGGTGCGGGACCAGCACTGCCGATTCCCCGGCTGCCGACAACCCGTCCACCGCTGCGACTACGACCACACCCACGACTACGCGTTGGGCGGCAAGACCGAAGTGCGGAATCTGGCGGCGCTCTGTCGACGACATCACACCGTCAAAGGCGAAACACCCTGGAAAGTGAAACAACTCGACCACGGCGTCCTCGAATGGACCTCACCGGGCGGGCTGGTCTACATCGACACACCGCCATCGATGGTGCGCTTCACCGAACCCGACGAACCCGCGCCGTTCTGAGGGTCGCCGTTCTGAGGGGCGCCGTTCTGAGGGGCGCCCCTCTGAGCACGGCGTTCGGGCGCACCGCGCCCTGAGCGCCGCCCGCGGGCGCGGCGGCCTGCTGACCCCGGTTCAGGCGCCGGGGCGGCCGAGCTTGTGGCTGCCGTCGCACCACGGCTTGATGCTGCTCGCACCGCACCGGCACAGCGCCACGGTGCGACGATGGGTGCGGACGGGGTTCCCGCCCTCGTCGACGAGGCCGACGGCGCCCCGCACGATGAGCGGGCCGTCGGGCACGACGTGAATCGAGGGTCTGCTGGCGCGCACGCCATCGCCACTCATCCCTCTCCTCCCCCCATGACGCTGTCCTCCGTCACGACGCTGTCCTCCATCACGACGCGCACGACGATATGCCTCATCAACTCCCCGCACCCACCGACACGACCGCCTCGACTCCCGTCCCGATTTCGGCCTCGGTTTCGGTGTCGCCGGAGTTCCCGACGCGCAGGGCGCTGCGTCCACCCTCCCAAGCATCGAGCATCTCGTCACCGGCCCAGCCGTCGACGGTCAGGCACGCCGCGGCACCGAACATGATGTCGGCCACGAGCTCCGGTCGCTCCTCGGCGAGAGAGCCGGCGAGGTCGCGCCCGGCGATCTGCTCGTGCACGGCATCCGCCTCGACGTGCTCGTCGAAGTACCAGGTCACATCGGACCCGAAGCCCAGGCGGCGGAAACCGTCGCCGTACAGCTTGTTCGGCAGCGACGAGGTCATCTCGAAGGCTGCGAGGTGGCCCACGATGGCACCGAGCAGGCGGCGGTTCAGCCCGAACATCGACATCATGTTCAGCGAGGCGAGCGTCAGGGCCGGAACGTCGTCGACATAGGCGCTGTAGCGATCGTCGAGCCCGACTCCTCGCATTGCACGCGCGAAGATGCCGGCATGCATGCGGTCGGGGTCGCCGCCGCCGTACTCGTCGGCCTGGATCTCGACCAGGGCCGCCTTGGCCGCGCCCGTCAGCCGGGGGATCGCCCAGGAATGCGGATCCGCCTCCCGGAGCGTATAGATGCTGCGCAGGATCAGGAACTCCCGTGCCTGCGCGGGCGTCGCCTTCTTCGCGACGTATCGCGCCGCGCTCGGGCCGGGCGCGGGCGCCGTCAACGCGAACAGCGCCTGCGCCACACTCTCGCGGCGCGGATCGGGAAGAGCCGGCGGCACGATCAGCTCTCGCAGCCGGGCCTCGAAGGCCCGCTCGATCGTGCGACGCGCCGCGATGAGGTGCGTGTCCCACTCCTGCTCGGGGTCCGCGAACGACACCGACCCGTAGTGACCGGCGTAGAGCAGGAACAGCGCCAGCTGGATGTCGTCATCGCGCAGCACGTCGGCGCTCGTGGCGACGGCGTCGCGCGCCAGCAGCGGCGCCTGCTCTGCTCCGGGCGCGCCGGCGACGACGCGCAGGAGCAGCCCGCTCACGCTCCCGCGCGCGGAGATGGATGCGTGCCCAGCCAGACCCATGGAAACCTCTGCCCTCCGTCGTTGTGACGATCCGAAACTACGCACGACGGATGCCTCGCGCCCAGGGCTTGACGGGCCCACTTCGTGGTGCATGCATCCGCGACGAGGCGTACGTCAGCCGTACGCCCCCGTCAACCCGGCTGTGCCGCTCGGTGCGCGGTCGTACGGTCACGGCATGACGCTCACGCACCTGAAGGGCGACTCGACACTCGCCTTCCTCGCCGAGGGATACGCCTTCGGCCACCGCCGGTTCGAACGCGTCGACGCCGACGCGTTCCGCACCCGCCTGAAGGGGCGCCCCGTGACGATGATCCGCGGCCTCGACGCCGCACGATTCTTCTACGAAGGCGACAGGTTCACGCGCGTCGACGCCATGCCCACCTCGGTCCTGCACTCGCTCCAGGACGAACGAAGCGTGCAGACACTGAGCGGCGCCGCGCACCGGCTTCGCAAGACATCGTTCGAGCATCTGCTCCTCACCGAGAAAGCGCTGCCCCTGACCAGCACCTTCGAGCGGCGATGGACGCAGGCGGTGCGCGCCTGGCCGCGCGACGAAGCGGTCGACGTCAAGCGCGAGGCCGAGCGGGCGCTCACCGCCTCCGCACTCGAGTGGGCAGGGTGTTCCGAAACCGACACCGAGGCGCGCACCCACGAGATCACCGCGATGATCGAGGGGGCCGGCTCGTTCGGACCGCGTAATGCGCACGGCCGGCTCCTCCGTCGGCGCACGGAGCGGTGGGCGCGAGACGAGATCCGCCGCGCCCGCGCCAACGAAGACGGCTCTTCTCCCCTGCATGCCGTGGCGCACTGGACGGACGAGCAGGGACGACCGCTGCCGGAGGCCGTGGCGGGGGTGGAACTGCTCAACCTCATCCGGCCCGTGACGGCGGTCGCACGATTCATCGCCTTCGCGGCGCTCGCCCTGCACCGCCACCCGCAGTGGCGGGAACGGATGCGGATGGATCCACACGCTCTCGAAGCGTTCTGCGCGGAGGTGCGCCGGACCACCCCGTTCTTTCCCGTCATCGGCGGGCGCGCCCTCTTCGACACCTCCTGGCGGGGCCTCGACATCGTCAAGGGCGAATGGGTCGTGCTGGACTTGTTCGCAACGAACCGGCATCCGGACGAATGGGAGCACGCGTGGGAGTTCCGGCCGGAGCGCTTTCTCGCCGCGCCTTCCACCGCCGCCCACATCGTCGCCCAGGGTGCCGGCACCATGGCCACGGGCCATCGCTGTCCCGGCGAGCCCGCGACCGAGAGCCTGCTCGCGGTCGGCGTGCACGGGATGACGAGCGTCGCCTGGCGTGCCGATGACCACGACGTGCGGGTCGACCTGCGGCGGCTGCCGGCCCTGCCCGGCCGTCACGGGATGCGCATCAGGCGAGAGTGACTATGCCCGCCCGCGAATACCGCAGCCTCGGGGCGACGGTCAACCCCCTGCGCGTGATCGCCGTGTGACTCGTACCTTCGGCGCACCGACCGCTCGTCCGCGCCTTCGACCCGCGTGGGCGACGCGGGCGGGAGGCGTCTTGGGGCGCGGTGTCGCCGGTGGCAGCATTCGCCGGTCGCCGGCGACACGCGGCCCCGCGCGACAAGCGGCGGTACCGGCGTCAATGGACGTCGGACGCGGCGCCCGAAGCCGCACCGGGCGTGGCGCTGCGCCCGTGTGTCGTCTCAGGCTCCGGCGGTTCCGGCACGGGGTAGAGCCCATTCGGCATGTTCGCGGTGTAGAGGAGAGCATCGATCCACGTGCGGTTGATGGACGGCTTGCGGCCGTCGTGGAACTTGTAGACGACCGAGCACCGGGGGTGGATCCACACCGTCGTGCGTCCGCTGCCGACGCTCACGTCGTCCTTCCAGGTGAAATGGAAGGATTCCCCGCGACGCACCTTCGCGCCGATCACGAGCTGCAGGTGCGCGAGCAGCCGATCGTCGAATTCCACGCTGACCACGGACTCATAGCTGAACTTGCCCAACGGGAACCCTTCGTCGCGAGACACCACGACGAGCGGGTTGTCATCTCATCCCCCGGACAGGAGGACCGAATGACTATCCCGGCAAAGGCATATATCGACTAGGGGGTTGACATTTGTGAGGTCTATACCCCCTGGTGCGCGCGCAAGCCGTCCGGTATCGGCAGCGCATGCTCGACCTGCTCACGCGTCACGGGCTCGGGCACGACGTACAGGCCGTTCGGCGTATTCGCCATGTACATCAGCGCCTCGATCCACGCCGGGTTCACGTCGGGCAGTTTGCTGCCGTAGAACTTGTACACCAGCGAGCACTGCGGATGGATCCACACGGTCGTGCGGCCGTCGCCGATGCTCGCGTCGTCCTTCCATGTGAAGTGGAACGACTCACCCCGCCGCATCTTGGCGCCGATCACCTTCTGAAGGTGAGCGAGCACCCGGTCGTCGAAATCCACCTTGAGGATCGATTCGTAGATGAACTTTCCCATGGTTCGTCTCCCGCTGCGCGTTTCCGGCCCTCGAACCGGACGTCTGCGAGATGCGACGACCCGACACTCGGTCTGTGCGTGATCGCCGCGACCCTCCGATCCGAGGACCCTGCGCTGTCTGCCACGATTCACCAATCGTGCCGATAGCGCAAGACCACCGACTCGCTTCAGCTCACGCTTCGATGCTCGGAGGCGCTGCCCGGCCCTTGGTCCGCAGGACGGATGCCGCGCGGGGCGGCGGAAAGTGCGGGATCGGCACGGGGCGGCTGGCCCGATCCTCGCCGGGAGCGGTCACGACGCGCGCGTCGGCGGCCGCGAGCGCGTCCTCGAGGGTGCCGTAACGCGCGGGTCGGCGGTCGCCGCTCAACCACAGCACGTCGACGCCGTCGTCGTCGGATTCGATGTAGGCGATCACCCGGCGTGGGTCGTCCGGCGGCATCGATGCGTCGCAGATGCGCCAGCATCCTTCTTCGATCATCGCCATCTCTATGCGCCCATGTCTCACTGCGTGCATGGAACTCTCCTTCTTCTGATCGTGCTCCGCGCACCGTTGCGCGGTCAGTCCACCTGCTCGGTCTGCGTGTGCACGTACGTCACATCGTCGTCGGCCAGGCGCGCGTCGGAACCGACCTCCGCGCCGGTCGCCGTCTGGATCTCCTGCCGGGTGCGGGGGGTCAGCTCGGCCGTCGGTTCCCGCAGCAACTCGTGCCGGGCACCGATGGTGAGGTCCGGCCACCAGTCCTCGATCGGCGGCAGGTCATCCGTCATCCTCGTCCCCTCTCAACGTCACCTCATCGTGGACGCAGCGGACGAATAGTGGGAGGGGGTTGACCTCTCCCCGCGGCGCGGTTAGCCGGAGTGCGCGCCGGCGGAATCCGCGTCGATCGGCACGAGAACGATGGGAACACCCGCACCCAGCCAGAGCTTTGCATCTCGCCGCGTGCCCTCCCCGTCGTTGACGAGAAGCCAGCCACCGTCGCGCTGTGCGGCCTCGACCTCGACCTGCACCTCGCCGAAGTCGCGCCCGCCGATGCTGTAGGAGCGTCCGGCGTAATGGACGTCAATGCGCTTCACTGCGGTCTCCTGCCGTCTGCGGGCTGCCACCGGCGGTGTCGTACTCGATCGGCTCCGGCACAGCGTACAGGCCGGTCGGCATGTTCGCCGTGTACATGAGCGCATCGACCCACGCACGGTTGATCACCGGCTTGCGGCTGCCGTAGAACTTGTAAACGAGAGAGCAGCGCGGGTGCACCCACACCGTCGTGCGACCGTCGCCGATGCTCGCATCGTCCTTCCAGGTGAAGTGGAACGACTCGCCCCGGCGCAGCTTGGCGCCGATGACGATCTGCAGGTGCGCGAGAAGACGGTCGTCGAAGTCGACCTTCACGAGCTTGTCGTAGGTGAACTTGCCCATCGTGTTCCTTCCGCAGCGTCTACAGGTCGAAGTACTCGGTACGGATGCCGGGCGGAGCCTGCCCGCGCGTCAGCTCCTCGTGCTTGCGACGCAGGTCGCGCACGGCGTCGGTGTTGTCGGGCTCGGACATCGAGCCGCTCACCGTCTCGGCCATCAGATTGGTGCCGCTGTTGAGCACGAACGTGGCCGAGACTTCCTGCCCGTCGGCGCCGAAGGCGTGGAGCGCCACCGTGTCGGAGGTGTCCTCCGCGGCGACGGCCGCCGCGTATTCGACGAGCAGATCAGCCGCCTCATCTCCGATCAGCAGTGACTTCTCGGCATAGGTGATGTGCTTCATACCCGCACCCAACATGACCGAGCGGATTCTGACAGCGGGGTTGACGGTTCACCGAACGACGGATAAGTGCCAGCGTGGGCTGGTCACCGGGGGAGATCGAGCGTGCGTGCGACGATGCGGGCCGCCGTCTCGCTCAGCGGCAGCTGGTTCGAACGCGCGTAGTCCCGCATCATCGTGAAGGCGACGTCGATCGGCACGTCATGCGTGTGCGAGACGACGCCCTTCGCCTGCTCGATCACGACCCGGCTCTGCAACGCCTTCTGCAGCTGGTCGGCCACCTCCACCTTCTCGCGCAGCGAGCGCTCGTGCAGGATGCTGATGGTCACGACGTCGGCGAACGCCTGCGCCGCGATCAGGTCGTCCTCCGGCGCCGGGCCCGGCTGCACCCGAAGCAGGTTGAGCGTGCCGATCCTGTGCTGGCGAAGCCGCATCGGCAGCGCGTCGAGGGCGGAGAATCCCTGTTCGAGCGCCCGCGTGCGGAATCGCGACCATTTGTCCGGCACCTCGTCGATGTGCGCGACGGAGACCGCCAGCCCGGTCTCGAAGCACTCGATGCACGGCCCGGCTTCGGCGGCGAGCTGCATGGTCTCGACCAGGCGGGTCTCCTCGCTCGTCGAGGCGACCAGCTCGAGCCGGTCTCCGCCGTCGACCAGCAGCACGCCCGCGGCATCGACGTCGAAGAGATCCACGCAGGTCTCGACGAGCATCTGCAGCAGATCGACGATGTCGAAATCCGTCGTCAGCGAGTCGGCCAGCGCGGCGAAGGTGCGCACGAGACGAGCCTCACGTTCTGTCGCGTTCATCGTCGCACCTCGATCACACCGTCGTCGCGCGTGAAGGTCAGCGTCTTGGCGAGAACCTCCTCGGCGACCGACCTCACGCTTCGTCCCGCCGCGAAGGCGTGGCCCTTCAGCACCAGCAGGGCCTCGTCGGCGGTGAGGTCGAGCTGGGCCAGCACGACGCCCGTCGCCTGATGGATGACCCGCCGCGAATGCAGCGTGTCGTCGTTCTCCTGGCCGGTCTCGAGCGCCGCCAGCGCCCGGCGCCACACCGCCCGGCCCACGATCTCCGCCAGGATCGACGCCTGGGCCGTCTGCGAACGATCGAGCGACATGGGCCGCGCCGAGTACAGGTCTATGGCGCCGAACCGCATGTGTCCGATCGCCAGCGGGAACGCGAATACGGAGCCGACGTCGTGCTGGGCGACGGCGCGGATGAATGCCGGCCATCGCAGCTGCGCCTCGCTGCCCCGCAGCTGCGGCGTGAGGACGGGCGCCGCGGTCCGGACGGCATCCCAGCACGGCCCCTCGCCGAGGTCGAACTGCACCTCGTCGAGCCGCGCGGCATCCTCGTCTGTGGCCGAGACAGTCTCGCTGCCGAGCAGATCGCCGAGGGTCGAGACGGCCGCGCCGCTGATCGCGAAAGCGTCGACGAAGGGGGCCGCCAGCTGCTGCGGGGGCAGAGCGTCGTTCTCGAGCACCTCGCGCGCGGCGTCGAATCTGTCGGTCACTGCGCCCACCCCCTCGGATCCTCACCGTACCGGGCGCGCTCGGAGGGCGAAAGCGAGAGCCTGCGACCGGCGACGGGCCTCGTCACTCAGATCAGATCGAGGAGCAGATCCGCCTCGCGCAGTTCATCGACTTCTTGCTGCAGAAACGCACGGCCCTTGGTGTTCAGACAGAAGACGGTGCTGACGCCGGTGCGATCGAACGTCTCGACGTCGTCCATGCCCGCAGGCGGGGCCTCGCTGAGCAGCGCGAGTTCGCGGTCCCAGTCGGCCGAAAGCGCAGCCGTGTTCACGTCGCGTTCGTCGGGTGCGCTCATGCTCATGGATGGACCTCCAGCCATGTATTCGGAAAAGCCAGATATTCGGTAGACAGGCCGGGGTCCGGGGCCTTCGTCGAGGTTAGTGTCGACACCGCGGTATTGCTAGCCTTCGACGCGAATTCTCACCGTCTACTCCCGGAAGTCCTCGGGGTCGACGTCGTCGAGAAAGCGCTTGAACTCCTCGAGGCGCGCCTCCTCGTCGACGACGCCGGCGACCTCTGCGGGCAGGCCGGCCTCGTCGAAGACGGCATCCGCCACGAAGAGCGGTGAGCCGGTGCGGGCCGCGAGCGCGACGGCATCCGAGGGGCGCGCGTCGATCGTGCGCACCCCCGCCGAGGTCGCCAGCGTGATCTCGGCGTAGTAGGTGCCCCCGTCGATGCGGGTGACCTCGACCCGTTCGACGCTTGCCTCCAGCGCCTCGAGCATCGACTTCATCAGGTCGTGCGCCAGCGGGCGCGGGGTCGCCGCCCCCTCGACCGCGACGAAGATCGACGTGGCCTCCTGCTCCCCGATCCAGATCGGCAGCACGCGGCTCGCGGCGGGGGCCTCGTCGTGCGGGCCGAGCAGGATGACGTGCTGACCACTGGAATCCAGTGCGACGCCGACGACGCGGACTCGAACCATGATCGCTCCGATGCTGCTCTCGGGGACGGGGTTGCCATGCTAGACCGCCCGGCGGTCGTGGGGTCGGCGAGGTCAGGACTACCCCACCCCGGGTTGCATGCGCAAGGCGCTTGCCGGGTACAGCAATGCCGACGACCCTTTCGAGAGCCACCGCCGACCACACCAGGAGGGCACCGTGACGGACCAGGAACACCGCTCCGGCGACGACCAGCACGGCCAGGACGCGCAGCACGGGCAGGGAAAACCACACAAGAAGCACAAGCCGATGAACATGTACCTGCGGTTCGCGGCGATGATCCTGACCGGCATGGTCGTCATGTACTGGGTCATGTTCACGGGATCATGGGCGTGGGGACACGTGCGCTTCAGCGAGAGCCGCATCTTCATGGCGCTCACGATGGGCGGCACCATGGCGCTCGTGATGCTGGCGTGGATGCTGAACATGTACAAGAACGTCAAGGCGAACATCGCGATCGTGGCGGCCGGCGTGCTGCTCATCGGCGGAGGGATCGCCCTGGACCGCAGCCAGATCACCGTGGACGACTCGGCGTACATGAGCGCGATGATCCCCCACCACTCGCTCGCGATCACCCGCTCCGAGCGCGCGCAGATCCAGGACATCCGCGTGTGCGAGCTCGCCGTCGAGATCAGCGTGGCGCAGCGCCGCGAGATCCTCGAGATGGACTGGCTCATCGACGACATCGCCGCGAACGGCATCGCCGCGACCCCGGCCGAAGCGCAGGAGCGGCCGGTCCCCGAGTTCGACGTGGCGGCCGTGCGGGACTGCCCCACGGAGTGAGGCGAGCACGGGCGGCTACTCGGGGCGGCGCTCCGGCTGCTCGTCCGTGATCACACCGGTCGGCTCCTCGTCGATCACCACGTGGGCGGTGCCCAGCTGCTCCGCGAGCGTCCGCCCCTGATCCACCGCCTCCTCGCGGCTGCTGAAGCTGCGCGAGAGCTCGTGGTCGCCGACCACCTCGTTGACCCACTGCCCGCGCTTCGAGCGCGTCTCGACGTCTCCCGTGGCCATTCGCCTCTCCTTCCGTCGACCGACCGCCGCTCGCGGCCGGTGGTTTGCTCACCGCAGCGGCGCCCCCTGCGCGATCCGGTTGACGACCTCCGTCGTCGAGTGCGCGGGGATGAAATCGAGGATGCGCACCTCGCCGCAGTAGGAGCGCACGACCGGGGTCTCCTCGAGCATCTCGGCCGTGTAGTCGCCGCCCTTGGCGTAGATCTGCGGACGCAGCTCGGCGAGCAGGCGGCTCGGCGAGTCCTCGCTGAAGACCACGACGTGGTCGACGCATCCGAGCGCCTCGAGCACGCGCGCGCGGTCCTCGAGGGGGTTGATCGGGCGGCCCGGGCCCTTCAGCCGGCGCACCGAGTCGTCGTCGTTGAGCGCGACGACGAGCACGTCGCCGAGCGCCTTGGCCTGCTGCAGGTGCGTCGTGTGTCCCAGGTGCAGCACGTCGAAACAGCCGTTCGTGAACACGACCGTGCGTCCGCTCTGCTCGGCGAGGGCCGCCCGCAGGGCCTCGAGTCCCACCGCGCGGGGCGCGCCGGTGCCGGTGATCGCCGCCTCGAGGGCGTCGAGGGTGCAGACGGCGGTGCCCGGGCGCGCGACCACGACGTCGGCCGCGCGCTGCGCGAACGCCGCCGCCCGGGGCAGTTCGGCCCCGAGGGCCGTGGCCACGGCCAGGGCGGCGGCGAAGGTGTCGCCCGCGCCCGTCGCCTGATGCTCGGGAACGGGATGTGCGTGCGTGCGGTGCACCCGGCCGGCGGCGTCGATCACGACGGTGCCGTCGCGGTCGAGCGTCACCACCGCCGCGGCTGCTCCGGATGCCGCGAGCACGTGCGGTGCGGCATCCGTCACCGCCGCGACCCGCACCGCACCCTGCGGCAGATGCCGGCCGAGCAGGGCCGAGGTCTCGCCGCTGTTGGGCGTCACGACATCGGGCCGCGCCGGGCGCCACCGCCCCAGATCGTGCGCGTCGACCAGCAGCTGAGCCGGGCGGGGCGCGTCCGCCAGCGCGGCCACCGCGGAATCGTCGAGCAGTCCCGCCCCGTAATCGCACACGAGCAGCGTCTCGTCACCGGCGACGCCGGTCAGCGCCTCCCGCACGCGCCCACGATCGCGGGCGGAGAGCTCCTCGCCGGAGCCGCTGTCCACCCGCACGACGATCTGCCCATCGCCCACCACGCGCGTCTTGGACGCCGTGGCCCCAGGCCGCACCAGCACCCCCGAGGTGTCCACGCCCGCTCGTCGGAGCAGCGCCAGCAGACGTTCCCCGTCGCTGTCGTCGCCGACGGCCGCGATCAGCCGTACCGACGCGCCGAGCGCCGCGAGGTTGACGGCCGTGTTGGCCGCGCCCCCGGCGCATTCCTCCGGCTCCGCCGCATCCACCACGGGCACGGGCGCCTCGCGGCTCAGGCGGCGCACATCGCCGCGCAGCCAGCGGTCGAGGATCGCGTCGCCCGCGACAACGACGCGGGGTGGCCGCTCGCGGAGCAGGTGCAGGATGCCGCGCAGATCATCGCCCATGCCGCTCCTGTACCCGGGAACGCAGCGCCCTACACGCTCTTGCCAGAAGGTTTCACGGCCCCGCCGAGCGGGAACAGAATCGGTGACCGCTACCGCCGCAGCATCACCGACGGAGGAGAAGTGAGAGCGACACCGGCCCTCGACACACAGCCGTTCGACGACGTGCTCAAGATCGCGGTGCTGCGCGGCGGCGGCCTCGGCGATCTGCTGTTCACCCTGCCCGCGCTCGACGCCCTGGCCGAGACGTACCCCGAGGCCGAGATCGTGCTGCTCGGCACTCCCCTGCACCGGGCGCTGCTCGAGGGCAGGCCCGGCCCCGTCGCGCGCGTCGAGGAGCTACCCTTCGCGGTGGGCGTGCGCGATCCGGGCGACCGAGGAGAGGACCCGGCGCAGATCGACGCGTTCCTGCGACGCATGCGCGGCGAGCACTTCGACCTGGCGTGCCAGCTGCACGGCGGCGGGCGCTACTCCAACCCGTTCCTGCTCGAGATGAACGCCCGCCACACCGTCGGCACCGCGACACCGGATGCCGCTCCCCTCGAGCGGAACCTGCCGTACCTCTATTACCAGCACGAGGTGTTCCGGTGGCTCGAGACCGTGGCGCTGGCCGGCGCGACGTCGGCCGGCCCGGAGCCCCGGCTCGCCGTGCCGCTCGACGAGCGGCTGCGCGGCGTGGAGCTGATGGGCGAGGCCGGCGGGGTCGTCGTCATCCACCCCGGCGCGACGGATCCGCGGCGGCGGTGGCCGGCCGAGCGGTTCGCCGAGGTCGCGGCGCGATGCGCGACCGACGGGATGCGGGTGCTGCTGGTCGGGGACGGCGAGGATGCCGCTCTCGCCGACCGGATCGCCGATGAGGCCGCCCGGGTCGCCGGTGACGGCGTGGTCTCACTCGCGGGCGAGCTGAGCCTGTCGGATCTGACCGGTCTTCTGACCGTGGCCGATCTGTTCATCGGCAACGACAGCGGACCCCGTCACCTGGCGCACGCCGTCGGGGTGCCCACCGTCGGGATCTTCATGGCCGGCAACCTCATCAACGGCGGGCCGGTGACCCGCGGTCGCCACCGGGTGCAGCTGTCGTGGACGACGCACTGCCCCGTGTGCGGGCGCGACGCGACGCAGGTGGGGTGGACCGCCCCGCGATGCGAGCACGACGTGCCGTTCGTCGCCGACGTCCCGGTCGACGCCGTCTATGACGACGCGCGCACGCTGCTCGCCCTCACGGCCACGAGGGTTCATCCTCCGGGCACATGACCAGCTCGCGGATCTCGACGCCCTGCGGCTGGCGCAGCGCGAAGACGATCGCATCGCCGACCTCGGCCGGGTCGATGAGGTTCGCGTCGGGGCCGGGCTTGTACTGCTCGTCGCGTCCGTCGAAGAAGCGCGTGCGCATCCCGGCAGGGAAGACCGTGGTGACCCCCAGCTCGCCCTTCGTCTCGGCCGCGAGCGACCGCGAGAAGCCGACCACGCCGAACTTCGACGCGCAGTACGCCGTCGCGTCGCCGACTGCACGCAGCCCGAGCGACGAGGTGATCGTCACGACGCGCCCGTGCGATTCCTTCAGCGCCGGCAGGGCGGCGCGCACCACCGCGACGGTGCCGAGCAGGTTCACGCCGACGATGCGCTCCCAGTCCTCCGCCGGCACACGGTCGAACGGCGCCGGGCGGTCCACGCCGGCCGCGGTGACGACGGCATCCAGCCCCCCGTAGCGCTCCACCAGGTCGGCCACGAGGGACTCGGTCGCCCGGGTGTTCGACACGTCGATGGCGTACGCATCGGGCGAGTCGACCGCATCCACGGCGAGGTCGAGCACGATCGGGCGGCCGCCCGCCTCGGCCACCGATGCCGCGACGGCGGCGCCGAGGCCGGAGGCTCCACCGGTGATGAGGACGTTGCCGAGGGTGCGTGTTGCAGACATGAAGCTCCTTCCGAGCGGGGAGATGATAGGGGTCGGCCGGGGTCAGCCGACCCGCGCGAGGGCACCGGCGAGACCCGTCGTGGACCTGCCGGGGTGGTAGGGAACGGTCACGGTGCGGCCACCCCACTCGGCGATCACCGCGGTCTCGGGCAGGTCGTCGGCGGCGTAGTCGCCCCCCTTGACCCATATGTCGGGGCGCACACGGCGCAGCACCGCCTCGGGCGTGCTCTCGGCGAACACGACCACCGCGTCGACGCACTCCAGCGCCAGCAGCAGGTCGCGGCGGTCCTGCTCGCCCATGATGGGGCGCTCGGGACCCTTCAGCCGTCGCACGGAGTCGTCGCTGTTGAGGCAGACGACGAGGCAGTCACCGAGGGCGCGCGCCGCGGCGAGGGTGCGGGCGTGACCGGCGTGGAGCAGGTCGAAACAGCCTCCGGTCGCCACCACGGTGCCGCCGGCGGCACGGGTCGCCGCGGCGATGGTGAGCGCGTCGGCCGCGCCGCCGAGCGGGCGGGTGTTGCCCGGCACGGCCAGCCCGGCGACTCCGCCTGCGGCGAGGAACCGGCCGGCGGCGCTCACGCCCGCCACGCATGCCTCGACGAGCGAGTCTCCCCCCGCGAGGGCGAGCGCCACGGCCGCCGCGAGACGGTCCCCGGCCCCGCAGGTGTCGGGAGCCGCCACGGCGACGGCGGGGACGACGTGCGGCGCGGTCGATCCGCGACGTGCCAGCAGAGCGCCCCGGTCGCCGAGCGTGACGAGAACCGCGTCCACGTCCCACCGGGACCGCAGACGCTCCCCCGCCTCCGCCGCGGCGGGGATGTCGTCGACGGCGGTGGAGACCAGCGCGGCCGCCTCCGCCGAGTTCGGCGTGACGAGAGCGACGGAGGGCACGGGACTCGCGCCGCGCGGATGCGGGTCCCACACCACCGGCACGCGCTCTCCGGCGCGCTGGAGCACGTCGCGCAGGCGCGCATCCGACGTGATGCCGCGGCCGTAGTCGGCGACGACGATCGCGTCGGCATCATCGAGGGCGGCGATCATCCGATCGGTCACGTCGGGTGCGGGGGCCGCGGCATCCCCCTCGTCGATCCGGATCATCGCGTGGCCCGAGGCGCGCACGCGCGTCTTCGTGGGTGTCGGCGCCCGTGAGGCTCCCGCCACGACCTCGACCCTTCCCGCACCGGGGTGGCCGGGGCCGCCGGTGAGCAGAGCCCGCAGCCGGGCCGCGCCGTCGTCATCGCCGAGGGCCGTCACGAGCGTCACGTCGGCGCCGTCGCGCGCGATCAGCGACGCCACGAGGCCGGCCCCGCCGGGCCGCGCGAGGGTCTCGCTCACCGACACCACCGGCACGGGAGCGTCGGGGCTCAGCCGGTCGGCCGCTCCCGCGACATCCACGTCGAGCAGCACGTCTCCTACGACGACGATCCTCATCGGGGCACTCCCCCCGCGGCACCCCGCGCACGCATGCGCTCCTGATCGTGTGCGCGCACGCGCTCGTCGAAGACGCGGCACAGCAGGTGCAGGGCGGCGAGATGCGCCTCCTGCACCCCCGCCGACGGCCCCGGCAGCGCGATGTGCGCGTCGCATGCGTCGCAGAGCGGGTTGGGCCCCGGGCCCGTGAGGGCCCAGGTGGCGGCGCCCACGGTGCGCGCCGCGCGCGCCGCGCGCAGCAGGTTCTCGCTGCGTCCACTCGTGGAGAAGAGCACGACGACGTCGCGCACGCGGGCGTGCGCCATCACCTGGCGGGCGTACACATCGTCGTAGCCGTAGTCGTTGGCGATCGCGGTCACGCTCGACGTCTCGGCATGCAGCGCGAGCGCCGAGAAGGGCCGGCGTTCGCCGTCGAACCGGCCCACGATCTCGGCGGTCAGATGCTGGGCCTCGGCCGCAGATCCCCCGTTGCCGAGGGCGATCAGTCGCTGTCCACGTAGCAGCCGCGCCGCAAGCTCCTCGCCCCACTCCCGCAGCACGGGCAGGTGCGCACGAAGGGCGTCGATCACCCGCTGGTGGTCGTCGAGGTGCCCCTCGAGATCCGCTGTCGCCGGGCCAGGTGTCCTGCCCGGGGACGCGGGCGCGGTCGGGGGAAGACGCAGGATGCTCATCGCCGCACCCCTCCTTCTGCACGCCCGGCGTGTGCGCGGCGCTCGGGCCGCCCGCCGGCCTGCGCGCGCGCCGCCCGCCGGTAGGCGCGTTCGGTGTCGGCGGCGACCTTCGCCCAGCTGTATCGCACGGCGGCGCGGGCGACCCCCGCGCGGCCGAACGCGACCCGCTGGGCCGGTTCGGCCAGCATCCCCTCGACCGCGTCGGCGATGGCGTCGGCATCCCGCGGGGGAACGTGCACACCGGTCACACCGTGCACCACGGTGTCGATCAGACCGCCGACCGCGGTGGCGACCACCGGCACCCCCGTTGCCATAGCCTCGAGGGGGACGATGCCGAAGGGCTCGTACCAGGGCGCGCACACCACCAGGTCGGCCGAGCGCAACGCGGCGGGCAGCTCCTCGTGGCGCAGCTGACCGCGGAACGTGACGAGATGCTCGACGCCCTCGGCCCGCGCGTGCGCCAGGAGGCGCTGCACGTCCGGGTCGGTCTGCACCGCGTCGCCGCCCTGCGAGCCGCCGATGACGACGAGCTCGACGTCGTCGTGGCCTCGCGCGGCCAGACGGGCGAGCGCCGAGATCGTCGTCCCCACTCCCTTGCGCGGCACCAGGCGACCGACCGTGACGATCCGAAAGCGATCGGTTCTCGGCTCGGCCGGGCCGTCCGGGCTGAACAGGGTGTTGTCGACCCCGCACGGCACGACCGAGATGCGGGAGGAGGGCACGCCCAGGGGGATCAGCTCGAACGCCTCATCCGAACAGGTCGCCACGACGCCGTCGGCCTCGCGGCCCACCTGCGGCTCGAGCAGGGAACGCTCGGGCGGGCTGGTGTCGTCGGAGCCCTGGTGGCGCTTCTTCACGTTGCCGAGTGCGTGGAAGGTGTGCAGCACGGGGGGCGACGCGACGCCCGGCCGGCGCGCAGCATCCAACGCCGCAAGGCCGGACATCCAGAAGTGGCTGTGGATCACGTCCGGTGCGTCGGCTCGCCAGTGCTCGGCGAGCTCGTCGGCGAACTGGCCCATGTGCGGCAGCAACTCGTCCTTCGGCACCGGCGCGGGCGGGCCGGCGGTGACGTGCACCACCTCGACCCCGTCGCAGAGGGGCACCCGCTCGGGGAGCGCGTCGTCGTCGCGGCGCGTGTACACGGTGACGGCATGCCCCCGTGCGGCGAGCGCCGACGAGAGGGCGGCGACGTGCACGTTCTGGCCGCCGGCATCCACTCCCCCCAGCGTGGCCAGGGGACTGGCGTGCTCGGACACCATCGAGATCCTCATCGCGTGCTCCTTTCCTGCTGCGGATGTGGCGACGCCAGGGCGACGTCGGGGCGCCGCGCAGAGGCGACGACCTCGCCCAGCACCTCGTCCCAGCGGGCGAGGAACCGGTCGAGCCCGTATCGCTCCCGCGCGTGCCGCCGGGCTCGCCGCCCCGTCTCCGCGGCGAGCGCCGGGTCGGCGATGAACCGCGCGGTCGCGCGCTCCAGCTCGTCGAGGTCGTTCGAGACGACGCCCGCGTCGCCGGGCACCGCCCGCGCCGCCTCGGTGGCGGCGAGGGCGACCACGGGCATGCCCAGATGCATCGCCTCGAGCAGCGAGAGGCCGAGAGAGGTCCACCGGAAGGGGTGCAGATACACCCGGCGCCGGGCCAGCCGGGCATGCAGCTCGCCCGGAGGCAGGTCGCCCGCCGGTGCGACGCGATCGGGTGCGACCCCGAGCGCCGAGGGCAGCCCTTCGGCCGCCATGCCGTACACGTCGACGGGGGCCACACGGGCGAACGCCGGCAGCAGGTCGGCGCCGACGATGCGCCACCGTCGCACCGGCTCGTTCACGCAGACGCCGATGCGGCCGAGGTCTCCCGTGTAACGGTGGCCGGGATCGGGCACCCCGTGCTGCACCACGATCGTGCGGGCCCTGCCGTTGTCCCAGAACACGCGGTTGAAGTGCGTCACGTGCACGATGGGGATCTCGTCCTGGTCGGCGAGCGGATGCACGGTGCCGGTCGCGTCCGGCTTGGGGGTGTTGTGCTCGAGGTAGACGGCAGGCAGGTCCCGCCCGGGCACGCGGCCGGTCAGCCGCCGCACCGCCTCCCGTTCGCCGGGACGCTGCAGCACGACCACGTCGATCTGCTCGTCGCGCAGGTCGGCGGTGCGCACCTCCCGGGCGGCCGGCCACTCCCGCCCTGCGAGCCCGATCCCCGCCGCATCCGGCTCATCGCCCACCGGCAGCAGGTACTCGTGCGCGCCCCGCACGAAGGCGTCGGTGTATCCCCCGTGCACGTGCCACAGCAGGACCCTCACGCGACCACCCCCGCGGCGTGCACGCGCGAGCCGGCGAGCTGCTCACATGCCGCGACGACCTGCGCCGGGGTGACCGACGCCAGGCACGGGTGCCCGGGGATCGGGCACTCACGGGCACGGGTGCCCCGGCACGCCGCCTCCTGGTCGCCGAGCAGCACGAGCGGGACCCCGTAGGGCATCCACCGCACGGCGGGAACGACCGGGGAGAACAGGCTGACCACCGGCGTGCCCACCGCGGCCGCGACGTGCGCGGGTCCGGTGTTGCCGGTGACGACGACGCGCGCATGCGCGAGGATGCCGGCCAGGGCGCTCAACTCGGTCACCCCACCCAGGTCGCGGCCATATGCCCCGTGGCCGGCGACCTCGGCCGTGAGGTCCGCTTCGTCGGGGCCCCCCGTGACCACGACGTCCCAGCCCTCATCGCGCAGCAGGGCGGCCGTTGCGACGTGATGCGACGCGGGCCAGCGGCGGGCGGATGCGGAGGCGCCCGGGTGCAGCACGACGACGTTCGCGAGGCCGGCCACGGCGTCGGGCAGCGGGGTCGCGCCGGTAAGCGCGAGGCCGCCGTCATCTCCGGGCGGCAGCGCGAAGCCCGCCGCTCGGGCGATGCGCAACGCGCGCACCGGTTCGGGCTGGTCCTCGGGAAAGTCCTCGCCCGGCGTCAGCCGCACATCCAGCAGCGCTCCGGCGTAGTCGACCGACGCGCCGGCGATGAACGGCACTCCCGCGAGGCGCAGCTGCAACGCCAGGGGCAGGGGCGACTGGTGGAACGACGTGAGGATGACCGCGACCGCCGGCGCCGGCTCGGCGACCAGCGCGTCGAGGCGCGCGAGGTGCTCTCTTGTGGCCTCGACCGCGCCGGCCGTGATCCAGGGGCAGTCCCACACGAGCACCCGATCCACCCCGGGCAGCATCCGTGCCGCCTCGGCGCCGATCGAGCTGCACAGCATCCACACCTCGTCGATGTCGGGGGATGCCGCGACCGCCCGCACGGCGGGGCCGGTCATCAGCACGTCGCCGATGCTGTCGAGGCGCGCGACGAGCGCCCGGCGCGTCACGAGCCGCCCCCGGTGCCGGCGATCGCCGTAGCGCCCTCGGGCGACCCCGCGGGCAGAAGCAGGTCGACGGCCTCATCGAGGTCGCGCACGACGTGGGGCGCCGCGGCGACCTCTTCGGGGCGGGTGGCGGGCGTGGGCACGAGGATCGCCCCGGCGCCCGCCGCCGCCGCCGCGCCCATGTCGGCGCCGATGTCGCCGATCACGACGGCGTCGGCGGGCGCGACGCCGAGGGCGTCGCACGCAGCCCGCACGAGCCCGGGGCGGGGCTTGCGGCAGTCGCAGGAGTCATCGTCGGTGTGCGGGCAGTAGCGCCAGGTGTCGAAGGGGCCGAGCAGGGCGTCGACGCGGGCGTTGACGGCATCCACCTCGTCGGCGGTGACGATGCCGCGCCCGATGCCGGACTGGTTCGAGATCACCCCGACGGCGACGCCCGCTGCGCGCAGCCGGCCGAGCGCCGACGCTGCCGTCGGCACGGGACGCACGCGCGCGGGATCGCCGTTGTAGGGCACGTCGAACACCAGCGTGCCGTCGCGATCGAACAGCACGGCCCGCACCCGCCCGTTCCGTAGCTTCACACTTCTGCTCTTCCCACTTCTCCGGCCGGTCAAACTTCTCGCTCGCCACTCCGGGACGGCCCCCGGGCGGCGACGACCTGGGATGCTGGGGGCGTGCAGCCGCTGCGAGAGCCCGACGGGCGACCCGAGGTCCTCGCGCTGCGCGCGCTCAAACTGGGTGACCTGCTCGTGGCGGTCCCCGCGATCCACGGGCTGCGCCGTGCCTTTCCCCACCACCGGCTCGTGCTGGCCGTGCCCGGATGGCTCGAGCCGGTGGTCGATCTCGTCCCGGGCGTCGACGCCCTGCTCGCCACGCCCGGCCTCGACGACCCGCTCCCGCTGGCGCCTCGTCGCGTCGACGTCGCCGTGAACCTGCACGGCAGCGGATCCGAGAGCAGGCGCCTCGTCGACGCCCTCGAGGCGCGGCTGACGATCGCGCATCGGGTCGACGAGATCGACCACGGCGCCGGAGCCGACCCGCGGATGCCGGCATGGCGCGACGATCTGTCGGAGCGCGAGCGCTGGGTGCGGCTGCTGAACGCCTACGGGGTCGAGGCCGACGCCGACGAGGTGCGGCTGACGCCACCGCCGCGCCGCAGCGTGGCCCCCGGTGCCGCGGTGCTGCACGTCGGGGCGTTCTACGGCTCGCGGCGCTGGCCGGTCGACCGCTTCGCCGCGGTCGCGCACCGGCTGCGCCGCGACGGTCACCGGGTGGTCTTCACCGGCAGCGCGGACGAGCGCGAGCGGGCGCTCGCCGTGGCGAGGGCGGCGGGCATGGACGATGAGGCCGTGCTCGCGGGGCGCCTGGACCTGACCGACTTCGCCGCCGTGATCGAGGGCGCGCGCGTCGTCGTCTCGGCCGACACCGGCGCGGCGCATCTCGCCTCGGCCTACCGCCGGCCCTCGGTCGTGCTGTTCGGGCCCGCGACCCCCGAGCAGTGGGGACCGCCGCCCGGACCGCACCTCGCACTCACCGACGCCCGCGTGCGCCGGGGCGACGCCTTCGCCGACACGCCGGATCCGGCGCTCCTCGCCGTCGGCGTGGAGGACGTGCTGTGGGCGATCCGCGCCGTGCTCGCCCCGGCATCCGCCTGAGAGGATCAGGCCACACTCCGGGCGCGGGCGGGCGCACCGTTCTGGATGCGGTCCCGCAGCACCGGCAGCGCCTTGCTGAGGATGCGCGAGATCTGCATCTGCGTCACCCCCAGCTCTGTGGCGATCTCCTGCTGCGTGCGGTCCTCGAAGAAGCGCAGGTGCACGACGCGCCGGTCCCGGGGCGAGAGGGTGCGCATCGCCGCGGACAGCACCGCACCGAGTTCCGCCCGCTCGAGGTCCTCACCCGTGCCGGGGATGAGCTCGGCGAGGGTCGCCCCCTGGTCTTCGCCGACCGTGACGTCGAGCGACGCGGGGCGCAGGCGATCCTGGCAGGCGATTGCCTCCTGCACGCGCCGTTCGCTCTCGCCGAGATCGGCGACGAACTCCGCCACGCTCGGCCGGTGACCCAGCTGCTGCGCAAGGCGGGGCGATGCCTCCGAGATGCGCGCCCACAGCTCCTGCACTTGACGCGGCGGGCGGATGAACCATCCGTTGTCGCGCAGGTGGCGCTTGATCTCGCCCGAGATGGTCGGCACGGCGAACGCCGCGAAGCTGGTGCCGCGACCCGGCTCGAACCGGCGCGCCGCCTTCATCAGGCCGATGTAGGCGACCTGCACCAGGTCCTCGTCCCGGGCGCGGTCGCGCCGGAAGTACCGGCGCGCCACGGCCTCGGCGAGCGACAGGTTGCCGAGCACCAGCTTCTCGGCCTCGGCCGGCGCCGCAACGACGGTGTCGGCGACGAGCGATCGCTCGTCCTGCGCTGCATCTGCGTGAGTCATGAGAGCACGATCACCCGGCCGAGCAGTATGCAAGAGGGGGTTGAACACGCAGGAGAAGCAGGGCAGAATCGCACGCCCGCCGATGAAGGGGAGCGCGGATCAGCCGCTGGCGACGTCGAACGCGTCGACCGGGCGATGGGGGATGGTCGTGGGAGATTCCAGGTGCACGGCGCCGCTCGGGACGATGCCGGCACCGCCCTCGCGCTCCATCACGCGCCACTGCGCCAGCACGTCCTCCCCGGCGTGCTCTTCTGGCAGGTCGCGCCAGAATCCGAACCCGCCCGCCGCGACGAGAGCCTCGCGCCGGAACATCACGCATCCGCCGACCCACGCCACCTTGTAGGGCAGCCATCGGCCGGCGACCAGACGCAGTCGGCCGGCGATGTGCGTCAGGTTGGCGGCGTTGTGCAGCGGCCAGCGCCCGAACGCGTCGGAGTCCCGGCGCACCGTCTCGGGAAGCACCGGGCCCGTCCACGGCTCGAACATCCGCTGCTCCACCGGGCGCTCGTCGCCCAGGTGCGACAGCCCCTGCACCGCCATGCCGACGAACCCCGTGCGCAGGCTGACGAGTGCGTCGTGCAGGCGGGCGAGCGCGCCGGGCTCGAGCCACACGTCGTCATCCAGAAAGAGCACGGCCGGCGCCGTCGACTCATCGAGCAGGAAGTGGCGGTGCTCGGCCATCCCCCGCCGCGGCAGATGGCGCAGCACCCGCACGGCGCGGCCCTGGGCATCGAGCACGCGCAGCATCGCCGCGACCGCCGGGTCACGCGAGACCTCCTCTTCGGACTGGTCGCTGACGATCACGCCGAAGGGCGGGTCGTCTTGGGCCGCGAGGCCCGCGAGTGTGGTGGCGAGTTCGGCGACGCGCCCCGCCGTGGGGATGAGCACCTCCACCTCGGCGGGGTCGGGAGGGGAGCCGCTCGCCCACTCCCCCGAGCCGCGCCGGCTCGCCATCAGCCGCCCGAGACGGCGCTGCTCACGGCGGTCGGGCTGTCGAAGCTGTCCTGACCCGACTGCTCCAGAGCCTGGAGCATGTCGTCGGGGGCTCCGTTGTCGCGGGCCGTCGTGAGCAGGTCGTCCCGGCTCACCGGGTAGTCGACGCCGCCCAGGTACTTCTGCAGCTCGATGGGCGTGGGATTCTCGGCCATGTTGAGGTCCTTTCTCGCGGATCGCACAGCACGTTAGGGCGCAGCATCCGCGTCGCCACGGGGGTTGACATCGTCCGCGGATGCGGTCGCACACAACCTCTGCACTATCCGCGCAATCGTGCAATACTGCACTCTGTGACGGATAGTGCAATCGAATCGCCTCGCGAGCGACGCATCGCGGAGACGTCCCGCCGCCTGCGCGCGGAGGCACGACGACTCACCGCGGAACGCGGGCTCTCGGGCTTCACGGTCGAGGAGGTGTGCGCGCTCGCCGGCGTCTCTCGTCGCACCTTCTTCAACTACTTCGCCTCCAAAGAGAACGCCGTGCTCGGCATCCACCTGCGCACCGACACCTCCGACCTCGACGACGCCTTCGTCGCCTCGCCGTCGGCGCTGCTCGAGGCTCTCGCCGAACTGCACATCGCGCGGTGGGAGCGGATGGACATGAGTCCCGCCGAGGCGCCCGCCATCGCCGCCGCCTTCGAACGGGAGCCCGGTCTCGTGCGTCACCTGCTCGATCT
Organism: Microbacterium sp. LRZ72; assembly: GCF_033792225.1. Lineage (NCBI taxonomy): Bacteria > Bacillati > Actinomycetota > Actinomycetes > Micrococcales > Microbacteriaceae > Microbacterium > Microbacterium sp. LRZ72. Next base: position 207,867 of record NZ_JANGEX010000005.1, read on the forward strand.
GACCGCCGAGGACGAGCGCGCCGACATCGTCCTCGTGCAGAGACGGCAGGGCTGGGATGCCGGTGATCCCCGGGCCGCCGTCGCCGTGCAGCTGCTCGGCGCACTGATGCGACCGACCGTCACCGATTACTTCGAGGGGCCGGACGAGGTCTTCCGCACCCTCTTTCTGCGCCGCCTCGAGGCCGCGCACCGCCTCTTCCTCCCCTGACGGATCTCCTCCCCTCACCGATCGGAAAGCATGTCCACCACCACCGACGCCAGCGCCGCCGCGCCCTTTCTGCTGACCAAGCGGCGCATCTGGATCATCTTCGGCGCCCTGCTGGCCGGCATGCTGCTCGCCAGCCTCGACCAGACCATCGTCTCGACGGCGATGCCCACGATCGTCGGCGAACTCGGCGGGGTCGAGCATCAGGCGTGGATCACGACGGCGTACCTGCTGGCGACGACGATCGTCATGCCGATCTACGGCAAGTTCGGCGACGTGCTCGGGCGCCGCCGACTCTTCCTCGTCGCGATCGCGCTGTTCACTCTCGCCTCGGTCGGGTGCGCCCTCGCGACGGACTTCTGGATGTTCGTGAGCTTCCGCGCGATGCAGGGCCTCGGCGGCGGCGGCCTCATGATCCTCTCGCAGGCCATCATCGCCGACATCGTGCCCGCCAATGAGCGCGGCAAGTACCTCGGGCCGCTCGGGGCCGTCTTCGGGCTGTCCGCCGTGGCCGGCCCCCTCCTGGGCGGGTTCTTCGTCGACCACATGAGCTGGCAGTGGGCGTTCTGGATCAACATCCCCGTCGGCCTGGCCGCCTTCGCCATCGCGGTCGGCGCGCTGACGCTGCCGAGCAAGCGGGCGACGGCGCCGATCGACGTGCTCGGCGTCGTCTTCCTCTCGCTCGCGACGACGTGCCTGATCTTCTTCACCGACTTCGGCGGCGACTCCACCCACGGCTGGGGCGCCGTGGAGACGTGGGCGTGGGGCGCGGGCATGCTCGCCGCGGTCGTCGCGTTCGTCGTGACCGAGAGCCGCGCGGCAGACCCGATCATCCCGCTCTCGCTGTTCCGCAACCCGGTCTTCGTCAACGCGACGGCCATCGGCCTGGCGCTGGGGATCGGCATGTTCTCGGCGATCGCCTTCGTGCCGACGTTCCTGCAGATGTCGTCGGGAACCTCGGCCGCGGCATCCGGGCTGCTGATGCTGCCGATGATGGCGGGCCTGATGCTCACCTCGATCGGCTCCGGCATCCTCATCAGCCGCACCGGCCGCTACAAGCTGTTCCCCATCGTCGGCACGCTGCTGACCGGCGCCGCGATGGTCGCCATGACCTCGCTGCGGGCCGACACCCCGATCTGGCTGATCTGCGTGTACCTGTTCTTCTTCGGCGCGGGCCTGGGGTTGATCATGCAGGTGATCGTCCTTGTCGCGCAGAACGCCGTGCCCGCGGCGCAGATCGGCACGGCGACGAGCACGAACAACTACTTCCGCGAGGTGGGTGCGGCGCTGGGCATCGCAGTCTTCGGCGCCATCTTCACCAGCCGCCTGAGCGAGAACCTGACCGCCGTCTTCACTGCGGCCGGGGCGTCGGCGCAGGATGCCGCGACCGCCACCGCCACGATCGATCCGCAGACGCTGAACGCGCTGCCGGACGAGGTGCGCGACGGGATCGTCGCTGCGTACGCCGATGCCCTCGCGCCCGTGTTCTGGTACCTGCTGCCGTTCTTCGCCGTGGCGTTCATCCTCGCGATGGTGCTGAAGCCCATTCCGCTCGCGGACGTCGCGGGTCTTGTCGCGCGGGGGGAGGCCGTCGGCGGCGAGGAGGCCGAGCAGCTGGAGGCGCAGCAGCGCGGGCGAGTGTCCACGGCGGCGGCACCCCCGACCGGATCCGCCGATGGTGCGCCGGGTTCTGGACGGCAGGACGAGACGGCCAGGTGAGCCGCGTGGGCGGCATGCCGGCATCGACACGGATGTTCCACGGCTCCTTGCGAGTCGCGACGTGTACCGTCAGCAGGAGCGGGCCACCGAGGCTCGCAAAGGAGCGCGACCATGGGCGACAAGTCCACACGTAAAGAAAGCGGAAAAACCGCAGCCGCCAAGACTCTCAAAGAGAAGCGCGTCGCGAAGGCCGACAAGAAGGCCGCGAACAACCGGATCGAGAGCGACGCGGTGACGAAGATCAAGAACCGGTAGCTCCCGGCATCACGTCGGTCGCGGAGCGTTCATGAATGCTCGAACTGAGCGTCACGCCGTTCAGGTCGAGATAGAGATGACCCTCCGTGACCGACACCGTGATGGTGTTGCGTCGCTCGAGGGCCGCGGCCGCGGCATCCACGAATCCCCGGTCGAAGCTGCGCACGCGGATCGTCTCGGCACGGTGGATCGTCTTGCCGGTCCAGGCGGCGACCACCTTCGCCGGGTCGCGGTGCGTGTAGACAGCCGTGCGGTCGGCGAGCTTGCTGCCGTAGTGCAGCCGCGCAGCATCCGGGGCGCCCACCTCGATCCAGGCGGTGAGCCGGCCCGTGAGATCGCGCACGAGCACCGCAGGCTCGTCGATCGCGGAGATCCCCTCGCTGAAGGCGATGCCCTCCTCGAACTCCAGGCAGTAGGCCAGCACGCGCGTGAGCATGAATGCGTCGGTCTCGGACGGATGCCGCGCCACGCGCAGCGCGATCTCGTCGTACACGCCGCGGTCCACATCGGCCAGATGCCCGGTGAATGTGTGGATCGTCGCGCCGGCTGCCATAGCGCTCGAGCCTACGGGCCGCCGACCCGCGCGCCGAAACCGCTCACTCGGGCCCGAGAAAGCGGAACGGCTCGGCGGTCTCGAAACGGTCGGTGATGTCGCCCGCGGCCCCCGACGGCTCACCCTCGCCGGTGACGAAGCGCCGGGTCGAGGCCTCCTCGGCGAAGTCCAGCTCATCCAGATCCACCCAGATCACACTCGGGGACAGCGCCGAGTCGAAGTAGTAGCGCCGCGCCTTGTGGTCGGCCACGGTGCGCCAGAGGGTCGACGAGATGTTCGGCTGATCGGGCGTCGTGATGCCGTAGGGCACCGAGGCGTTGCGGATCACTCCGAACACCGCGGCCGTCGCGATCGCCTGGTCCTCCACCTGGGGGATCGCGTTGATGTAGAAGCCGGCCCGCACGTAGCGGTCGGCGGCCCGGTTGGTGCCCGGCAGCATGACCGTGCCGCCGATGTCGCGCCAGTACGCGTTGATGGCGAGCTGATCGTCGAAGGGCGGGGAGTTGGTCATCACCTGGTACGACCGGTCGTGATGCACCGTGAGCCGACCGTCGAGGTACTCGAAGATGGCGCTGTCGCCCGTCGGATCCGAGACGGCCAGGTGCAGGGTGGCCTGGCGTGGCTGCCCGGGGATGCCCATCGTGACAACGGTGAACGGCTCGGACGAGAGGGCGGCGACCGCCTCGGCGACCGTCGCGAAGGTGTCGAGCACGTACTGGGCCCATGTGCTGAGCGACAGCACCGGACGCGGGTCGTCGGCGGCCGGGTACTCCGACTCCACGAGCCAGAGCGCGTTGGCGACGAGGCCTGCCTCGTTCATCCCGTCGGTGGTCGAGATGTCGTAGCCGGTCGCGATCACGCTGCCGTAGCGCGAGGTCCACGTCAGCGATCGGGGGCCGGCCGCCCCGTCCCGCTCCATCCCACGCGGGAAGACCCACAGGTTGGTGCCGATGTCGGCGTTCCAGTCCATCGACCGCGCGGTGAGCACCCGGTCACCTTCTCCGAGGTAGACGACCCGTGTGCACATCTGAGAACCCTTTCGTCCGGGCGAGCGAGACCGCCGCCCACCCCCAGTCTGTCGGGGCGTGCTCGCTGTTGCACGGCACGCAGGCGGCGCGTCGCGCCCCGCCTCAGAGCGGGACCAGCGCGACGTCGCGCAGCACACCGGCATCCGCCACCGCGGTCATCATGGTGCAGCGGGGCTGGCGGCGACGATCGGTCGGCGAGCCCGGGTTGAGCAGGCGCAGCCCGGCCTCGGTGACGGTGTCCCAGGGGATGTGGCTGTGACCGAAGACCAGCACATCGGTGCCGGGAAAGGCGGCGTCCATGCGCTTCTCACGGCGGCGCGCGTCGCCGGTCTCGTGCACGACCGCCATGCGCACCCCCTCGATGTCGCGGCGCGCGATCTCGGGGAGCCGTTCGCGCAGATCGTCGCCGTCGTTGTTGCCGTAGACGCCGAGTACCTCGCCGTGATCGGCCAGCTCGTCGAGCACGGATGCCGCGACCCAGTCCCCCGCGTGGATCACCAGGTCGGCGGCGTCGGCCGCGTGCAGCACCTCATCCGGCAGGTGCCGCGCGCGACCGGGGATGTGCGTGTCGGCCAGCAGCAGCAGTCGTGTCGTCATGCGTCGCCATGCTAGACCGCGGCGTGCTCCCGCTCGCGCCCGTGCTCCTTGCGCGCGACGGAGGGCAGCAGATCCTCCTTCGCTCCTCGCACGAGCACGACGGCGATGACGGCGGCCGCGACCATGCCGATCGCGGCGGCGACGAACGTCGCGCCGTAGGCAGAGGCCAGCGCGGCGGGTGTCGCCGACTGCCCCGATCCCCCGAGCGCACCGGCGTACACGGCCGTGAAGACGGTGAGGCCGACCGACCCGCCGATCTGCAGCGCGGAGTTCACCGTGGCCGAGGCGGCGCCCATGTCGTGCGCCGCCACGCGCGAGAGCGCCACGTTCTGCAGCGGCACGAACAGCAGCGACATCCCGACCCCCATGACGAGCAGGGCCGGGAGGACCTCGACCGCGTAGGTGCCCGTCGCCGTGATGCGCGAGAGGTAGAGCAGGGCGGCCGCCACGATCAGCGGTCCGGTGATCAGCAGCGGACGCGGGCCGACACGCGACAGCATCCGCGTCACGAGCGGCGCCAGCAGCACGCTCACGAGCGGGATCGGAAGGCTCGCCAGGCCCGCCCAGAGCGCGCTCATGCCGAGCACGACCTGAAGGTGCAGCGTCACGTACAGCGTCGCGCCGATGATGACACTGCCGGCGACGGCCTGGATCAGCAAGGCGCCCCCGCGCACGCGGTCGGTGACGATGCGCAGCGGCAGCAGGGGCTGCGAGCCCCGGGATTCGATGACAACGAACAGCGCCAGCAGCAGCACGCCGGCCGCGAGGAACCCGATCGTCCACGGACTGCCCCAGCCCGTCTCGGCGAGACTGAAGCCATAGACCACGGCGCCGAGCCCGAGCGTCACGACGACCGCGCCCGGCCAGTCGTAGCGGTTGTCGCCGTCGGCTTTGCTCTCGCTCAGCAGAACCAGGGCGCCGATCACCCCGATGACGACGAAGAAGACGTTGACCAGCAGGCACCATCGCCAGTCGGCGAACTCGGTGAGCACGCCGCCGAGCACGAGCCCGACCGCCGCACCGGCACCGGCGACCGTGCCGAAGATCGCGAACGCGATGTTGCGGTCGCGCCCCGTCGGGAACGTGACCGCCACGAGCGCCAGCGCGGCGGGCGCGAGCATCGCGGCGAACACGCCCTGCAGCCCGCGGGCGACGATCAGCTCCACGCCGCTCTGCGCGAGCCCGCCGTAGGCGGACGCGAGACCGAACCCGACCATGCCCACGAGGTAGGTGCGCTTGCGCCCCCAGTAGTCCGCGATGCGGCCGCCGAGCAGCAGCAGCGCCCCGAATGCGAGCGCGTACGCGGTGACGACCCACTGACGCTGCACGTCGGTCAGCTCGAGCTCGAACTGCGCCTGCGGCAGAGCGATCGTGACGATCGTGCCGTCGAGGACGACGACCAGCTGGGTGAGCGAGAGGACGGCGAGCGCCCACCATCGCTTGCGTGCGGAAACGGTCGCAGACATGAGAAGACCTCCGGAGTCTGATGAAGGAACCGGAGGTTTCAAGCCTCGGACCGGCGGGACCACTGCCCGTCGACCACCTCGGCACTGGTGCCGAGCGCATGCAGTCTACCGGCATTCGTGGCTATGGCATCGCCCAAACCGCCACAGCCGAGCAGGCGCGGCGGTTCGAGCGTCGGCAGGGCGTGCTTGACTGGATCATGGCCTCTGACGCACCCGCCCTGTCACCGATGCCCACCGACCAGCTGCCTCGCGTCGTCGTCTTCAGCGGCGCGAACGCGACGGTGCAGAACAGTGAGCCGCTCGTCACCAGCGACCTCGCGCGCCGCAAGTACGGCCTGCGACCCCGCCGCAACCCGGACGGCACGGCGCCGAGGCACGACATCGTGCGTCCGCAGCGCCTGGCCGCACCGGTGACCGTCTACGTCGAGGCGTACAGCGCGCACCCCCTCGAGCCCGACGCCGCGGATCTGTACGCGCCGCCGGACGGGTATCTCACCGCAGCGGGCGAGTTCACGACCGAGCGCACGGGCACGGCCGACGTACCCGTCTACGAGGTCACCATCGGCCCCGAGGACGGGTTGTTCGCGCTGCCGTACATGGCGCGCACGCGCGAGGGCACCGCATGGGAGCAGGAGGGGATCGAGCCCCTCAGTGCAGCCGCAGAGAGCAGGCAGACGTTCTACCCGGATGCCTCCCGCATCTTCGAGGAGATCGACCGGTTCGGCCTCGACCACCGGGGCCAGAACAACATGCTCGCCTCGAAGGCACGGTACGACTTCGTGCGGGCCGCGCCGTCGGGCGGGTACGTCAACGGGCTGCCGTCAGAGCGTCGAACGGATGCCGGTGAGGGCGACATCCCGCCGGAGCAGCGGGGCGAGGACTTCTTCGGCTACCGCCCGTACCACCTCGCGCACGCGCCGGCGATGGCCACGCTCGCGCGGCTCACCAACACGGTTCAGTCCACGCTCGATGCCGGCGATCACGACGCCGCGATGTGGCTGGAGGACAGCGCCAACATCGAAGAGACGGCGTACTGGCTCAACCTGCTGATCGACACCCGGGTGCCGGTCGCCTGCGTCGCCTCGCAACGACCCCACGGCGCGCTCAGCAACGACGGCGACCGCAACCTGGTCGACGGCGTGGCCTACATCCGGTCACGGATCTGGTCGGATGCCGACGGTGCGGATGCGGTCGGCGTGGTGCTCGTGCAGGACGAGCAGATCTTCGCTGCGCGGGATGCGCAGAAAGCCGATGCCCGGCCGGGCGGGTTCACGGCGACGGGCGGGCACGGCGGCATCGTCGGCACGATCGGCGCACCCGGTGACCCGATGCTGACGTATCGGCCGGTGAAGCGGCATACCCACCGCTCGGCGGTGAACCTGCGCGAGCTGCCGGCGACGGCATCCGGCGTGCGCGGGTCGGCGGAGGGCGCCGCTGAGGTCGAGGTGAAGGTGAAGGACGACGAGGGCCTGCTCGTCGAGTCAGCGATCCCCAAGGTGACTTTCGTCAAGTATGCCCGCTACGGCATGGACGACTTCTCCGACAGCGCGGCGATGCAGGTCGAGATCCGGGCGCGGGTCGAGAAGAACCTGGCGACCTTCCCGCTCGCCGGCTTCGTGCTCGAGGGCATGGCACCCTTCGGGATCGGCAACGAGTCCGAGACCGCCGCGCTGCGGCACGCGGTGCTGCGCGGGATGCCGGTGGTGTGTGTCACGCGCGGGAACGCCGAGGGAATGGTCGGCGGCGGCCCCGGGCCGGAGTTCGTGAAAGGCAGCAACCTGACGGCGACGAAGGCCCGGCTGCTGCTGATGGCGTGCCTGCTGCGGTTCGGCTCACTGCCGCCCGCCGCCGACCCCGCGGCGCCGACTCCGGCGGAGTGGGATGCGATCCACGCGCGGGTCGCCGAGTATCAGTGGGTCTTCGACACGCACTGACGACCCGCGCGCCGTGCGGCATCCGCGATGCCGACCACCCGCTGCGGCCGTCCGTGCGGCATCCGCGGGCCGACCACCCGTTGCGGCTGCACTTTTCGGCCGGGGCGCCAGGGATTCATGGCGCCCCGGGCGAAAAGTGCAGCCGCAGCGAGAATCAGGGGTGGATTGCCGCCGACTGGAGCGCGGCGACCGCCCGCGCGTCTCCGCTCACGCGGAACCTCGCGGGGTCGCGGAGAGGGTCGGCGCGTTCCCAGACGAACAGCGCGAGGTCACCCGCGCGCGCCTCGACGTACGCCGCGTCCGGCGCAGCCTCGGTCTGGGCCCCCACGGTCCAGTCGCGGGATACGCCCCAGTTGCGGTCGATGTCTGTGGCCCGCAGAAGCACCGGCCCGGGCAGCATCCCCAGATCGGGTCGCGATCGCGGAAGGAACTCCGAGAACAGTTCGTCGATCCCGTCCGCGTAGTCGGCGGCACGCAGCTCCTCGGCTGTTCGCCAAGGACCACCGCCCGCGGCGCGGATGTCCGTGAGGTGCTTGACCGATTCGAACACCATCCGTCGGCCCCAGAACGACGCTATCCCCACCCGATCGCCCAGGATCCAGCAGGACGTCGCCGGGTCGACCGCGTCGAGGGCATCGAGCAACGCGGTGCGCCCCTCCTCGTACCACGCGCGGAGACCCCCGGCAGGGGGCGGGGAGTACGAGTCCCGTGGCGCTGCCGCCCCGGTGAGAAGGACCTGCGCCACCCAGCGGTGAATGGCGCCGAGATGTTCGACCAACGCGTGCACATCGGGCCATCGGGCCCACGAGATGGCAGCCCGGGGATCATGCAGGTCGATCTCCGCCGCGAACGCGGCTGTCACGCGCGCAACGGCATCGACTCGTTCGCCGCGCGTGCCCTCGGTGACCACGTGGGCGAGTGTAGCGGCGCGCGCTCGCACGCAAAGCTGAACCGCACGCACGCTGACGCGCGGCGTCCGCTCGCCCTACGCTCGGGGCCGTCCGCCCCCAAGGAGTGATCAATGTCATCTGACCAGATCCGCGATGCGCTCGAGTACCACGAGTGGCCCCGGCCCGGAAAGCTGAGCGTCGAGCTCACCAAGCCCACCGCAACCGCGCGCGACCTCTCGCTCGCGTACAGCCCCGGCGTCGCCGAGCCCGTACGTGCGATCGCGGAGGAGCCCGCCGACGCCTACCGCTACACGAACAAGGGCAATCTGGTCGCCGTGATCAGCAACGGCACCGCGATCCTCGGGCTGGGTGATCTCGGCGGGCTGGCGAGCAAGCCGGTGATGGAGGGCAAGGGGGTGCTCTTCCGCCATTTCGGGGGCGTCGACGTGTTCGACATCGAGGTGGACGAGACCGACGTCGACCGCTTCGTCGACACCGTCGCCGCGATCTCGCCGACCTTCGGCGGGATCAACCTCGAGGACATCGCTGCGCCGGCCTGCTTCGAGATCGAACGGCGACTGATCGAACGGTGCGACATCCCGGTCTTCCACGACGACCAGCACGGCACCGCCGTGACCGTCGCGGCTGCGCTTCTGAACGCGCTGGAGCTGCAGAACCGGTCCCTGTCCGATGTGCGGATCGTCTGCGTGGGCGCGGGCGCCGCCGGCATCGCCACGCTGAAGATGCTCACCGGCCTCGGCGCCGATCCCCAGAAGATCGCCCTGCTCGACCGCAGCGGGGTGATCCACCACGGCCGAGAGGACCTCAGCCCCCACAAGCGGGCCTTCGCGCGCGACACGCACCACCGCTCGCTGGCGGACGCGATCGACGGCGCCGACGTCTTCATCGGAGTCTCCGCGCCCGAGATGCTGACACCGGACCTGCTGCGGACCATGGCCGACAACCCGGTCGTGTTCGCCCTCGCGAACCCCGACCCCGAGATCCTGCCCTCGGTCGCCCACGCCACCCGCGACGACGTCATCGTCGCCACCGGACGCAGCGACTTCGAGAACCAGGTCAACAACGTGATCGGGTTCCCCTTCATCTTCCGCGGCGCACTCGACGTGCGTGCGACGACGATCACCGACGAGATGAAGTTCGCCGCCGTCGAGGCCATCCGCGACCTCGCCCGCCTTCCCGTGCCCGGAGAGGTGTGCCAGGCCTACGGCGGCGAACGCTTCGCCTTCGGCCCCGGCTACATCCTGCCCAAACCCCTCGACCCGCGCCTGCTCGGGGCCGTGTCGTCGGCCGTCGCCCGGGCCGCGATCGATTCCGGGGTGGCCACCCTTCCCTACCCGGCGCACTATCCGCTCGAGAGCCTGGCCGACATCCGGCTCGGCGCGCCGCCGCGGCGCAACGAGGCGGTCGCTGTCACCGCGTGACCCGCGCCACGCGGATATGGCTGCATATATATGCATCCATATGTTTCATGCTCCGCGGATGTGGGCGCTCGAGCCCGGCGCTAGCGTTGCGTCGGCAGCCGGAGCGACGAGGCCCGGCGGCCCCAACGGCGTAGAGGCGGAGAACAATGAGCAGCAGCATCCTGGTCGTCGGCGGCGGCATCGGCGGTCTGGCCACGGCCATCGCCCTTCAGTCGACCGGCAACGACGTCACGGTCATCGAGAAGCAGGCCGACCTGCACTCCTCGGTCTTCGGCGTCGGCATCATCCAGCCGGCGAACGCCCTCCGCGCCCTCGACGCGATCGGCTGCGCGCAGGCGTGCCTCGATGCCGGATACGGTGCGGCGGCCTGGGGGAGCATGTACGACGCCGACGGCAACTTTCTGCGCGACATGCCCGGCACCCTGATCGAGGGGTCCGACTTTCCGCCGATGAACGGCGTCACCCGCCCGCACCTGCACCAGATCCTGACCTCGCGCGCGAACGAGGTCGGCGTCGACATCAGATACTCGACCACGTTCGAAGACCTCGAAGCGGATGCCGCCGGCGTCACCGTGCGCTTTCCTGGCGGAACCACAGAGCGCTTCGACCTCGTCGTCGGCGCCGACGGCGTGCGCTCGCAGGTGCGACGCCACGTGCTGGGCGCCGAGATCGAACCGCACTACATCGGCCAGTCGGCGTTCCGTGTGAATGTGCCGCGCACCCCCGAGATCGACCGCATCGTGCTGCAGGCGAGCCGGCAGGGCATGGCGGGCTTCGTGCCCATCGGACCCGACCTGGCGTATTTCTTCTACAACGCCGAGATGGCGCGCGACGCGCGTCCGCCGCGCGGGCATCTGAAGGAGGCGCTGCTGGGACACATCGCGCACTACGGCGGGCTGACCGGACGGGTGCGTGACGAGTACCTCGTGAACGTCGCGGACGATGACATCGTGCTCCGACCCGAGGAGTCGCTGATCGCTGCGGCCCCCTGGCACAAGGGGCGCGTCGTGCTGGTCGGCGACGCGGTGCACACCGTGACACCCCACCTCGGTCAGGGCGCGGCCCAGGCGATCGAAGACGGGGTCGTGCTGGCCGAGACCCTCGCCGCCCACGACGACCACGAGGCCGCGTTCGCCGAGTACACGGCGCGGCGGTACGAGCGCTGCAAGCTCGTCGTCGACACCTGCCTGGCGATCGGCGATTGGGAGAAGGGCCTGCTGCCCGATTTCGACAACATCGGTGCGACCAACCACGTGCTCACGGTGCTGGCACAGCCGTTCTGACCGGGCGGCTCCGCCTAAACTGACCTGCGATGGCGACCACCTCCCCCGATCCTGCGTCCGCGGCGGACGCACCCCGCTCCGAGGTGAGCGTCGAGTTGCGGGAACTGGCATGGACGATCCACCGGCACTCCCCCGAACGCGCCGGCGGCGGCCCCATCCCCACGACTGAGGTCGCCCTCCTCAAGCAGATCGTCGACGCCCCCGGCTCGACCGTCGGCGAGCTCGTCGCAACCCTCGGACTGCGTCAGCCGAACGTCAGCGCCGCGCTCCGCTCACTGACCCAGCGGGGTCTCATCACGCGAGAGAAGGATGCCGGTGACCGCCGGGTGTCGCACATCCGGCCCACGGCCTTCGGTCTCGAGGAGCATCGCGCGATCTCGGACGCGTGGCGGCATCCGGTCGACGAGGCGATCGCCGGGCTCGACCCCGCGCAGCGCGACGCGCTCGAAGCCGCACTCGGTGCGCTCCGCGCCGTGCACGCGCGATTGTCGTCGGCGCGGTGACCGAACGATTCGAGCCGCTGAACAGGCCGACCCCGCACGTCAGTCGCGCAAGTGGCTCCGTAACATCGGACCGGCATACTCGGCAACTTGCTCCGGCAAATAACCGTTCATATATCCTAAATGGGGATTTGCGCGGATAAACTAGCGGTTATGGGCGAAGAGCGGATCTTGCGGTGGCCGCCCCACGGTATCGAGGCGCTCCCCTGGCAGCAGCAGGTTCGTGGTGGCACCCGTGAAGACCGGATGATGCGGTCGGTGGATGCGAGCATCCCGCCGTTCATCCGCGAGCTCGACTACATGCCGCCGCTGAAAGTGATGCTCCACACCGAGCGCGCACTGCTGGCTGTCGCCCAGGCCGACACCGACGCCGAGGGGCACTCCGCCGCCCTCAGCCGCTTCATGGTCCGCTCCGAGTCAGCCGCCTCGTCGAAGATCGAGCGCATCGACGCTTCCGCCCGCGACTACGCCAAAGCACTGGCCGGCAACAAGGGCAACACCTCCGCCACCCGCATGGTCGCAGCTTCCGCCGCACTCCACGAGCTGATCACCAAGGTCGGTGAAAGCGGTCGCTTCGAGCTCGATTATCTCCTGAGCGCCCACCATGCGCTCATGGTCGACGACCTCCAGGAAGCCGACTACGCCGGTCGCCTCCGCGACATGCAGAACTGGATCGGCGGCAGCGACCACTCCCCTCGGGGCGCACTCCACGTTCCCCCGTCACCCGAGCGCGTGCCCACGCTGATGGACGACCTCATCGCCTACCTCAACCGGGACGACGTGCCCGTGATGACGCAGGCCGCGATCGGTCACGCCCAGTTCGAGTCCATCCACGCCTTCACTGACGGCAACGGCCGCATCGGCCGCGCTCTCGTCTCCGCCCTGCTGCGGCGTCGAGGCGTCACCCGAAACGCGGTGGTCCCCCTCGCCAGCGGTCTGCTCGCCCGCCGCGACGACTACTTCGCCGCCCTCGGTTCCCATCGACTCGGCGACCCTGCACCGCTCATCGACCTGTTCGCGCTCTCCGCGCGCGCGGCCGCCGAATGCTCCCGCGAGACCATCGCCCACCTGAAGGCCATGCCCGAACTCTGGGCTGCAGAGCTGAAGCCACGCGCGAATTCCGCGGCAGCTGCTCTCATCCAGGCGTTCCACGACCACCCCGTCATGAGCACCGTCGAGATCGAAGCCGCAGCCGGTTCCCCCACGGCCGCCTACAGGGCGATCGACCAGCTGGTCGGCGCCGCCTTCATCGAGGAGATCACCGGGCGCAAGAAGGACCGCGTCTGGGCGGCATCCGAAGTGATGGCCGAGCTCGACGATCTTGACCGCCGCATCCACGCAGCCATGCACGGAGGAAAGCAGGACTGATGCGCGAGTGGATCTTCGAGAAGACACCGGGCGCGGTTCATGATGGGCACGGTGGGTGAGAACCCGATCGGCAACGCTGCGGTCCCACCTGCAGGGCGACGAAATGGAACGAGTCCCGCCCCACCTGATTGAATCAGGCTGAGACGGGACTCGAAAATGGCGGTGACGGTGGGATTTGAACTCATCGCGTCGACGTGTCGCGCGGTTGCCTCAGCGTGGAATCGTTGAATCTACTCAGGTCAGGCCGCCCCATCATCCGGCTCGATCGTGTTCGATTCGGTTCAATTGTTGCCACTGTGTTGCCACGCCCTTCGGCCCGGCGTCTGCCGTGGGAGTCAGGCGGAGGCGAGCTCGAGTTTGTGGACCCGGCCGAGGTCGAGGGTGCCGCGTGCGATCCAGAGGTCGTGGGCGTCTTGCATGGAGAGCCAACTCTCCGCGCTGCGTCCCAGCGCACGCGACAGCCGCAACGCCATCTCCGGCGTCACTCGACTCGCGCCGCTGAGCACTCGACTGAGCGTCGAGGGCGCGACATCCAGCTGCTTGGCAAGCTCGCGGCCGCTCAGGCCGAACGGCTCGAGGTACACGTCGGAGATGAACTCGCCGGGGTGCGGCGGGTTGTGCATCGGCTTCAGCTCGCTCATCAGTGATAGTCCTCGTAGTCCAAGACGTATGCGTTCCCTTCACGGAACTCGAACGTCACCCGCCAATTGCCGTTCACCATGATCGACCACCGGCCCGCCATTCCGCCTTTCAGCGGATGGAGTCGGAACCCGGGGATGTCGACGTCGTCGATCGAGTGCGCGGTGTCGAGGGCGGCGAGTTGCATCCGCAGTCGCTTCGCGTGATGTGGCTGTACGCCCGCGGCACTCCCCGACTCATACAGTGCTCGCAAGCCCTTGTGTCGGAAGGACTTGATCACCCCCCAAGTATAGCATGCTGCGCATCACGCAACGCGACTGATTCACGCGTCACTCGCTTTGTCGCGGCCCTCGGCGCAGCCGGGCCACCAGGTCATCGGCGAGCGCCCTGTCATCGGCCGCGCCGCGCCAGGTAAGCCGGTTGATGACCGACAGCGCGATCGGCTCGGCATCCTTCCGCCGCTGTTCCAGCGCCATCGCCAGCCCTTGCGCGACGTCGTGCAGCACGTCATCGACCTCGCGTCCCGCGACTGCCGTGAGGAAGCCGGTGGCATCGGCCGCCGCGATCGTTCGGCGAACTTCATCGAGGTCGAGTGCGGGCACCTTGTCAGGCGGAGGCCAGGCATCGAGACGCATCGGGTGCGGCTGCGTGGGTGCGATCGGTGCCCGGCTCTCTCCATCGTCGTCGGCCCAACCTCGTCCGTACTGGTCGGGAATCTCTCCCCTCCCCCAGTAGGGCAGCGGGGAGTCGGGGCGGATGCCCAGCACCTCGATCGGATCGATCTTCTCGTCACCGACCACGCATCGGTGGGTCCAGTTGTCTCCGAGATCGAAGGTGAACTGCAACTCATCACCCGGCACCAACAGTCGCGTGACCTTGGCCTTTGCCATATCGACGGGCACGACGAGAGGCCCGAAGGCGGATGTCGCCATCTCGGCGCCCGTCTCCTCATCCGTGACCACCCGACCGTCGGCAAGGGTGAATACGGACAGATGCGAGCGATCCCAGCGCGCGAATGCATCGCTTATGGCATCAGCGACGGTTGTCCGGACGCCTGGTCCGGCTGGGAATGCTGATGGTTCGGTTGACTCCGGGACTGCTTTGATCTGAGGGATCGGGCGGGAAAGGATGGCTGTCATGCCGGTGAAGTATTCGGAGGAGTTCAAGCGCGATGCGGTCGCGCTCGTGCTCACGCAGGGAATGTCGCAAAAGCAGGTGTGCGCGGATATGGGGATTTCGAAGTCAGCGCTGCAGTCCTGGGTCCGCAACGCTGAACTCGCCGGTCGTGGGATCGCGCCCGCCGCCACCGGTGACCGGGATGCGCAGCGTGAGCAGGCGAAGATGCTGAAGCGGATCCGTGAGCTGGAGATGGAGAACGAGGTGCTCCGGAAGGCATCGGCATATCTGTCGCAGGCGAACCTGAAGCTCGGGTCGGCGTCCCCAAAATAGTGTTCCCGCTCGTCCGTGAACTGGCCGCGGCCGATACCCCTGTGCGGGTGTCGGTCGCGGTGGCGTGCAGGGTGCTCGGCTTCTCCAAGCAGGCGTATTACCAGTGGCTGCGCCGGCCCGTCAGCGAGCGTGATCTCGAGGAGGCGTATCTGATCAACGCCGCCCGGGACGTGTGGGACGAAGATCGCTGCCAGGGGTACCGGCTCGTCGCTGACGAACTCATCGACGACGGGTGGGCGGTGTCGGAGCGGCGGGTGTGGCGGGTGTGCTCTCAGGAGGGCATGTTCTCCGCTGCGCACCGCCGCAAAGGTCGGAAGAAGCACCGCCGGCCAGGCCCCGCCGTCCACGACGACCACGTGCAGCGCGTGTTCACCGCCGACCGGCCGAATGCGTTGTGGCTCACGGACATCGAGCGCCACGAGGCGCTCTTGAACCTTGCGGTGGTGAAAGGACACCGCTCGACGCCTGTCGCAGCAGGCGTGTGATA